>DCUI01000324.1 GCA_002327785.1 Phycisphaerales bacterium UBA2218
ACAGCCACACCACCGAGCTCAACCAAAAGCTGAGCATCGCCGCGATGACCTGCGCGGGTGTCAGCGACAGGTCGGTCGTGAAGAAGAAGTCGTCGTGTTCCTTGCCTTCGGGGTCCCGGCTGATGACCAGCCGCACCGGGGTCTTGCAGACGTGATACCAAAGCACTGGCCGGGCATGGCCCCAACGCTTCCTGACCTGTCCCCGTTCGACCGTGGTGACCGACCGCCACGAGTGGACGCGGCGGGCCATCTGTTGGGGTGTAGGCAGGGCACGCCCCTTTTGGCGCGGGCGACCCGATTTCTTCTTGCCGCCCGTCGCCCGCAACGGCTCGTAGAGGTCCGCATCCCGTCGCATCCGACTGATCAAGTGGATCCGGACGAGGCTTCGGCCCGCCAAGGTGGCGTAAAACCCATCGGCGTGCAGCCGAAAAGCCCTTTCGGGCAGCCAGGCAGCGACCTGCTGGAGCATCTCCTGAGCCAGGTCGATCAGCGAAGCACCCTGTTTGCGATGCAGCCGCATCCGGATCGGCAGGCCCAGCGGTTCGCCACCCCAGGGGGGATACACCCGCAACGTCAGAACCACCAGGTTCAAGCCCCAGGCCGAGACGGTCCGGGTCCGCGTGGACCGCACCGCTTCGCGCCACCAGCCAGCGCCGCAGACCTTTCGCCCGCAGCGATGAAAGAGTGTATCGTCCAAGTCCAGTTCGACGACGCCCGAGGCGGCGAAGGTCTTGACCAGCAGAACCGTCAAGAGCTTCCACAAGGCCTCCATGTCCCAGTAGGCATCGCCCAAGAAGCGGTGGAAGGCATCGTGGGCATGCTGCCCCGCCGGATCGGCGAAAGGCAGAATGCCGGTGATGGTGCGTCGGCCGGTGCACAGGACCCACCCGGTGACCAGAGCCAGAAAGATCTGGGCGCCGGGTGCTGTGAATACGGGGAAAAACTGTTGGATCAGAGCCGTCCATGTCGATACAGAAGATGTCGTAACCATACCAACCTCCTTGTCGGATGTCTCTCACAACACCCATCGGAAGGTTGGCATGTTTCTCTTGATACCACATCCACTTTACCCGATCAAAAAGTGCGAAAGTTTACTGTCTCAGAGTGCATTCCATCCGCTCCGGCTCGAAGATCTCTCACGAGGGTTCCACGCCATTGTGGTATTGGAACACATCCTCGACGGTCGTATGGAAGGCGCGGGCGATGCGGAAAGCCAAGGGCAGCGAGGGAGCGTACTTGCCGGCCTCGATGGCGAGGATCGTCTGGCGCGTGACGCCGACCTTGTCCGCAAGCTGCTGCTGGGTCATCTCGCCGTGATCGAAGCGGAGGCGACGGATGCGATTGGTGATGTGGTCGTCATTCATCCTTGCCCTCCCGGCCGTATTGAATCAACGTCGCGACGGACATGGCATAGGCCTGGCAGAAACCGGCGCCGATCAGCAGGGCCGGACACCAGGTCACCGGCAACGATCCTTTCTCTCCGAAGATAGCGATCGGGGCGAAGGATGCGACAATGACGAACAGGTATACGGCGCCGAAGCCGGCCAGGTAGGCGTTCTTCTCGATCTGCTTGTCCCGCTCGTCGGATGTCACGGCGCCTTTGTCCGGCTTGACGCGAAGACACGCCACGACCCCTGTGCCTTGGACGACCGCCGCCGCACCGAACAGCAAGATGGTCAGCCCGCGAAGTTCGAGATGACGCGACACGAGGGCCGCAACGCACAGGAATGCCGCCAACGACATTGAACACACGATAGCCCAAGCCCTTTTCTGCTCTCTGTTCATGATACGCCTCCTCTGCTTCCTCGCCCGTACTGCACCAGAATCGCCACAGAGTAGACCAGCCCCGCCATGAGGCATACGCCGAAGAGGATGAAGGTCAGGACATAGATCGGGACGTCGCCCGCCTCCCCGAGCAGAAGCGTCAGGACCAGGACCGTCGCCGCCAGAAGCAACAGGATCGAGATAAAGGCTGCAACAACCGCATTCTTCGTGATCGCCTTGTCTCGCTCATCCGCCTCGGGCTCGGCTGGGCTTTGCCGTCTGCGAGACAGGGCAATCCACCATGTGGCCACCACTGCGAACGCGAACAACCACACTACGGCATCGGACTTCTGGGGCAGGCTCCTGAGAACGAAGATCCTGATGAACAGATAGCCCAAGAATGCGGCGTTCACAAAGAACCCCGACAGGCTGAGCAGTGCGGATTTCTGTGTTCTATTCATGGCCAGTCTCCTTGTTTGTCCAGCCGTAGTGCGTCAAGGTGACAATCGCCTGCACGAGTTCGACAATGAACATACCGCCGAACACCATCCACGGAAGGTAGGTGGCCGGGACCGTCCCGTTGGGCCCAGTCACAAACCACGGGATCATCGCGGCCACAACAAACACGCCCCAAAAGGTCGCGTATGCAGCGACGACCGCTTTGTGGTGAATCACCATGTCCCGTTCATCCCACTGCACCTTGTCCTTGTTCTTCCTGAACAGGACCGGGATCAAACCAAGCAAGCCCATGATCCCGAACAACCCGAATCCGCCAGTCGCTCGGCCAGGGGGTAATTTGAAGACAAAGCACGCCAGGCCAAACGCCGCCAAGCTCAGTCCCAAGGCGAGTGAAACCACAATCAATGTGAACCAAGCCGTCTTCTGTGATCGATTTATAGACTCGTGTTCCTATCCAAATCACAACACGTAGATGTAATGTATACACCACCATATGTACTGTATACATTATATTACGTCAAGTTAATTTTACCAAATTGCGCGTTCTTTTTTTTGCGGAGCTTGGAGTCAGTGGGTGAAGAGCCGACTCAGGTGGCTGAACTCGATCCGGCCCTCTTGAAGAGGATTGCGACGTCTGCCTGGAGGAGTACCGGTCGATTCGGATCGTTGCAGGGGTAGATCGACGGTCAACACACCGGCCCCTTGTCTGTGGACGGTCATGGAAACGAATCGCCGGCTTCGCGCCCTGAACAGCCCCAGTTCGAAGTCGAGCAGAGTGGCGACCGGCGTGGACCCGACGGCGGTGATCACGTCTTTTTCCTTTAGCCCCCCCTTCTCAGCGGCGCTATCGTCCTTCACGGCCGTCACGAATACCCCCTCGCGCAGGTCCACGCCTCGGTTCAGAGCCAGGGCCGGACTCATCCGCTCGAGTTCCACGCCGAGCACGGGGAATTCGAACGCCGCCGCCAAGCGCCTCACGTCGGTCCCGACCACGCGATTGACGATCTCGACGAGGTCCCGGCCGTCCACCATCTCGCGCTGCGAGATCTCGCTCACGATATACCGGATCGTCTGCTCGCCGTAGGTGTCGGCAATCAGCAGGAACAGGCCCAGAGCCGCATTATAATACGTCCGCTCCTGCCCGGTGGCGGACGATTGCGGCCAGGAAAACAGCCTGTCCCTGACCTTCGCCAGCGACGTGAACGGGTGGATGTGCAGAAGCGTCTGACGGTAGTGCAGCCGCTGCTCGCTCGGGACCTGTTTGGAAACGATGGCATAGGCGACGTAGCCGGCGTAATTGGCCAAGCCGTCGCGGAACCAGCGTGTGTAATTGTTCATGTGTACGTTCAGACCCAGAGCCTCCCATGAGAGATCGGGCAGGACCCGCCCCTCGGTCCGCCATACGAGCGAGGTCTCCACGAGCTCGTGCATCGCGAGATAGGGGTAGATGTGATTCTGGGCAATGATCGCCTCACAGGACTCGTCCTCGGCTCGAACGAACAGAGGCAGCGGGAACTCATTGGGCTCAACCGTCAGCGTAATACTGTAGTTCTGTGGCCGCTGATCGAAGCGAATCAGGTAAATTGTGGTCCGGGTCGAGATGGCGATTCCCGTTCGCTCGCGCACCTCATTCTGCAAACCGGCCGTCCTGTCCGCGACGCATTGCGCCTGCGGCCCAAGACCCCGCTGGTATCGAACGACCACGTTGCCTGCAATCACGGAACCCTCGAACTCCATGTCGGGCAGTGTGTCGTTCGTAAGGGTGTACATGACGTGGCTACCGTAGCGAACCTGCCACTGGTCGGCCGTGCCCCGCTCCAGCACGCTTTCGGTGATTCCCCGATTGATCGTCCGGCACCCGGCGGCCAGAGCCACCAGTGCGACCAAGCTCAACCTCGCAATCCTGCTTGTATGATTCATCATATCTTGCTCCAGCAGCGTCCGCTCGATACCAAATTACCGGGCCCAACCATGGCCGTAAAGTCAAATCATCGTGACCCGTCCGTTATGGATGGAGGGGAGTATGGATCAGGATGAATTGAATCGCAAGCGAAGTCCGGCCGGGTCGGCTTCGGGGTATTCGCCAAGTCGGTCATCACATCGAGGGTTCTCCTGGCCAGGGTCAGCAAGACGATCGTCAGAGTCTCGCGGGTCCTGGCGCCGGCGTCCTGTATGCTTGTGATGCCACGGACAACCGGCGGTGTGATGCGGGAGTTGTTCCGGCCCCGGCGGCGGTCGTGTTCGGCGGCGTCGGCAGATATCCTTATGTGCCGGAGTGAACCAATCTCCATCACTCCGGGTTTTTCGATTGTACAGGTTCCGATCTGTCCTGGAATGCGCAGGGGCCCCGGGATGAAATGTCGG
>DCUI01000019.1:0-3329 GCA_002327785.1 Phycisphaerales bacterium UBA2218
TATATTATGCGAAACTCAGTAAATCTCCAACCCAAGGGGTCGGCGGCCAAGCCATATCAAGTCAAACAAGTCCGAAATGTGATACTCAAGCATAAGCTCGGGGTAGACGAGAATGAGTAGATATGAAATGGGCGTAACCCGCCTCCCGCGATGCTGTCTTCCGCATTGGTAATATCTGAGCCCGATAGGGATAGAGCCGGCGGCACTCCTCCTCGACGCGATGCTCCTGGAAGCGGTCCCAATCCCTATTCACGTACACTGCCCGCAAGTCCAGGATCGCCTGCGCCCCAGGGACGCGCCATCGCATTCCCGTCAACTCCATCCGATCCTTCACCAGATGCCGGCACGCTCCTTCGGCCACCCCGCTGCCGATGGGATATCCGGCCGCCAAGTACTTGTCATAATGCAGGAACCGGCGGTTCCGCGTCAGGTAGCCGATCACCGCCGACAACTGCCGGGCTCGCGAACCCTTGAGATGTTGCTTGGTCGCCATTTGTTTCAGGCCTCCGATCACATACCCCGCCTCGCCACGCAGCAACCGTCGCAGACGATCGGTCACGAACGCCTGCGCTTCCTCGCTACCCTCGGCATGGAAGCAATGGGCGGCCTGCCACAGGTACTCCAGCACATGGAAGAGGTCCAAAATGCACACCACGCCCAGGACCGTGCGGGTCAACGTCTTCCACAACGCCCGCTCCCCGTCCATCACGCACACCACCGGCTTGTTGCCGTCGGGATTCCGCCAGCGGACCTGCTGCCCCAACCATTCAAAGATCCGCTCCTTGCCGTTCACCTCCACTCCGTCGATCGGCCGACCCTCCCGGGCCGCCCGGCGAACAAAACCGACCATCTCTTCCAACTGCACTTGGCCCTTGAGAATCATCCGTTCCTGTGCCATGATCATGCTTGGGTCTCCTTATCAAGAGGGCGAACATCGTCCCACAAAAGCAATGTTCCACCTCGGGAGACCCATTGTTCTGGCCTGAGGGCGTATGTAAAGCCTTATATTATCAGGCCTTAAGCGGGCGCGCTCCGAGAGTTGCACCCTTTTCATTTGGACTGCACAGCAATCATCGCGGAGTGTGGATGCACATGCGGCAAGTGCATTGAGGAGGTGAAATCTGGCTTTGGCGGGACGCGGGGCGTCAGGGGGTCCTATCGGGAAGGGCATGGCGTTGTCGTGGAGCATGATGGCGGCGTGGCCTCGGTCGAGCAGTTGATGGACATCCTCCGGGGCTTGACGTCGTTCTATGAGAACCACTTCGTTCCATCGATCATGCAGGATCCGGGAGACAAGAGCTGATGGCCGTATCGGATGAGTTCGTGGAGTATGTCGTGGAGCAGCTTTCGGGCTGGGGCGAGGTGTCCGCTCGTCGGATGTTCGGCGGGGTTGGACTCTATCGCGAGGGGACCATGTTCGTGGTGCTGGCCGACGATGTCGCCTATCTGAAGGTGGACGACTCGAACCGGGACGACTTCCTGCGGGCGGGATCGGCGCCCTTCGAGCCCTATCCGGAGAAGATCAAGACCACGACCCGGACCTACTACGAGGTCCCGGCCGACGTCCTGGAGGACCCCGATGAGTTGGCGAAGTGGGCCCAGCGCTCCTGGGCCGTGGCGCGGAAGAGGAAATAGCTTCCCGGAGTTCGCTATCACGGCGCGACTTCGATGGCGCCTTGCGACCAGTCTTCGTTCTTCGGGATTTCGGCATCGCGGCGATCAGTGCTCGAAGGACCGTGTTGACCCACTTCGATGTCGGCAAGACCCTGGAAATGTCCGGGTCGAGGGTCACGATGCTTGTTGATCTCGCGAGACTAACGCTCCGCCAGGTTCAACCACCACCGCGATCTTTGCGGCGATCCTTCCCATCCGGTCATCGTTCCGTGTGTGAGGTTTTTTTCTGGCGCGATGCAATTCCTGTGTATACAGTGACTTATGAACCTTATAGACAAGGAGATTGAGTCATGGAAGACAAACAGGTCCGTGCAGAGCAACTGGAGCGGGCGATGGCGGGGGAATTCGAGCGGCTGGCGGAGGAGGTGGCCCAGGTGATGAACGCCGCGAGAGACGGGCAGATCATAGCGGACACGGAAGAGTTGGCTCGCCAGGCGCACGCGGTGTTTCGCGAACAGATGTACGCCAAGGCGATCAGCCTCTTGCAGACTCAGCAGGAGGCTTTTTCCCCCTCGGCCGGAAGGCGTGCGGAACAAGGGCAAGCAGGAGGCATTGCAGTCTCTGCGGGATTACGTTGGCAAACGGGTGTCGATGACGGACTACCCGACGTTCCGACGATTCGGGTATGACTGTGGTTCGGGCCGGACCGAATCGCCATGTGGCCGGCTGACGGACCGTCTCAAGGGTCCCGGCATGAGGTGGGACCCGTCCAACGCCGAAGCCATGATGGCCTTGTCCAGCCTCTATCACAGCGGCCTGTGGGCCACGTACTGGAAATCCACGCGGGCCGCCGCATAACACCGCCAGGATTCCTCCTCACACAACCTCCGAAGCTGGGCGCCTTTGCACTTGACACTTCACACTTCGCACTTCATACTTCAACCTCATGGTCGGGGTGGTCTCCAAGCCGGATACGCATCAGAAACTGGAAATCCTCAGCGATGACGCCAAGTACGATCTGGCCTGCGCCTGCGGCACCCGGGACGACGAGCACCGCCGGCGGGGCGGTGACGGGCGATGGATCTATCCCGTGACGCTGCCCAACGGGGGCAAGAGCATTCTGCTCAAGACGTTGATCTCGAATGTTTGTGCGAATGACTGCAAGTATTGCCCGTTGCGGCAGGAGCAGGATATCCGCCGGTGTACGCTCAACCCGGAGGAAACGGCCCGCGTGTTCCTCGACTATCACAACCGGCGGGAGGTCTTCGGGTTGTTTCTGAGCTCGGGCGTCATCGGCACGCCGGATGCGACCATGGACCGGCTCAACACCACTGCCCGGCTCCTGCGCACGCGGCACCGGTTCAGGGGCTACATTCACCTTAAGATCATCCCCGGCGCCAGCGATGCCGCCATCGAGGAGGCCGTCTCGCTCGCCAGCGCCGTGTCGCTCAATATCGAGACGCCGGGCGCCAAGCACCTCGCGAAGCTTTCGAGCCGTAAGGACTACCTGCGCGATATCATCGGGCCGATCAAACACATCAGCGAGTTGACGGCCAAAGGCTCGCGGTTCGAGAGAGTCAAGCAGACCACTCAGTTCATCGTGGGCCCGGCGGGCGAGTCGGATGCCGAGATCGTCAAGTACATGTGGGGGCTCTACGACCGACTCCGGATGCATCGCATCTACTTCAGCGCCTATCAGAGAGGGTTGGGAAACC
>DCUI01000019.1:3337-13442 GCA_002327785.1 Phycisphaerales bacterium UBA2218
CCCACGACACGCAAGGGCGGGACGCCCTCGCCACGTTCCCGGGCGGTCCATTCATGCGGGAGCATCGTCTTTACCAGGTGGATTTCCTCATGCGCAAATACGGCTTCACCGACGCCGACATCCTGTGCGACGAGCGAGGCTACCTGTCTGCGGACGTTGATCCAAAGGAAGCTTGGGCTGTCCGCCATCCGGAGTTCTTCCCGGTCCATGTGAACCGGGCCTCCCGGATGGAGTTGCTCAGAGTGCCGGGATTGGGTCCGGTGACGGTGAATCGCATTCTTCAGCTTCGCCGCGAGCAGCGGTTGCAGGGCTTCGATCAGATTGGGCGCATCGGCGTCCGGCTGGAAAAGGCCCGGCAATACGTGGCATTTTGAATATTTTCATTGCCAACGGGCTGCTTCGGCCTATAATTCGCAGGCTGAATTCTGACACGGCAACGCAGTACCAACTCAATGCAGATTGCGGGAGGTAGACATGGTAAACCTGGTTCCCACGAGGGTCTTCCTGACCAAGGGGGTGGGTCGGCACAAGTACCAGCTCAAGAGCTTCGAGGAAGCGCTGCGCAAGGCGGGTGTGGCTCAGCAGAACCTGGTTCAGGTTTCGTCCATTTTGCCGCCCAGGTGCAAGATCATCAGCCGGGACAAAGGACTGAAACAACTGACGCCCGGCGGGATCTGTTACTGCGTCATGGCCCGGTCCGACACCGATGAGCATGGTCGCCTGGTCGGCTCCTCCGTGGGGATCGCGGTGCCGAAAGACGAGACCAAGTGGGGTTATCTCAGCGAGGTGCACGGACATGGGATGAATGAGAAGGAAGCGGCCGACCTCGCGGAAGACCTCGCCGCCGGGATGCTTGGAACGACCCTCGGTTTGGAGGTGGACCCCAACAAGGCCTGGTCGGAGAAGGAGCAGGTCTACCGGTCCAGCGGCCTGATCATTCGCACGTCGAACATCACGCAGACCGCCAAGGGCCAGAAGGACCTGTGGACCACGACCGTGGCGATCGCCATGTTCCTGTTCGATGAGAACTCCGGCCCGTCGCAGTAAGCCATCGAGTTAACAGTCATGACCGCGAACATCCGCAATTTCGGCGGCCTGCCGCCCCAATACAGCCAACTCGCCGATTCCCGAATCGTCGTGGCCTCGGTTCCCTACGATGGAACGAGCACGTGGGTCAAGGGGGCGGACAAGGGCCCCGAGGCGATCATCAGGGCCTCGGCGAACATGGAATGGTATGACATCGAGACCGACTCGCAGGTCTATCTGCACGGCATCTGTACGGATGAGCCGGTTACCGGGGATTTCTCTCCCGACCAGATGGTCGAGGCCGTCCGGGGCAGGGTGCAAGGCCATCTGGCGAACGGCAAGTTCGTCGTACTCCTCGGCGGGGAGCATTCGGTCAGCATCGGGGCGATCCAGGCGCACGTTCACCAATTTCCCGGCATGAGCGTTCTGCAGCTCGATGCCCACTCCGACCTGCGGAACGAGTACGAGAGGTCCCGGAACAACCATGCGTGCGTCATGGCGCGGGCCCGGGAGCTTTGTCCCATCGTCCAGGTGGGCATCCGGAGCATGGACATCTCCGAGACGCAGGGCCTCCGGCGCGACCGGGTCTTTTTTGCGGAGCACATTCACGACAGCACCGCCTGGATCGATCAGGTCGTTGGGAAACTGACCGAGCAGGTGTACATCACGATCGATCTGGACGTGTTCGACCCGTCGATCATGCCCTCCACGGGCACGCCCGAGCCGGGAGGCCTGCTCTGGTACGACGTTCTGGCCCTGATGAAGGCCGTGTGCAGCCGCAGAAACGTCGTGGGGCTTGATGTTGTCGAGATGTGCCCGGTGGCGAACCAGTGGGCCCCGGATTTCCTGGCGGCCAAGCTGATCTACAAGATCCTCAGTTACAGATTCCTGGGCGACGACCGCTGATAGGCGAGATGCGCATCGAGCTTAGACCTGATCTGCCGCGTGGATATGGATTTTTTCGCTGCCGTGTCCTTTCAGCACTACAGAGCCAGTCCCGCGGCGGCCGATAAAAGGCTCAGAGAACTCCGTACAGACAGGGTTCACGAGCCGGCGCTTGCAGGAGAGCATCGATGAAAGTAACGGTGGATTGTACAGGACGCAGGGGCGGCAACGGGAAATGGACGAAGCGATGGTTTTACGTCCTCTGTCTGTTGTTCTCTGTTTTTTGTCTGCTTGTTTCGGTCGCAGGTTGTGAAAAGAAGGCCCTGGAGCAGGCTCAGCAGGAGGCGAGGGAGGCCAAGACCGCCGTGCAGAAACTGAAACACAGTCTGGGTCTGGCCGAAAAAGAAATCGCCAGTACCAAGGCCGAGCTCAACGCAGTCCGGCAGAGCCGTGATGAACTCCAGGGGAGGATCGACCAGGCCGTCAAGGAGCGGGACGAGGCCCTGGAGTATGCTCAGAAGGCCCAGGAGTCGCTGACGGCCCGATCCAGTGGCCAAGCCAGCGCGACCGCGGCGCTCCAGCAGCAGATTGCCGAGTTGCACGCCCTGGTGGCTGAGCAGCAGAAAACCATCGATCAGTTGGAGAAGGGGGCGCCCGTCGAGCCGGCCGGTGTTCCCCCGGCTCAGGCAACTCCGGCGGAGCCCAACCAGGGGTAGTGCCCGATCAACTGACCGGGCAGCGGGTCCAAGCTCTGCCGCTGCCGCGCGGGCGGTCTCCTTTTGTTGCAGGTCATGCGACGGTGGCTTGCTCCGTGCCGTTCCGGGGAGTTTTTTCCTCGCATTCTTCCTGCCATCCTGCTACAATTCTGCCCTGCGAAAGTTGGCCACGTCTTTGTGCGATAAAGGAACGGTCATGAGAAAAGCCAAGTTGGTTGCCATCATTGTTCTCTTGATTTTCACCATCATCATCTTTCTCCAGAATACCGAGCCGGTGGAGGCGCGCATCCTTCTTCTGAAGGTCCAGATGTCGCGGGTGCTGTTGCTGATGCTGACGTTCGCACTGGGGCTTGTGACCGGCATTCTCACCGCGACCAACGTGTTGAGGAGAAGGGGCAAGGCCTGATGGGACCGAAGGACAGCGGTCCCGCCGGGGGTGTGCAATGACCGCCCGATTGATGTCTGTGCCCGCTTATGACTGTTCTGAACCGAATGGCTTGGGTACGAGGAGAACCTCGGAATGAACATCAACATCAGAGAATACGCCGACGAGATCGTCAAGTGGACCATCGAAAATGGTCCCAGGATCGCCATCATCCTGATGCTTATGTACATCGGCATCAAGCTCTCCCACGTGGCGTCATCCCGCCTGTTTGCATTTCTCGGACGTCGGAAGACGATGGATGATGAGTACAAGAAGCGGGCCGACACGCTCAGTGCGGTCATCAGCTACCTGATTAGCGCCACGATCATCACCGTGGCGGCGCTCATGATCCTGGCCATGCTGAACATCGAGATCGGTCCCGTCCTGGCGGCGGCCGGCGTCGTGGGTGTGGCCGTCGGCTTCGGCGCCCAGCACCTCGTGCAGGACGTCATCAGTGGTTTCTTCATCCTGCTGGACGATGAGATCCGCGTGGGCGACGTGGTCCAGATCGCCGACAAGGGAGGCCTCGTGGAGCGGCTGAATCTGCGGATGGTGGTTCTTCGCGACCTGGCGGGCAACGTGCACTACGTCCGCAACGGCAAGATCGATGTCGTCACGAATATGACGAAGGAGTACTCCCGGTATGTCTTCGACATCGGAGTGGCCTATCGGGAGAACGTGGATGAGGTGGTCCGGGTGATCCGGCAGGTGGATGAAGAGCTCCGAAGCGATCCGGCGTTTGGGCCGGACATCCTCGAACCCATCGAGATTCTCGGACTCGATCAGTTCGCCAATTCGGCAGTGATCATCAAGGCGAGGACCAAAACCAGGCCGATCAGGCAATGGAGCGTCGGGCGAGAATTCAATCGCCGGCTCAAGAAGCGGTTCGACGAACTGCATATCGAAATCCCGTTCCCGCATCTGACGCTGTACATGGGCCAGGACAAGGCCGGCCAGGCCCCTCCGTTGAGAGTCGCGATGAAAGGCGATGCCTCCGCGAGGAGCCCGCTGGGAGGTTTCGGCGATGGGCAGTAAGGCCAAACGCAGGAATGCGGCTCTGAGCCGCCGATCCAGGAAGGCGGGCCTTCCGCCCGGGACCCTCGTCCACATCGGCGAGGCACGGGCGGAGGCCGTCCACATCGCGTACCTGGACTATGACGAGCAGCGCTTCCAGGAGAAGCAGGGGGTCTCGATCGAGGAGTGCCTCCCGTTCAGGGACACCGCCACGACCACCTGGATCAACATCGACGGCATCGACGACATTCCGATCATCGAGAAGATCGGCAAGGCGTACGACCTGCACCCGTTGATTTTGGAGGACATTGTCACGGCCGGCCAGCGGCCGAAGTTCGACAACTATGAGAAGTACGCCTACATCGTGCTCAAGATGCTCAGCTACAGTTACACGAGCAACGGCATTGAGAGCGAGCAGATCAGCATCGTCTTCGGGACCCATTTCGTCATCTCTTTCCAGGAGAAGGTCGGCGATATTTTCGACCCGATCCGGGACAGGATCCGCCTTGCCAAGGGCAAGGTCCGCAAGATGGCCGCCGATTACCTGGCCTATTCGCTGATCGATGCCATCGTGGACAGCTATTTCGGTATCCTGGAGAAGACCGGCGAGAGGATCGAAGACCTCGAAGATGAGCTGATCGAGAATCCGACTGAGGACACCCTTCGTAAGATTCATACGCTCAAGCGAGAGATGATGTCGCTGCGTCGCTCGATCTGGCCACTCCGAGAGCTCATCAGCGCCATGCAGCGGGATGAGTCCTCGCTGATTTGCAGCCAGACCCGCGTTTACCTGCGGGATGTTCACGATCACACGATCCAGGTCATCGATACGATCGAGAGCTTTCGCGATATGGTGGCCGGGATGCTCGAGATCTACCTGTCCAGCATCAGCAACCGGATGAACGCCATCATGAAGGTCCTGACGATCATCGCCACGATCTTTATCCCGCTGACCTTCGTCGCAGGCATCTACGGAATGAATTTTCCGAACATGCCCGAGATCGGATGGCGATGGGGCTATCCGGCGGTGCTGCTTCTGATGCTGACCATCGTGGTTGTCATGCTTGTCTACTTCAGAAGAAAGAAATGGCTGTGATTGCTGTCCTGTTTCCCGATACACCGGTCTACTCCTGGGTGGTTTTGCCTCTGCTCATCTTTCTGGCTCGCATCA
This sequence comes from Phycisphaerales bacterium UBA2218, assembly GCA_002327785.1. GTDB lineage: Bacteria > Planctomycetota > Phycisphaerae > Sedimentisphaerales > Anaerobacaceae > PLanc-01. The sequence continues at coordinate 8,574 of DCUI01000019.1, forward strand.
CCGACGTCTCCCTGGGGACGGTTCGGCTGATCTTCGTCTCTCGGGGCTACAAATTTCTGGCGCCGATCGCCGGGTTCTTCGAGGTGCTGATCTGGATCCTGGTCATCGGGCAGATCATGCAGAACCTGGCGAACCCCCTGTGCTACATCGCCTACGCCGGCGGATTTGCCACGGGCAATTTCGTCGGGCTCCTGATCGCGGAGAAGCTCTCGCTGGGCACTGTGATCATCCGCGTGATCACGCAAAGACCGGCCGCAGACCTGATCGATCGGCTTCGGCAGCGACAATATGGAGTCACGGGAATGAAGGGGCAGGGCGCCAACGGCCCTGTGGAGATCATCTTCACGATCGTGCGCCGGCGGGAGGTGGGCGTCGTCATTGAACTGGTCAAGAAGTTCAACCCCCAGGCGTTCTACTCCATTGAGGATGTGGATCTGGTGGAGCGGGGGGTGTTTCCCATCCAGAAAAAGTGGCATCAATCCGCGTTTCAGGTGTTTCTGAGGCCGTTTCGCAAGGGCAAGTAGGGAGAAAGAACTGTTCAAAAGCGATCGGGGTTTATACAATCTTGTGCATGAGAGCGGCCGAAAAAACCGGATCGAAACTACAGAGACTGACGGAGTTGTTTGCCGGGAAGGCGTATCTGTTGATCGCGATGCAGGATACGCCCGATCCTGACAGCCTGGCGGCGGCCGTGGCCCTGCGGCGGCTCGCCAAGGGACTGGGCAACGCTCAATGCTCCATCGCATGCGGGGGCACGGTCGGCCGCGGGGAGAACCGGGCCCTCGTGAAATACCTGGGTTTGAATTTGCGATCTTTTGCCGAGATTGACTGCACCAAGTTCGATCTCGTGGCGATGGTGGATACGCAACCCGGGACGGGCAACAATTCCCTGCCCGAGGGGATTCTGCCGAACGTCGTCCTCGATCACCATCCTATCCGCCGGCGGACCCGGGCCGCCACGTTTACCGACATCCGCAGCAGCTATGGAGCGACTTCCACGATTCTTGTCGAATACCTGATCGAGGCGGGCATCACGCCCGATACGCCCCTGGCGACCGCCCTGCTCTACGGGATTCGCTCCGATACGCAGGACCTCGGACGGGAGTGCTCGCGATCTGACATCGAGGCCATCGAATTCCTATATCCCTTCGCCAACAAGCGCATGCTCGGCGTAATCCAGCGGGGGAGAGTGCCGAGGGTGTACTACCAGATGCTGGCCAACGCCCTGCGAAACGCCCGCGTGCAGGGCCCCGCCATCATCACCGAACTGGGGGATATCGACAATCCGGACATGATCGCGGAGGTCGCCGACCTGTTGCTGCGTGAGGACGAGACCACGTGGACCATGTGCACCGGCTACTGGAACGACAAGCTGCTGATCTCTCTTCGCACGTCGGAGGAGAACAATCTGGCCGGGAAGGTCATAAAGCATCTGGTCGGCCGAAAGGGGACCGGGGGCGGCCATCAAACCTATGCCGGTGGACAGATCCCCTTGACCCAGGGCACGAAGGCCGAACGCGAGGAAATCGAGAAGGGCATCGAGGAGCGGTTCCTTGAGGCCATTGGCGCCGACGGCCCGGGGACACGTCTGGTCAAGGTGTGAGCCGCACGAACGTGGGTGAAAGGGAATTGACTCGGGTCTTTGACCGCCGTGAGATCAATGAACTGGAGCAAAGAAGCAAGGAAACCTCGGAAAGAAAGGAAACTTGTGGCTGATCTAGGACGCAAACTGACCTCGCTACTGCTGGTGTTGACGATTCTGCTGGCTTTCGTCGTGGTTCCGGGCTGCAAGAAGAAGGAGGAGCCTACGACACAACCTGATACAAAGCAGGTTGAGGAGAAACAGAAGGAAGCTGAGAAAGCCGTTAAGGACATGCAGTAGTCCGGCGGCGGTTGCAGTTGCCTCCGGCCGGTCCGCAACGGTGTCGGTGCGGACTCTACAGGAGGTTCAGGAAACTCGATGAGCGGGATTGTGCGCGCCTGCGCACGGGGTCTTGCCCATCCTCTGCGGGATCGGACCGGTTCCCGGATGGGACTGCTCGACGCGATAATCCTCTTGATTTTCATACGGGATGTGGCACGATGATCCATGGGGGTGTGGCACGTTGCGCATCGCATGTGTCTTGTGACGCGTAATACACCCCACAAGGGACATGAAGATCAACGGGGAAGAACATGGCATCGCGCGCTGTTGGCCGGCTGACCTATGAACATGTCAACTGTGTCGTGATCATTGCTCATCCGGACGATGAGACGCTCTGGGCGGGCGGGACGCTCCTGATGCATCCCGATAGCTGCTGGACCCTCGTGGCGCTCACCCACAAGAGCGATTCGGACAGGGCTTCGAGATTTCAAAAGGCGGCCGAGCACTACCGCGCCAAGGCGATCATGGGGGACCTTGATGATGGGCCCCAGCAGAAGCCGCTGCGAACGGTCGATGTGGAGGATGCGATCATGGACCTGCTCCCGTCGTACCGTTACGACCTGGTCTTGACGCACGGCCTCTGGGGCGAGTACACCCGGAACCGGCGGCACGAAGAGGTGGCGAAGGCCGTCATGGCCCTGCGGGACAGCCAGCGGATCTCCACCGGCGATATCTGGATGTTTGCCTACGAAGACGGCGGCGGCAAGTACTTGCCGCGCCCCGTAGTGAATTCCGATGTCTGCGTCCGGCTTCCCCGGGACATCTGGCAGCGCAAGTACGAGGTCCTCACCAACGTGTATGGGTATGCTCCGGACAGTTTCGAAGCGAGAACAACGCCCAGGGAAGAGACGTTCTGGGTCATCGGAAAAGGCAAGTGATCCTTGGGGCCCGGCCGCTGAGCATGGGGCCTATCGGTCCCGCGGGTCCCATTTCATCCCAAGAGTCCCAAGCACCCGGCGTGCATCCGAACCGGGCCGAAAGGGACACTCCCACCGCCCTTCGTCATCTCCCCCCGGCCTCAAGATGGAGAATCTCGTCTCGCGCCGGTGCGGCAATTCGGGAAAATGTGTTGAATTCCCGGTGCCAAACCGTTACCATCCTGGTGATTGGAGTCACTTATGGCTGAGCCAGCCCCAAAGAGCAGCAGCTCGGACAGAAACGTCGAGAACGCTGTGATCGATTATGTGAGCCGACTCAGCGACGAACACAAGATGCTCGTCGCGCTCAAGGCCCAGTTGTACGGCGGCTCGTGGGAACCGATGCTGGACGACTTGCGCAATCGTCTGGCCGGCAAGCCCTATATTTTCAAGCTGGTCCACCGGATTCAGGATGACATCGGACGCATCGAGGAGATGCGCAGATTCGAGGCCGAGCACAAGGTGGATCTGGCCGATCATGTGGAGTTGACCTGACGGGGTGCTCGGCGGCGTCGGCACGGGTCGGATGCCGCGGATGGGTGTTCCTGCCTGGCCGAGATCCGGTAGTTGGAGGAGCGTCTTTTGACTCAATCCAGGACTCCGGGGTGACAGACCGAAACTCTTTTGCGAGGATTGGCGTATGCAAGTCATGCTGCGGCCCAAGGCTCTGATCTTTGTGGGCATGTGTTTGCTGTCGAGTGGGTTGACGGCGCCGGCGGTGAGCGCCGCCGGGCAAGGGGTCGGTTCGCCGGCCGGCGCGCGAGATTCCGATTGGCTGTTGTCTCCTGAGTTGCTCGATCATGCCCGTCTCAAGTTTGTCTGGCAGCAGACGCTGCCCATGAAGAAGGGCGAGACATTTGCCGCCGTGGCGCTGTTGGGCGACCGCCTGTACCTTCGCTCGGATCGCAACTACATGTGGTCGCTGGGTACGGACGGGGGGAATGTCGTCTTCAGCCGTTCCGTGGCCCCTCGAGGTATTCCCGTGCTCGACCTGGTCTCCTATGGCGACAGCCTCATCTCGGTCGTCGGCAACCAGCTCACCGAATGCACCATGGTCACCGGCGTCGAGCAGCGGGTGGCCGACCTGGAGCTGAGCATCGTGGCGCCCCCGGTTCGCAACAGCCAGTATTTCTACGTGGCGGCGGGGGATCGGCGGCTGCACGTGCTTCGCGCCCACGACCTGGTCCGGATCTTCAAGGTGGCCCCGGAGAATGAGTCGCTCATCACGACCGTTCTGGCGGATGACACGACGGTCGTCTTCGGGACTACTGCGGGCAACATCGTGGCGATGATGGCGGACGCGCCGAAGAAGCTGTGGCAGTTCGATGCCGCCGGCGCGGTCGCCGGACCGATCATCCGCGACGGCAATTCTTTCTACTTCGCCAGCAAGGACACGAACGTCTATCGGCTCGACGTGACCGGCGCGACAACGGCTCCGATGGCCTGGAAGTTTCAGACCGAGGCGGTGCTGGATCGGGCCCCGCGCGTGACACAGCGATTCGTCTACCAGTACGCCCTTGGCCGGGGGGTGACTGCTATCGACAAGCAGACCGGCCAGGCCGTGTGGTCTCTGCCGGAGGGGCTCGACCTGCTCGCCGAAGCGGAGAACAAAGCCTATCTCATCACCAAGGTCCGCACGCTGGCCGTTATGGATAACGCGACGGGCAAGATGCTCTATTCGCTCAACGGCGCACCCATCGCGGCCCACGCCGCCAATACGGAGAGCGCGAGAATCTACATCGTCGACGAGCACGGCCGCGTCGCATGTCTCACACCGGTCCGGTGACAAGGGCATGCAAGACTCCACGGAGATTGAAGACAGACAAGGGAGAAACAAGAGATGGATATCACGATCAGGACTGCGCTCATCAGTGTTTCCGACAAGACCGGGATTGTCGAGTTCGCCAAATCGCTTGCCCAGATGGGGGTGAAGATCATCAGCACCGGAGGCACCGCCGGCAAGCTCGCCAACGCAGGCCTGAAGGTGATCGCGATCGACGCGGTCACGGGCTTTCCCGAGATGATGGA
>DCUI01000090.1 GCA_002327785.1 Phycisphaerales bacterium UBA2218
GTACGCAAAAACCGGATGAGCCGGTTTTCAGTTGCCGGTTCCCAGCCGGCCCACAATGCACCGCTCAATGCGGTATTCACATAATGGTAAACATATGCCAATGGTCTGTCAACATAAAAACCGCCAAAATATTTCTGCACAACGGCGTATCGGAGAACACGGAGAAACCCAAGCCGAGCGGAGGCGGCCTCGACGGCGACATCACCAAGGTGGGGGACAAATACCATCTGTACTACGTGTCGGATGCCAAGGGAGGCGGTATGCATTCTCTTTACCAATCTGCAGTAATCGGTGCCTTCCTCCTTCCCGGTCCTGGCCATGCTGTGGGGGCATGGCACGTAGCTTGGTCAAGGAATTGGAATTGATCGAGGTCGCGATCGCAGGGACGCAGCAGCCCAGCCCTCGGCGGTGCTGGACAGGCAGAGGCCTGTTCGTGTAGTACCGCCGGAGGGCCTCCTGCTTGTCCTTGCCGAAGTAGTGCAACTTGCCCCGGATTTTCTTGCAGTCCTGACCCGTCGGGTGTAGTGTAAGAGGAAACTTGCGCGCCCGCCTCTCGGCACCATTCTTTCGTGTAGCGGGAGGTCAGGCGGGACCTTGAGATTCCGGGGTTTGCTCTGCCATGTTGACTACTTCCAATACTTCTGGCCATCTTACCAATCTTGCCAGTGGTAGAACCGATAATGATGGTTGTAGTTGCGGTTGTAAAGGCTGATTCTTGGATGTATATAGGAGTGACGTAAGTCATTGCTAATAAATGACATGCGGAGGTGACTGGCGTCTGGTGGCGCTCCTGGTCTTCAAAACCAGTGTAGGGCCGAGAAGGTCCTGGGTGGGTTCGATTCCCATTCGCCTCCGCCATTTTGGCATTTGCGATCTGAGATTTGCGATTTCAGATTTGAATTGTGGGGTTTGCTCATGGAAAAGCACAGAACAGTCGTGTCTCTCCTGCTGATCGTCATCGGGGCCGGCCTGCTGCTCTACGGCTTGTTCTCGCGGACCGCCGTCTTGTCGTCCGGCGACCAAGGCCACGTCACGCCAAGCTCGGAAGTCGCCATCACACAAGAGGTTGCGCGGGGCGGGGTCAAGCGGGATGAATCGGGGGAAGTCAAAAAGACCTACGAAGAGGGCGAGAAGGCCCCTGCAGCCTGCCCTACCTGAACGAAGTAGCCGCAGCCGTGGTGTCCACGGCTTGACCGAACCGGGATCGACACTGCCTCGACACTGCCTCGACAAAGGAGCCATGACAATCGTAGCCGAAAAGACGAGATTCGCCGGCTTCTTCGCACGACTCCAACCCTACCGCCTCTGGATTCAGACGGCCTTCCTGGCGGTCTGGCTGGACCCCCTCGGCATCCGCTATCACGGCATCTGTGCCCCGGTGTTCCACTGCTACGCGTGCCCGTTGGCGACTTTCGGCTGCCCCATCGGCATCCTGGCCAATTTCAGTGCGTTGCACATGATTCCCTTCGTCACGATCGGTCTGCTGATCCTGTTTGGGGCGCTCGTAGGCAGCCTGTTCTGCGGCTGGGCCTGCCCCTTCGGATGGCTCCAAGACCTTGCGGCCAGGATTCCCACGCCCAAGTTTGAGCTGCCCCGCTGGACGGGGCATTTCCGCTTCGTGGTGCTCGTGGTGGCGGTCCTGGCGATCCCATACTTCTTCGGCGAGGAGCACCCGCTGTTCATCTGCCGGGTCTGCCCGGCCGGCGGTATCGAAGCAGCCATTCCGAGCGTCGTGAGCCAAGCAGCAGCCGGCGAGGAAATCCTCTGGCCCAGCACCCTGAAACTGGCGATTATCGGCGCGTTTCTGGTCGCCATCCTGTTCTTCCGGCGGCCCTGGTGCCGCGTCCTGTGTCCGCTGGGTGTGATCTTCTCGTCGTTCAACCGGGCCTCTGCTCTCTTCCTGCGATTCGACCGCAACAAATGCACCGAGTGCGGCCGTTGCGGCAAGCTCTGCCAGTACAATATCGAGCCCGAGAAGAGCCCGAACGACCTCCGCTGCATCCGCTGCCTGGAATGCACTCGGTGCAATCTGGGCGCCCTGACCCCTCACACCATTCTGCACTCCCGGCACGGAACACCCGCTGATTCGCAGGCGCGGGTTGAGGAGCCGGGGTTGTCGAACTGACATCTGATCAACGCCGCAGGCAAGGCACATCATAGCGTCTCCCGGAATTTCCGGAACTTCGCCGGGAGAGATTTCACACGATTGCCAGGAACGACCTCTGAGAAAACTTGAAATCAGACCGCCTTCGGCGGTAAGCTTACATCCTGTGTCCGGCGGTCTGGACTTTGGGGTCCGCCTCTCGATGCGAACGTCGCAGGAAGTCCCGGTCACTGAACGAAGACGATAACATGGAAAAGACAGGGAAGAATCCTATGAGCAATGACAATAGCGTGACACTCACGCGGCGTCGGTTCCTGACACGGGGGGCGATGGCAGCCAGTGCGGTGGCGCTGCCCTATTATGTTCCGGCCTCTGCGCTAGGGCTGGGCGGAGCCGCTTCGCCCAGCGAACGCATCGTGATGGGCGGCATCGGAATGGGCGGCCGCGGCTCCTATGATCTGGGTTATATGCTGACCCAGTCGGATGTGCAGTGGGTCGCCGTCTGCGATGTCCTGAAAAGCAAGCGCGACACGGCCAAGAACGTGGTGGACAACAAGTACGACAATAAAGACTGCGCCGTGTATGGCGATCTGCGCCAGTTCCTGGCCGAACGAACGGATGTCGATGCCGTGTTGATCGCCACCGGCGACCGCTGGCACGCTCTGGCTTCGGTTCTCGCGATGCGGGCGGGCAAGGATGTCTATTGTGAGAAGCCGGCCTGTCTGACGATGGCCCAGGGGCAGGCGGTCGTGGAGACCGCCCGCCGGTACGGTCGCATCTATCAAACCGGCGCTCAGCGGCTCAGCGAGCCGCATCATGTGTTTGCCATCGAACTGGCCCGCTCCGGCCGGCTGGGCCCGATTCATACTGTTTACGCCGACTGTCGGTGGCGCGACGGGCTGCGCCACGACTGGCTGCCGGCGGAACCGGAACCGCCCAAGGAGGAATTGGACTGGGATGTCTGGCTCGGTCCCTGTCCCTGGCGACCGTACAACGCCGGGTATGTCAATGGCGGCGGATGGTATCACTTCTATGATTTTGCCACGGATGTCGCGATGTGGGGCGCGCACACGGTGGCCCAGGCCCTGGCCGGACTCGACATGACGAACGTCTCGTCCATCGAGTTCGAGTATGCCGGGCCGGATGCGACCATGGTGACGCGCTTGTCCAACGGGATCAAACTCGTCCTGTTCCGAGTCGCCGGCTCGGTCTGGGACCCGTGTGAGTACTGGCACGGCGCCTGTGGCGAGCGGTTCGATGGCCCCGATGGATGGGCCGCAGCCGCCGACGGCTACTCGGGACCCGACGTCTCATCGCCGGCGATGATGCGTGAATACAAGAAAGTGCTCGCGGACTACACGACCCGCACGCAACGGTCGTTGGACCACGTGCGGGATTTCTTCGACTGCATCCGCTCACGCCGGCCGACGGTGGCGAGTCCGGAGGTCATGTGTCGGTCCATGAACATCTGCCTGGCGGCCGACATCTGCGGGCAATTGCAGCGAAACCTGAAGTTCGATCTGCGCAAGGCCGAGTTCCTCGGCGACGCGGAGGCCGACCGCCTGCGTTCCCGCGCGATGCGCGCCCCGTACACGACCTGATTCAACCAATGCGAAAATCCGTATCGTTCGCAAACTCATCAATCCGCATATGACCCCGCGGAACCCATTGCCAAACCGGCCGATGGTACATATGGAATATCGAAGGAGCACCCCCGGAGTCCCGGTTTCCACTCGGTTTATTTGCCATCCGAAAAAGTACCTGACACCGTTCCGTTCCCCCCATCCGAAAAAGTACCTGACACCGTTCCATTCCCCCCGCGACACGCGGAACCCCTCCGACTTCCCGCGAGGAGGTGTCAGTAGTCTCTGAAGCTTCTCATCCAGTGCGGCCAATCCTCCGGCTGAACGCCGCCGGCCTTTGTCCACCGTCCGGCCGTATCGAATTCAGAATGCCACTTGAGTATCCAGATCTCTTTCAGTCCGACGGGACGCAGCGACCAGTCCAGGAAGAGCATGTTGATTCGCCCACTGTGGCGATTGACACATACCATCTTCATGGTCCGCCAGTTGCCATCTGTGGTTGAACAGTCGCCTTCGTACTTCGGCGGGGGATCGTCGGGGAACGGCCAGACGCCGGGGAGGCCGCAGTCAAAGAGCAGCGGGATGCGCCCCCACCCCTTCACACGATCGTAGGCGCTCCCCGCGGGATCGAGCTTCCCCCCTGCGGTAAAAGTGTTGTGTCCATAGCCACCGCTCGCAGTGGCGCGCCACATGGTCTCCTGGATGTTCACCGCTACATCTGTGCTGGTCGATTGTCGAGGGGCCGTCGGACAGGTGAGCATCTCGTTGGAGTCGGTGAGATACGACTGCAGGCGAGCGAACAGACTATCCTCTTTATATTGGAATCCATCCCACATCTTGCCCTCGTTCTCGGCGATGTAGGCGGAACATGCGATGCCCCACTGTCGCACGTTGGCCTGGCATACCATAGCCTTCGCGTGCTTGCGAGCCCGCGACAGGACCGGCAGCAGCACCGCCATCAGCAGCGCGACGATTGAGATGACAACCAACAGCTCGATCAACGTGAAGCCAAGGGCATCTGCGGCTTTTGACCTACGATGACTGAGTGAGGTACGCTGGACACACAGGCCGATGCGCTTGGCGTGAAACATCCCCCTGGGCAGTGGATTGCCCCTTTCTCTCGCAGCAGTCGTTCTTCTTCCGCCCATACTGCCTCCCTTCGAGCGCCTTGTATTGTACCGTGCCTGCGAGGCCGGTGGCAAGACAATAGTCATCAGAAGGTCCTTCCTGGGCACGAAGGCTCTTCGCCTGCAGTATTCACACCTGTCTTATACAGAGGTGAACGAGAGCGCAGAACGTGACGGCAAAAAACGCCAGAAAGGGAATTCAGCGGGTCGAATTCTGCACATGTCACAACTGTCGCTGTCCTCTTATTCCGGAAACGGGTTCACCGCCGAGGCACGGAGGCCACAGAGAAGCCCCTCATTTGTCCACAGATTTCGCCGATTGGCGCAGATTATTTCGAGGAATGGCCGCCCCGCTCTTGAATCCGCATCCATCGGCGTTCATCCGCAGTTTCGTGCCGTGGCTCGTCTCTCGTGAGAGGGACTCACTTCATGAGGACGTTAAAGCCGGCCTGCTCAAAGTGGTGATCCCCAAACTATTGACAGCCAC
>DCUI01000209.1 GCA_002327785.1 Phycisphaerales bacterium UBA2218
CCATCGCGGCCAGCGTCAGCTTGCCGCACCGGAACGCCCGGGCCAGAGGATTCTTCTTGATCCGGCCGATGGCCTCGGCCGTGCCGACGATGAGGCCGGATTGGGGCCCTCCGATGAGCTTGTCCCCGCTGAAGCAGGCGGCGGCGACACCGGCGGCGATGCTCCGGCGGACCAGGGGCTCGGTCTCGAGGCCGTAGGCCGCGAGATCCACGAGGGCGCCGCTTCCGAGGTCGTCGATGACCGGGATTCCCTTTTCGGCCCCGAGGGCAACCAGTTCCTCGATCCCCGGCTCGGAATGGAAGCCGCGGATGCGGTAGTTCGAGTGGTGGACCCGGAGGATAGCCCCGGTGTCCGGACCGATGGCCGCGGCGTAGTCGCGGAGGTGGGTCTTGTTCGTGGTTCCGACCTCCCGGAGGATCGCCCCGCTCGTCTCCATGACTTCGGGCATCCGGAACGATCCGCCGATCTCGACGAGCTGGCCTCGCGAGACGATCACCTCTTTGCCCTTGGCCACCGTATTGAGCACGATGGCGGTGGCTGCGGCGTTGTTATTCACGACCGTGGCGGCTTCGGCGCCCGTCAATCGTTGGAGCAGCCGCTCGATCTGCTCGTCGCGCCGGGACCGCTTTCCGCTGTCACGATCCACCTGGAGCAGGGAGTAACTCCGCAGTGTAGCGTGAACCTGGTCGATAGCCCTGGCCGAAAGCACCGCCCGCCCGAGCCCTGTGTGCAGAATGATCCCGGTCGCGTTGACCGCCCGGCGATAGTACGGTTTCACCATCGCCTCGATTCGGGCCTTCGCCGCCGTCACCACGCGGGCGTGAATCGCCGTCTCATTCGCATCAGGCGTGGGTTGGGCCAGGAGCTGCCGGCGAACCTCCCCGACCGCCTCGCGAACGCAATCCGCCACGAGCGTGTGCCCGTGCTCGACCGCCAGGGTCTCCAGTTCCGGCTCCCTCAGGACCCAATCCACAGAGGGAACCCTCCGCATCATTTGCTGCGTCTGTGCGTCCATGAGGATCATTGTACGCGTCCGACCCACGGAAACAAGCTGATTTCGCGAACCTCCCGATCGGCCGCGAGACAAGCATGGCAATCTGAGGGAACCCTGGCCCCCTTCTGCAAAAGCCGTCGAAAACCCTGTAACAAACCGGCCGTCGCCGCGTCTGATAGAGGTGGATGTGTGTTGTTCTGCGCCATGGGTGTGTTGACAACGGACCCGATTGGCGGTAGAAAGGCCCAAAACGAGGGACCAGCACCATGAATAGAAGAGAATTGCTTATCACGGGCGGCGTCATCGTATTGGGCCTGCTCATGGCATTTCCCCTTACCCGGCTGTTTCGCCCAGGGACCTCCCCAGGCCGCTCAGCCGGCTTTGGGTCGGCCATTCACCAGACGGATGCCAGCGGGGCCGACTGGACCATCACCCCGATGGCGGGACGGCCTTCCCCCGCTGCGAACAGAAACAGAGGCACGCAGACAAAACCCTCGCTGATCGTGAAGACGGAGGTCTTCGACCGAGGCAATCGCGAGCTGCTGATTGGCCTGGTCCTGGAGGGTCGGGATGGGCAGAGGTATCAGCCTGTGGTTTCCAGGAACGGGGTCCGGCGGCCGGTCCCGACGCTGCGAATTGTCGACGAGGCCGGGAAGGTGATCCTCGATGGCAGTTTCCAATATGGCTGAGGCGGCACCTGCCGGTACTCGTGTCGAGTGCCAGATGAGGTCCAGGGCAAGTTCCAGGTGCAGGTGGACATCGACCTCGGACCGTTCCAGGTCGAGCACGAACGACCGTGGCATTCGATTTGATGGAATGCCGGGCCGGCGCGGAGACGGTGCGGAGGTCTCCCCATGACGAAGCAACGATGGGCCATCCTGGCGGGGGGAATCATTCTCGGCGGAGGATTGTTGTGGTTGATCTTCGACCGCGAAGCGATTGAGGAGGGTTGGTGTACCCTTAAGCCCAAGGCCGTCGGCAATCCCGCGACCAATGCATTGGCGACCCTTGCCTGGCAGGTTCTCGAGCCGGAACTGTCCCGGCCGAACGACATCTCGGACCTCCCCAATGGCTTCAGTCAGGCCTGCTATTACCGAATGAAGACCGGCGACACCGGCCTTGCCTTGGCCATGGACCTATCGTCCACAGAAAAACTGAGCTTCGATGCGGACCGCGACGGTCGGCTCTCGGGCGAACAGTGTTTCCCGGCCAGATCCGTGAACTTGCGATCGGACGTAAAGCGACAGCAATACGGCCCTATCAGCCTCCGTTGCGGTCCGAGCGACGCGGGCGAAGCCGCCGTCTTCTACGCGATCAGCCCTCCGTTCTCTCAGCCGAGCATTCTGTCGCTCTATCCGGCCTTCTACCGCGTCGGCAAACTGCGTATTGACGGGCGCGTTCACAAGGTCGCTGTCGTAGACGGCGACTATGACGGACGGTTCGGCCCCCTCATATCGCTGCCAGTACCGACCCGCTTTCGCCTGCCCGGATCGGACATCTTCGCAATCGACATCAACCGGGACGGGAAGTTCGAGACCTCTCTCTACAGTCGCACCAATGAAGTAATGCCCTTGAGCAGAATGGTCCGGCTGGGCGAGAGCTACTATGCGGTGGACGTGTCTGCGGACGGGAGCCGACTGGCCCTCACAAAGGCACAGCCGGCATTCGGGCGTCTTGCGATCGAGCCGCCCGATGCGAAGGTGCAGTTGAAGCTCTGGTCCGATGCCGCCGATCAGTTCTTCTCTTGCGACGCCGGAACGTGGGACTTGCCGGCTGGAACCTACCAGGCCATTGATCCAGTGCTGTCTTTGCCGGACCCCAACCGCGGCCTTTGGGTATTCCGCGTGATCGACGCCGGGAGACTATCGCTGTTTACGGTTCGGCCGAGCGAAACGACGTGGTTTCGCATGGGCCCGCCTTTCACCGTGACGGCGGACGTGCACAAGAATGCCGATGGGACGGTCTCCATCAGTCCCGTCATCACCGGCTGCGCTGGCGAGCGGTATCAGGCGGATTTCGAGCGCAACGGCAGACGCGCGCCGGATCGAACGTTCAAGATTGTGGATGAGAAAGGAACTGTGCTCGTGGCAGACAAGTTCCAATACGGCTGAGGTGGCGCCTGCCGGTACTCGTGGCGAGTGCCAGAAGGGTTCAAGGGCCGGTTCCAGGTGCAGATCGAAATGGACCTGGGGCCCTTCGAAGTCCACCATGAAAGGAGTTGGCACTCCATCGAGTAGGACGAAGGTCCGCGCGAGCGTGTACCGGCGGGTTCAGAGATGTCTCTGACCCGCCTTTTTTTGTTGGCTGGGGTCAAGTAGAAAGGACTGTCGATGGGAAGAGCGAGTGTTTGTCTGGTGTTGGCGGCGGGCATGGTTTTGACCTGGCTGGCGCAGATCAGCGCGGCGGCGGAGACACTAGAATCCCAGACGTCGGCTGTGCAGGAACAGGAGAGTCTGGACCCGTGGGTCGGCAAGTATCCGATGAGTTTCTTCACAAGGACCCGCAGTGCGAGTATGGTCGGCAAGGGGCGTCTATCGGCGTCTCTGAACTTCCAGCACTTCGATTGGGACTTGGTCCGGGGCACGGACGGCGACTATCATGGCCGGTCCTCCGGACAGGACAAGGAGAGACTGATCACGACCCTGTGCATGAAGTACGGATGGACCGAGAACCACCACATCGCCGTGGGCATTCCCTATTGGTTCAACGACTTCGACATCCCGGGCAAGGAGAACGACCATGACGGGTTCGCAAACCTCTACGTGTTCGAGAAATGGCGGGCCATCAAGGAGACGAATACCAGACCGGCGGTCGCTTTCGACCTATGGTACTACTTCCCCACGGGCGACAGCGACAAGAAGCTCGGCATCGACGACGGCTCGATCAAGCTGACCACCGAGATCTCAAAGGCCTGGAAGCGGTTTTCTCTGCACATCAACCCGGGCTACACCTGGGGTATCGACGAGGCGCCAGACATCGGAGAGTTCAACGCTGCGATCCTGACCAAACCCTGCAAGACGCTGTGCCCGGCGCTCGAATACAACTACTTCGACAAGAAGAACCTCGACGATAAGAAACAAGAGGGGCACAGCCACGAGATCGTCCCCGGTTTTATCTGGAAGATTGGCAAGGAGTCCTCGTTCAAACTGGGCTTCCCCGTCAACCTCGACTCCACGTTCACGGACAGGGACCGCGTCGGGCTCATGATCAAGCTGTTCCACAGGTGGTAGTCAAGGACGATCCGCAATCGGTATCCGGGCACCGGAAATCTGAAAGGAGCATCCTATGAGAAGGCTTGTTTTCGAGTTGACCACCGTGGTGACCGTCGCACTCGTGCTGAACGGCTGCGGGCGAAAGGGCGAGGAGCCGTCCGGCGAACCCATGACGATCACGCTGGGCCACGTGGGCCACGACCATCATACCGCGCTATACGTCGCGTTGGATTGCGCGGGCGACTACGCCCGGAAGACGGGCATCGACGTGAACGTAGTCGAGGACCGCAAGCTCTATCGGCTCTCGGAGGGGGATAAGAAGATCGCAGACGTCGAGATCGTGAAGGTCGGGGGCGGCTCGGAGATGCCGACCGCCCTGGCGCAAAACGTGATCGAAGTGGGCTTCGGCGGCGTGGCCCCGGTCCTGGCCAGCATCGACAGCGGCGCCCCGATCAAGCTGATCGCTCCGCTGCACTACAAGGGCGACATGTTCGTGGTTCGACCCGATTTCCCCGCGCGGACATGGTCCGAATTCGTGGCCGCCGCCAAGGCGGCGGACAAGCCCCTTCGGATCGGTTACAAAGACCCGGTTGCCTGCGCCAAGGTCATCTTTGAGGAAGCCCTCCGGCACGAGGGCGTCCCCTTCGGCGGCACCCCCTCGCAGGAGGGAATCAAGGTGCACATGGTGGACGTCAAAGGCGGCGGCAAACTCAACGTTGCGCTCTCGGGCGGATTGATCGACGGCTATGCCGGCAACAATCCTTTCCCGGCCATTGCCGTCGAGAAGGGCATGGGACGGATCATCTGCGATCTGGAGGACCTGCCCCCCGGGACGTTTCGCAACCACCCGTGCTGCTGCATCGCGGCACGCGCCGACGTCATCGCGAACAAGCCCGAGGCGGTCGTCGATCTGCTCGCGCTGTTCCTGGAGGCCAATTGCACGATCAACAGCGACCTCGACAAGACGGTGGCCGCAGCCGTCCGGTGGATCGGGACCAGCGAGGCGGTCGAACGGATGAGCATCCCGACCAGCGGGTACTCGATGGAAGCCTCGCCACAGTGGTATAACGCCATGGGCCAGTGGTCCACCGTGATGGATGGGCTCGGCGTATTTCGCAATCAGTTGAAGAGCAAGAGTTCGGACGAAGTGGCAAGAATCGCCTATGACTTCTCATTGCTCGAAAAAGCAAAGCAGCGCCTCGCCTCGCACTGATGCCGCGGACAGTGCGGCCAAGCGAATCAGGACGGTGTTTGGCTCGCTTGCGCCGCTGCTCGTGCTCCTTGTGGTCTGGGAGATCGCCGCGGTCAGATTGGACCGACCGTGGATCTTCCCGCCGGTCACGCGGGTGCTCGGACAGCTCGCGCACCCGCTGCGGGAGCACTACGCCTCCGGATCGCTCTTGAGCAATACGTCGATCAGTCTCCTGCGGGTACTGATCGGTTTCACATCGGCGACGCTCGTGGGCATCCCCCTGGGCGTGCTCATGGGCTCGCTCCGGCCCGTCCGCCGAACCATCGAGCCGATCGTCGAGATCCTACGGCCCCTGTGCCCGATCGCGTGGCTGCCGTTTGCGATTGCCGTGTTCAAACTCAAGACCCTGCCCCAACTGTTCGGGCTGACCTACACACGGACAATCTGGGACCAGATCCAGCTCGGGATGATCTTCGTCATCTTCGTCGGCGGGTTCTTTCCCATTCTGACGAATACGCTCGACGGCGTCACGGGCATACGGCGCAATTACGTCCTGCTCGCACAGACCCTGGGCGCATCGGGCCCGCAGATCTTCCGGCACGTCTACCTGCCGGCGGCCATGCCCCAGATCCTCACGGGCCTGCGGCAGGGGCTTGGCCTGTGCTGGTTCGTCATCATCGCGGCCGAGATGATGATCGGCAGCGACAGCGGCATCGGCTATCTGCTTATGTATGCGGCCGACAACGCCGCCATGGATATCGTCGTGGCCGCCATGTTCATCATCGGCGTCGTCGGCGCCCTGCTGAACTACGCCATGCGCCGAGTCATGCAACACGTCGTGAGCTGGAAGGGAAAGGAAGTCTGACCGATGCCGACGGACGCGTCCATCCGCCGTGAGGATTCGCCCCTTCTGGAACTGAAGGGCGTGGGCAAGAAGTTTTGGTCCGAGTCCGGGACGACAGTCGCAGCGTTGAGCGGCATCGATCTGGAGGTCCGCCGCGGAGAGTTCGTGACGCTCCTCGGCGCGACCGGTTGTGGCAAGACTACCCTGCTGAACATTGTCGCGGGGATCGCCGAGCCCGACGCCGGACAGATACGGATGAGCGACGACGTGGCGGTCGGTCGAAACGTCGCTTATGTTTTTCAGCACTACACGCTCTTCCCCTGGCGGACGACCCTGTCGAATGTCGCGTTTGGACTTCAGATGCGGGGCGTCCCACGACGGCGAAGGAAGACCCTCGCCTCCGAGCTGTTGGCCAAGGTGGGTCTGACGGGATTCGAGAATGTCCGGCCGCACGAGCTTTCCGGCGGCATGAGGCAGCGTGCGGCCATCGCGCAGGCCCTTGCCATTGATCCTGCCCTGCTGTTGATGGACGAGCCTTTCGGGGCCGTGGACGATTCGACCCGGATCGAGTTGCAGCAGATGCTGATCGATCTCTGGCAGGACAAGCGCATGACCGTCCTGTTCGTGACGCACAACATCGATGAGGCCATCTTGTTGGGCAGCAGGATCGTGGTGTTCGGTGACCGGCCCGGCCGAATCGTACACCAGTTCGAGGTCGATTTGCCTCGGCCCCGGGTCCGTAGCCTCCCACGGTTCACCGAACTGTTCCTGGACATCCGCAACGCCCTCTCCGCAGGGCCGGAGTGAAGGAGAACGGAGAAAGACGACAGACACATCCCATATACCCAACGTAGAATCAAATGCCCCGCAAGAGAAGGCAGGCGGGCAGGAAAGGAGCAATGATCGATGGTCATAGCAGAAGCAGCCAAAGCGATCCTGGACAAGCAAACCCTCATGGCGTTTGCGACATGCTCAAAGCAGGGAGTTCCGAATGTGGTGTACATGCTGCAGTATTGGTGGCTCAGTGAAGACGAGCTTGCCATCGGCGACGTCTTCATGCACGCCACACGAGATAACGTCCAAGAACATGGACGGGTATCGTTCTGCGTCTGGGACGAACAGGCCGACCTTTCATACAAGTTCAAGGGCATGGCGCGCTACGAGACCAGCGGTCCGGCCTATGATCTGGCGAATGACAGACTGCACAAGAAGAAGCCTGATAAGAACTTCAAAGGGGTGGTCGTCGTCAAGATCGCCGAAGTATATGACGCATCGCGTGGACCAAACGCAGGGAAACTCGTCACTGATTCGGGAACGTGATCGTGGTAAGGACCGCTGGATGCCCGATATATGAAGATGAACGGCAACGTTCCCGGCCTGGTCCGGCATGAGAGCGACTGGTGGGACGTCTGTCTCGGGTACATCGTCAACGACCACATCACCGTGGCGGGCGGATACGCCAACTTCGGCAACATCCTCAACCACCGCGAAGACAACGTGTGGGCAATCCAGGTGAAATACGAGTTCTAAGGGAGATCGAAATGAAAAGCGTGAGCGGGATTGGTTTGAAGGATGTGCAGGGGGTCTACAGCGGACCCGAGGGGAAGTTGTGGGAGTTGATTATGGGCGAGCAGATCCATATCGGGGGTCTCACCTCCTCGATGGACCTGGCCGAGCAGGCGGGGATCCAGGCCGGGATGAAAGGCGTCGATCTGTGCTGCTGCAGCGGCGCGGGGATGCGATTCCTCGTTCGCTTCCGCAATGTCGCCCGCATGCGCGGCGTGGACGCCACCCGGACGGTCGTCGAGCTCGGCAGGCAGCGATGCAAACAAGCGGGCCTCGCCGACCGGATCGAGTTCACCCTGGCGGACGTGTGCAGCAGCGGGCTTGAGGGCAATTGCGCCGATTTCGTCTGGGGCGAGGATGCCTGGTGCTACGTGGTGGACAAGAACAAGCTGATCGCCGAGGCGGTGCGAATCACCAAGCCGGGCGGCGTCGTTGCGTTCACCGACTGGGTCGAGGGCGACGGCCTGTCGCAGCCGGAGGCGGAGCGATTCCTGCGATTCATGAAGTTCCAGAACATCCAGACCATCGACGGTTACCGTGACTTGCTGAAGGCCGCCGGCTGCGAGGTGACGGTCGCCAAAGACACCGGCCGATTCGCGCCCTGCATCGACCTCTATCTGAATATGCTCGGCACGCAGTTGACGTACGACGCATTGCAGATTATTGGTTTCGACCAGGACCTGATGGCAGCCCTGGCGGCGGAGATGGCGTTTACCCAGGAACTGGCCCACGCCGGCAAGATCGCCCAGGGCCTGTTCGTCGCACGGAAGAAGTGACATCGGGATTGAACCGGTTTCGGTGTTGTCATACTGAACGGAACGAAGTGGAGTGGAGCATCTGGCCTGCGGATGGGATATAACTTGGGCAACCTGACCGACGTCGCGTTCGTGGGCCGGATCCTTCGCTGCGCTCAGGATGACATGCACATGGCAGCAATGACTTTGTGGGAAGAGACAGATGGCAAAGTGTTGGGACAACAGCAATGTGAAGATCGATCCAACCGATCCATGTCACCCGCCGCAGGTCTCGTGCGGGTCGAAGAGTGCGGTGACGGGCCAGACTGCGGGTTGTCCGCTGGCGTGGTTTGAGCGGATGATTCCCAACTGCCTGCAATACGCCCAGGACGCCAAGGCCAAGGGCAGGCGGATCGTCGGGATCCTATGCGAGTACACGCCGCGAGAGCTCATTATGGCGGCCGATGCGGTGCCTGTATGTCTGTGCGGCGGCTCGGCCGAGACGATCGGACCGGCCGAGGAGCATCTGCCGGCCAACCTGTGTCCGCTCATCAAGTCCACCTACGGCTACCACNNTCCAGAAGGCCAATCCGTTCCTGGAGACGGCAGACATGGTCGTCGCCGAGACCACCTGCGACGGCAAGAAGAAGATGTACGAGCTGATGGCCGAGACCCGGACGATGCACGTGCTGGAGCTGCCCCAGAAGCCTGACGACGCCGATGCGATGACTCATTGGGTTAGTGAGCTTCGCAAGCTCAAGGCCCGGCTCGAAGAGGCCTTCGGTGTCGCCATCACCGACGAGAAGATCCGGCAGGCGACCAGGACGATGAACCGCGAGCGGTCGCTCCGGCGGCAGTTGGCGGAGCTGATGAAGTCGGAGCATCCGCCTTTGACCGGCCGGCAGTTGCTCCAGTATAAGAGCAGTATCTCCGGGATTTGTGCCGATTTCGCACAGTATGAACGAGCACTGGAAATGTACGGGACCAAGAAGCCCGCCGACGGGAGGAACTCGAAGGTTCGCGTCCTGATGACGGGCGTGCCGATGGCGCACGGGGCCGAGCGCGTGCTGGAGATCATCGAATCGCACGGCGGACTCGTCGTGTGCATGGATAACTGCACGGGATTGAAGCCGATCCTCGACGACGTGGACGAGACGGCAGTCGATCCGATCGTCGCGCTCGCGGAGAAGTACTTCCACCTGCCGTGCTCGGTGATGACCAGGAATGACCGCCGGCTCGACGTCCTGCGGAAGCTGGCGAAGGAATACCGCGTCCAGTGCGTCATCGACCTCGTCTGGCAGGCGTGTCTGACGTATGATGTCGAGTCGTTCTTCGTCAAGCGGCTGGCGGAGAAGGAGCTGGGCCTCCCGTATCTGCGAATCGAGACGGACTATTCGCCCTCGGACTCCGCCAGGATCGCCCTGCGGGTCGAGGCGCTGTTCGAAACCGTTCAGCAGAGAGCATCCGGACTGGCATGAGAGAGCCGATGTACATGACTGAAGTGACCGTCGTATACACATGTCCCTACGTGCCGGCCGAGTGGATCGCCGCACATGGCTTGCGGCCGCGACGGCTGATCCCGCTGCCCGTCGAGGGAGAATCGGTCGTGGTTCGGGCAGAAGGTCTGTGCCCGTATGCCCGCGCCTTTGCCAACGACGCCGTTGCGGATAACGCCGATGGGATCATCGTCACGACTCTCTGCGACCAGATGCGGCGGGTGTACGATCTGCTGGTGCGTGGGACCGATACGCCGGTGTTTCTACTGAACATGCCGAAGACGTGGCAGACGGTCGGGGCCCAGAGGCTGTATGTCGATGAGGTGAAGCGACTCGGGCGTTTCCTTGTTCGGCTGGGCGGTCGGGCGCCGTCGCATGAAGAGCTTGTGCACGTGATGATCGATTATGACACCGATGAAGATCGAGTGCCGTGTACATCCCGCAAGTCCCCCGGCACACCCATTGCCGTGATCGGCGGGCCGTTGATGCAGCGAGATCGGATCCTGTTCGGTCTCATCGAAGACTGCGGCGGGCGGATCGTGCTCGACGCCACCGAAACGGGTTGGCGAGGCGAACGACGGCCCTTCGACCGCAGACGACTCATCGAAGACCCGCTGTTGGAGCTTGCCGATGCATACTTTAGCATCCCCGATGCGTCCCGCAGGCCGAACAGCGAGTTGTACGAGTGGCTCAAAGTGGAGCTGACGCGAACGGGCGCCCGCGGCATCGTCTTTCACCACTATGTCTGGTGCGATGCGTGGCGATCGGAGCTGGTGCGATTGAGGGAATGGGTCGGCCTGCCTGTGCTCGGGCTCGACGGTGAAGGCTACAGCGAAACGAATCCGGCCCGCTTGCAGAGCCGCATCCTCGCCTTTCTGGAGATGCTGCAGTGACCGAAACGCCGAGACAGATCACGCTGGAACAGTGGGACCGCGAATACGGCCGTCTCCGCGAGGCGGGCATGACCGAGCCTGCCTATGGCGGCCCGCTCGGCCGGCACGTGGCCGACGGCGACACCCGGCTGCAGAAGCTCCGCTACGACAACTCGCCGGCGGCCCTGCGACTGTGGAACTTCCTCCTGACCGAGGAAGACCGACTCCGCGCGGCGCGCGACAATGGCAAGAAGCTCGTCGGGGCGATGAAGGACCTCGGTACCGTGCCCGTGATGGCGTACAGCCTTGACAGCCTCGTGGCGTTCTACCCCGACGGGGCCTGGTGGATTCCCTGCGTGATGGAGCTCAACGCCGGTCTGCTCCAGATCGCCGACTCGCTCGGCATCGACGAGTCGTTCTGCCCGGTTCGCGCGATGCTCGGTGCGTTCGTGACGGAAGCCCATTTCCCCATCCCCGACCTGTTGACGTGCAGCGTCGGCGCGACGTGCGACGATTTCTCCGCCATCGCCCAGCGTCTCAACGGCCTGGGCCACCGAATCCTCTGGTGGGAGATCCCACATCGCAGGGCGCCCGATCCGGGCGAAGAGGCCGTGACACTGCCCGGCGGCTTCTCGGCGCCAAAGAGCCAGGTCGAGTCCGTCAAGTCGGAGCTGAGTCGAGTCAGAGCCGCCTTGGAAGAGGCCGCCGGCCGGCCGCTCGATGACAGAATGCTCATGAATGGAATTGCAGAGGCCAATCGTGTCCGCCGGTTGCTTGGGCGGCTTCGCCGTCTGGCGTTCACGGCCCCGCTGTGTCCGATGCCCGCCCTGGAGATGCTCATTGCGGAGATGCTCGCGATTCACTTCTGCTCAGACCGCGACGCGACGATCCTGGTCCTTGAAGAGCTGTTGGACGAGGTCAGCCGGCGCGTGGCGGCAGGGACGGGCCACCTTTCGGCCGATGCGGCCCGGATCTTCTGGGTGAACCCGGTGGCGGACCTGCAAGTGATGAACCTGCTGGAGGAGTGCGGCGGGCGGGTCTGCGGCACAGAGTACCTCTTTGCGCATGCACTGGACGCAATCCCGACGGCGCTGCCCCCGATGGAGGCGCTGGCGCGGATGGCGTTGGCCGACCCGATGGTCGGCTCGGCAACCGATCGGGCGGCACGGATCGTCGCCGACCTGCGTCGATTCGGCGCCGAAGCGGTGCTCATCTCCCGTATCCCCGGCGCAAGCCACTGTGCCTTGGAGGGTGAAATCATCGGCGCGATCGTGCGGGAACAATGCGACGTGCCGGTGCTGGAGATCGAGGTCCCGTCAATCACGGACGCAACGCAGGCAACGCTGTCCACCCGGATAGAAGGGCTCGTGGAGACCATCAAGGAGAAACGGCGATGACGGGAAATCCGAAATTCACAGTGGCGAGGGCATCTTGCCCTCGCTCTTCTCCTGGAGAGTGATATGACAGTCTATGCAGGAATCGACGCGGGCTCGCGGACGATCAAGGTCGTCCTGATCGATGGCAACGGCTCGGGAATTACCGCGAAGGCCCAGGCCGATCAAGGCATCGAGCAGGATCGACTCGCCTGCGGGCTGTTCGACAAAACGCTCGCAGAGAGCAGGATCGGCAGGTCCGATGTCCGCCGAATCGTCGCGACCGGCTACGGCCGCAACGCGATCCATATCGCCGATACGACGATCACCGAGATCACATGTCACGCGGTGGGTGTGCGACATCTGGTCCCTGACGCCAGGACCGTCATCGACATCGGCGGCCAGGACAGCAAGCTCATTCGTCTGGACGGCAACGGCAGAGTGCGGGACTTCGCCATGAACGACCGCTGCGCCGCCGGCACGGGCCGGTTCCTTGAAGTGGTGGCCGAGCGGCTGGGGATCGCCGTCAGCGATCTGGGAACGATGGCTTCGAAAAGCCGCAGCCCCGCTGCGATCAGCAGCATGTGCGTGGTCTTCGCGGAGACGGAGATCATTGGGCTGCTCGCCTCCGGGCGGGCGGGCGAGGACATCGTGGCCGGCGTTCAGAACGCCATCGCGTCGCGAATCGTCGCGATGGCCGGACGCAGCGTCGAGTCGCCCATCCTCTTCACGGGCGGCGTCGCCCGGATCTCGGGCATGGAGACTGCGCTGCAAGCCGCTCTGGGTCGGCCGGTCTCCATCTCGCCCGAGCCGCAGATGACCGGCGCCCTCGGAGCGGCCTTGCTGGCGCGACGGCATTGTGAGAACATGAACGCGTAGGGCATATCGATGATGACGTACCTGATGTCGTGTCATGCTGAACGAAGTGAAGCATCGGGTCTGCGAATGGGACGTGCTGTGGGCATCTCCCATTCGTAGCCTGGATCCTTCGCCTGCGGTTCAGGATGACAGAGTCAATACGAGGATCGGGCCTGGCGGCAAGCGTGACAACGGAAAAGGATGGAGAGTCTTACGGCAATACTGAGGATTCAATTATGATCGATAGGGAAAGACGAAAACGAGTGATGCAGCGGTCGATCAGACTGGGGCACTGCATCTGCGACCCGAAGCAGCCGTGTCCCTGTCCCACCTTCAAGGACAAGAACATCTGTACCTGCGCGGGCGAACGCCTGGAGAGTCCGACCGGGGCCGTCCGGCTGACCCGGCTCGTGGAGAAGGCGGGCTGCGCATCGAAGATCGACCAGGCGTTTCTCAAGACGGTGCTGAAGGACTTGCCTCCTGTGGACGATCCCCGCGTCCTGGTGGGCATGGCCGCCGGCGACGACGCCGGCATTTACGACATGGGCGACGGCCAGGCCCTGGTCCAGACGGTCGATGTGTTCACGCCCTCGGTGGACGATCCATACACCTTCGGCCAGGTCGCCGCGGCCAATTCCGTCAGTGACATCTACGCGATGGGCGGCACGCCGATCACTGCCTTGTCCGTGATCGGGTTCCCCGTGAGGAAGATCCCGGACCAGGCCATGTCCGATATCCTTCGCGGCGGGATCGACAAGATGAAAGAGGCGGGCGTCGCCATCATCGGCGGCCACAGCATCAACGATCCCGAGATCAAGGCGGGCTTCGCGGTCACCGGGATGATCGACAAGACCCGCGTCGTTACGAATGCCGGTGCGTGTTCGGGCGACGTGTTGATCCTGACCAAGCCGCTGGGCACCGGCATCGTGGCGTTCGCCGCCCAGATCGACCGCGCCAGGCCCGAGAGCGTTGCCGCCGCTGCGGCATCGATGACCTCGCTGAACAAGACCGCTGCCGAGCTGATGGTCGAGTTCGGTGCCCACGCCGCCACCGACGTGACGGGTTTCAGTCTCATGGGCCATCTGGCGGAGATGGCACGGTCCAGCGGTGTGGACGTGCGAATCGTCTGGGACGATCTGCCCCTGTTCGAAGGCGTGTTGGAATACGCAGCCGCCGGCATCCTACCCGGCGCGATCGAACGGAACAAGGAATCCTGCGCCGACCGCGTCATGCCTTCCGAGCGACTCACGCAGGAGATGGTCGATCTCTGTTTCGACGCGCAGACCTCCGGCGGGCTGTTGATTGCCATCGAGCAGGCCAAGGCCCCGAGTCTGCTCAAGGCCCTCCACGACCGCGGCGTCTCCGCGGCAGCCATCATCGGCGAGGTCAAAGGCAAAGGGACGGGCTTGATCCACCTCGAATCCACCGGCGAACGCGCAATTCCCGCGGTCACGGCAAAGACAGCCGAACCACCGCAATCACCAATCGTCAATCGTCAATCATCAATTCAAGAGGTTCCCTGCTGCGCGGATGCCGTCACCGCCGGCCCAGGTGAGCCGGGTTCGGAAATGGACCAGGTCAAGGCGGCGTTCAAGCAGTTCCTCAGCGCCGCCGGCTCGCCGCACGGCCTGGACGCCTACACGAAGCAGGCGACGGCCATCGCCCTGTCGGTGGCGCTGCGGTGCGAGCCGTGCTTGACGATGCACCTGAAGAATGCCCGGAAAAAGGGTTTCACCCGGGCAGAGATCGACGAGGCCGCCTGGATGGGCATCAGCTTCGCCGGCTCCCCCGCCATGGTCTTCTACGAGCAACTCAAGGATTCCTGTCGTGAATGACCATCGACACCTTTCCCGGACGAAATGACACAACCTCTCGATTTCCGGAAAGGCCGGCAGAAGCGCGCAAGTCAGTCACTCGTTCTCGTACCAGGCAATCTTGCCGTCACCAGAAGACGCCGAGAGGACGTCCAGATCCCCGGCGCCCCAGCGGCTCCGGGCCTTGCTCAGCACACTGTGGTCGGGGACCTCGCTATCGAGGTCGTAGCCGAGGAACCACAGCCAGTCCAAACGATAGGGCAGGGTCCGCATCAACTCCGGCTCCGAGGGGACATCATAGAGGAACAGCAGCAACATCCGTTTGAGGATCACCGGTGGCGGCCTATGGATGGATCAAGCGGGGAACCGACAAGACCATCGAGAGCAACACGGGCCGAAGCCGCGTGAACATCAATGGAGCGGTGGACGTCGCTCCTCTGAAGGTCGTGGTGGAATTTGGCGAGGCGGTCAACGCCCAGCCCACGATCGCGCTGCTGGGGAGACTGGAAGCCCGACACCCGAGAGCCAAGGCGATCTATGTCTATTGTGACAATGCCCGCTACTATCGCTCTCGTCTGGTGCAGGCGTATCTTGTGGGGTCCAAGATCAGGCGGATCTTTCTGCCGGCGGACTCTCCCAAGGATCGCAGGTTCTTACCGGGATGCAAGAGGTCGGGTCTTCACTACATCGGCTTTTAGACACAAAAACCCAACAAATGCTTCAGAAACAATGTTTCTGTCTCGCAAATTCCTAAAAGAATCCCGCAAGCATGTAACCTGGGCTAGCATCACCTACGTCAGACCTGCGCGGGGTCCGGATGCGCCCATGGGCTGCGATAGGGTCGGGCAAGCATCCCGTTGGCCTCTGCATCGCCGACGACCTGGCCCTTCTGGGGGTCCCAGATCAAGGTCCGCCCGAGCTTGCACGCCATATTGGCCAGGATGCACGCGCTGGCCGTGATGTAACCCTGCTCGATGTTGGAGACGGGCTGGGTGCGGGAATCGACGGAGTCCAGGAAGTTCCGCCAATGCCGGCGCATCGGGGCGGCGACGTGGCGCTCCAGGTCCTTCTCGGTCTCGTCCTCCGGGTATTTGTCGTATTCGTACAGGGCCTTGCCCTCGATCGGTTGACCCTGGCCCTGTGGGATGAACTTGTACTTGTGGACATCGGCCTTGAGCGTGCCCTTGTCGCCGTAAATGATGCCCGCCCAGGAGAATTCCGGGTCCGGGGCTGCGCCCCATGTGCGATGCGTCCATACAACGGGCACGTCGCCGAAATCGAATGTCGCAGTCTGCGTGTCGCTGATGTTGGCCTTGCTGGCCTTGTCCACGAGGATGCCGCCGGAAGAGCTGATCCGCGTCGGCGCGCCCAGGTCGAGCAGCCAGCGGACCATGTCGAGCATGTGTACGCACATGTCGCCGACGATGCCGTTGCCATACTCCATGAAGGCCCGCCAGCCGCGAGGGTGATTGATCGAGCAATAGGGCCGTATCGGGGCCGGTCCGGTCCACATCTCGTAATCCAGATGTTCCGGCGGCGCGGTGTCGGCCGGGTTGCTGCGATTTCGCATGTGATAATAACAGCAGATCTCGACGTAGGCCACTTTGCCCAGCTTACCCTCTTTGATGACTCGCTCTTTGGCCTCGATCAGGTGTGGCGTGCTGCGTCGCTGCATGTTGACCTGGACGACTCGCTTGTACTTGCGGGCCGCCGCGAGCATGGCCTGGGCCTCGACCACGTCCACGCTGACCGGCTTCTCGACGTACACATCCGCCCCGGCTTTGCAGGCGGCGATCATCGGCAACGCGTGCCAGTGGTCGGGTGTCGCGATGTGTACGATGTCGAGCTGCTCCTGCTTGAGCATCTCGCGCCAGTCGCCGTAAGTGCGGGGCGTCTTCTTCGACACCTGGCGTGCGGCGATCATCTCCGCGGCCTCCGTGATCATCTTTTTGTCCACGTCGCACACTGCGACCACCTCGACCGGCTCGATCTGCAACAGGCGGAAATGCGCGCTCTTTCCATACCAGCCGGGGCCGATCAGGCCGACGCGCCGAGTCTTCGTCCGGGCGTACAGAGGCACATAGGGGGTAGCGGCCGAAAGGGCCAGTCCAGCGGTGGTAGCTCGTAGAAACTCGCGACGATCCATAGCATTCCTCCAGGTTCGTGTTGCCCCGCGCGGCGTGTGTCGCGGACTGCGGCACCACGCAACACGCGCATCATGGCCATGACTATACCGCGGCCGGCGATACGGTGCAAGCCATCGCCCCATCCCAAACGGCACGAACGAGCCAACAACAGAAAGGGATCGTGACAGACAAGGGATCATCCCGGGTCGGTCCGCCTATTCTCGCGGCCTGTATAGACCCTCAGATGTTGGGCGTCCTGAATGATCTTAAACTCATTGTGAGGGGGTATAGCCGAGTTTGCCCCAGGCGCCACGCTGCAGCCGCTGAATGTCCTTGTTGTCGGCCTGCGCGGCTTGTAAGCCGCCTTCCCCGCGGGCAAACTTGAGGGTCCGATTGTCCTCCCATTTCCAGTACTCGGCGTGGCCATCCGCGAAACTGAAGTTGGTGCCTGCGCCGTGGCGGACCGGGGGGGCATCCCACCAGGACTCCCGGTCGTAGTAGATCGTCCAGCTCTGCGTGCTCGTCTTGCCTTCGTCGACATACACGAGCCGTTCGCCCGGGCGCTTGATCTGGGTCTTCTTCTTGATGACCAGCTTGCTGACCCCCGGAATGCTGCTCATCGCTCCATTCATGGCGTCGACAATCGCATAGGTATTCACCTCGCCACGAATGCCGGTGGGACACTTGTAGATATCGAGCTGCGTGATGTACGGCCACATCGCACCGTCTTTGATCCCCGTGATCCGTTGATCCGTGGTCCAGGTCTCGCCACTGAAGTACAACCAGCAAGGCTCTTTCGTCCTGTCGGCGTGCCCTTCAGTGCCCGGGACGGTGCAGGCATTGACGAGCATCTGATCGTTCTCGTCCGCGTACAGGACCCAGGACAGGCCGAACTGCTTGACGTTGTTCAGGCACACCGCCCGCTTGCCCTGTTCCCTCGCCCGGCTCATGGCGGGCATCAACACGGCCATCAGGATCGCGATGATTGCGACCACCACGAGCAACTCAATCAGTGTGAACCCTTTTCTTCTCATAAGCATCACTCCGATCCCTTGTGACGACGTGCAACTCGCCTGCGAGGAACCAACACTCGATCCACGAGCCGGGACGTCTGACTCAAGATACACAGGTTATCCTATTCTACCATGTTGACCCACAGGAAGCGATGTGATATAGTCCTGTCGTCCGGACAATTCTACCTCGTCTATTCGTTAAGGAGAACGGAAATGAAGCCATTTATCGCATGTGCATTGGCGGTCGCGCTCTGGGCTGGGGTTGATGCCTTCGCGCAGGGCAAGGGGCAGGGCAAACGCGACCAGACGCAGACCCAAGAGAATGTCGCCAAGGCGAACAAGGCCCGGGAAGACGCTCAGGGCGCTGCCGAGAAGGATCTCGGCAAGGGCGGCAAAAGGGCAAAAAAGTCTGATGAAGACGCGGCTGCCTCCAAACAGAAGCAAGAGGGTCCCAAAGGCCCCAAGGGCAAAGGTGCCGAGCAACCCTCCGACGCTCTGGAAAAGGGCAAGGCCAAGGGCAAAGGCGGCGAGAAGCAACTCCAGGCGTTCCAGAAGCAGCTTCAGCACGAGCAGGCGAAACACATGGAGCGTCATGCCCGGCTCGTGCGGATTCGGGAGCTGGCGGCCCAGAAGGGGGATGCGGAGACGGTAGCCCGCGTGGAGAAGCTGATGCAGAAAGAGCAGCAGGTCCACGATCGCAAAGTGAAACACCTGCAAGGGCAGCCGCGAGCGACGCCTCAGGCTCCAACAGACACCAAAGCGGGCGCTCCGGCTCCGGTCGCGCCCGGCCCAGCGGAAAGTCCCGCGGGCGTCCCTGATGCAGAGAAAGAAGCGAGGAAACGGGGACCGTCGAAACGAAACAACTGAACGAAGAAAGTATCGCCGCCGGCGGCGGCACGGATGCCCGTGCATGCCGCGGATCTCGTGCGGGCGAGAGGCTTAGGGAGCCAGCTATGTTGCGGAACACGGTTATCACTTGGATGATTGCGGTCTTGTGCGTTGCGATCCTCGGCGGATGCTCGAAGAAGACGGAGGAGCCGGGGGCCCCGCAAGAGCAGGTCAAGACGGCCGCGGAATACAAAGCCGAGGCTGATAAAGAGATCACCGAACAGAACATGGCCGACGAGTTGGATAAACTCGAGCAGGAGGTCAACGCGGAGGCCGGTGTAGACGCCAACCAGACATCGTAGCGCCGGCAGTTGCCCTTTGACGTCGCGCAAGATGTTCTTGGTTTCTGGTCCGCCAGCGAGGTGGCGACGGACTCGGCTTCAATCGTCGTGGCTGAACTCCTGCTTGCGCTACGTCAATTCTTCTTCGTTTTGTACTCCTCCAGGCGGGCCTTCTGCGTATCGAGCCAGGCTTGCGGGAATCGGGTTCCGATGAGGGGCTCGGCCTTCTCGATGGCCATCTGCTGGATCTCGATGGCCTTGTCGATCCCGCCGACGCGGGACAGCAGCTCTGCATAAAGTACGAGGATAGCGGCATTGTCCTGCTCGGCCGCCTTGGCCTTCTCCATGGCGGCCAGCAGCAGGGGATAATCCGGATTCTTCAGGCTGGCGGCCTGTCGGCTTACAATCATCGCCGCAGTATACGCAGTGTACGGCTCCTTCTCGAAGGTGCCCTTCTCCAACAGGGCCCGCAGATACGCAAAACCCGCCGGCTCATCGACTTGCAGCAGGGCATTGAATCTCACGGGCATCAGGGATGCCTCCATTTCCGGCTGGACGGCCATCGCCCTGTCGATTGCTTCAACCACAGCCTTGTTGTCCTTGGCCGCAAGCGCCGCCCGGATCGGGGCCTCCAGCGCCAGTCGCTCCTGTTGTTTGTGCCACTCGATCTCCTGCCGTTTGGCTTCCGCCTGGACGTCGAACGTCCCCGCGACCACTTCCTCAAGCACTTTGTCCATCGCGGCGGGATGGCCGATCCACGCGATCCTGCCGTCCCGGCCGACAATAAATGCGCACGGGATGCCGTTCCTGCCGGCGGCGTTCATCCAGTTCGTCGCCATCGTCCGGTCGATCCCGTCGGCGGCCACGTGGTAGTCCATCTTGTCCCCCATGTCCGTCACGAAGGGTTCCACGAGGGCGAAGATCGCGTCATCGGTCTTCTCCGTCGGTCTCTCCCACACGCTGACGCCGATGAAGGTAACTTGCCCGGTGTGTTTGTGGGCCAGTTCCGTGAGATGAGGGATCGAGACCTTGCACGGCCCGCACCAGGTCGCCCAGAATTCCACGACGTACAGCTTTCCTACGTCGAGCCGCTCGACCGGCGCGCCTTTGAACCACTTGGCGACCTTGAACGCCGGCGCCGGCATCCCGACCCTCAACACCGGCAACGGCGCCGGCGGAGCAACGGGGGCCTGCGCCGGCTGGGGCTTTATCGCTGCCGCCGGCACCGCGTTGGGCTCTTTGGCCGGGGGCTGAGCCGCCGCGCTCGAAAGGCCGATTGCCGCCACGATCAGATACACTCTGATATATGTCGATGTCATAGGGTACACTCCTTCCACAGAACTACAGCCAATATGCACAAGCGGTATTATAGACATGAGGGGGCAGCGGAGCAATTCACAAAGGACGACTCCTTTTTCCTACTCTCGGAAGGGTCTTTGGGCTATAATGGCGGCGTTATGGAGAGAGCCGCTTACAGGATTGTCGATGCGAACTTCAATCGGGCCCGCGAGGCACTTCGCGTCGTGGAGGAGTACTGCCGGTTCGCACTCAATTCCGGGCCGCTCAGCGAACGGGCCAAGAAGCTTCGGCACGAGTTGTGCGCCGCCATCGGCCCGCTGGACTCGGGCAAGCTCATCGCAGCGAGGGACACCGTCGGCGACGTCGGCGTCGGCCAGAAGGTCGAAGGCCAGCACCGGCGAGCGACACTGAAGGGCTGCTTCACCGCCGCCGCCAAGCGGCTGACCGAGGCCCTGCGGGCCATGGCGGAAGTCATCCAGACCGAGGATCGGGCCGTCGCGGAGACGGTCGAGCGGTTGCGATACGAGAGCTACACACTGGAGAAAGACATCGTGCTGTTCAGCGAGCCCGTCGAGAAGTTCAATCGTGTCCGGCTGTACGTGATCGTCACGAGCAATCTGCCTGCCGAGGTGCTGGCCCTGGCGAGCAAGTGCGCCACGGGCGGCGCCGACTGCATCCAGTTGCGGGCCAAGGACATCCCCGACGACCGGCTGTTCGCCATGGCGGTCGAGTTCGTGGAAATCTGCCGGGAGATGGGGGCGCTGAGCGTCATCAACGACCGTGCGGATATCGCGGCGGCCGCCGGCGCCGATGGGGTGCACCTGGGCCAGAACGATCTGCCCGTCGAGCAGGTCCGGCGGATTCAGCTCAGCCCGCTCATCATCGGCAAGAGCACGCATTCGCCCAAGGAGCTCGAAGCGACCCTGCCGGGTCGGCCAGGCTACGTGAGCCTGGGTCCGGCGTTTGTGACGCCCACCAAGCCCGATATCGAGATCGCCGGCACGGAGTACATCAGGCAGGGATTGGCGGGGCTCGAAGGGACCGGGATCAGCCACGTCGCGATCGGAGGCATCACGGCCGACAACGTCGAGCAGGTGATCCGGGCCGGGGCCCAACGGGTCGCCGTCTGCTCGACCGTGACCAAGGCGACTGATCCAGGCGAGGCCTGCCGGCGATTGAAAGAGAAACTGGTAAGGCTGGTCGGCGAATCCGAGTGACGTTTCACGGCAAAGCGCCGCAGCACCCACGCAGAGCAACTCGATCTGCACCTTCTACGATCAGGGAGTAAGACGGATTGAGAATCGGTCACGCATGGACTGAGATTTTTCATCGCTATCCTTACAAGGGGGAATCCATGAGACAGCCGAATCGCACGAGACAAGCAACCATTATGGGGGCACTGGTCTTGTTCACCATGTCGGTTACGTGGGGCCAATCGCTGTGGGACCTGGCCAAAGCGAGTGAAGACGCGCTGACGATCTCGACGCTGTTCACCGCCCAGGACGTGCGGGATCATCTTTCCAGCGATCCGGGAATCGACAAGGCCATCGACTGGTGCAGGAATACAGGCGTGACGCGTGTGTTCGTCGAGACCTTCCGCGACGGGTACACGGCGCAGCGAAACGCTCTGGAGCATGCGAAGAAACGCCTCAGCGATGCCCAGATCGCGGTCTGTGGCTGTGTGACACCTACCCAGGTAGGCAAGAGATCCACCGGCTGGAACGTCATCTCCTGCTACACCGACGAGCCCACGCAGAAGCGAGTCCGGGAGATCTTCGAGTTCACCGCGTCGATCTTCGACGAGATCATGATCGACGATTTCTGGTTCACCGACTGCGAGTGCGACGAGTGCAAGAAGGCACGTGGCGACCAGAGCTGGTCCGAGTACCGCTGCGACCTGATGGTCAAAGTCAGCCGGGAGCGGATTCTCGCGCCGGCCCGTGCGGTCAACCCCAAGGTCAGGATCATCATCAAGTACCCCCAGTGGTACGACAACTTCCACAACCGCGGCTACGAGGTCGTGCGCCAGACCGCCGATTTCGACAAGATCTGGGTCGGAACGGAGACCCGCGATCCGGACAACGAGCGATGGGGCAGGAAGGCCCAGTACGAGGCCTACTACATCATGCGGTGGCTCGGCGAGATCGGCGGCGCCAAGTGCGGCGGCGGCTGGTTCGACCCTTACGGCACGCACGAGGCCACCTACGTCGAGCAGGCCCGCCAGACGGTCCTGGCCGACGCGAGGGAGATGCTGCTATTCTGCTACAGTTCGCTCCTGCGGGAAACCGGTCCCGCCAACGTCGAGAAGCTCCGCACCGAGATTCCCAGCCTGCTGAAGCTCGCGGCGATGGTGCGGGATAGGCCGCTCAAAGGCATCGCCGCACCGAAGCCCCCGAACAGCGACGCCCACAACGAGCAATACGTCTACGACTTCGTCGGCATGTTGGGCCTGCCGCTCGTGCCCACGGCCGAGATCCTCGCGGACGCCAAAGCAGCTTTCCTGCCGGTCCACGCGCTGAAGGACCCGCAGTTGAATGTGAAGCTCGGCGCCATGCTCAGGGCCGGTACGCCTGTGCTCGTCACGGACGGCCTGGCCGCCAAGCTCCCTACCGACCTCGCAAGCGACAAGAACCTGCTCACGCTGAAAGTCACCGGCAAGCCCAACAGTCTCCTGAACCTGACCCGCGAAGACCTCAAGCCGATCCGCGAAAAGCTCCTGGCCCCCTTGGGCATCTGTTTCGACGCCCCGAACAAAGTGGCCCTATACCTGATCGGCGACCACTGCGCAGCGGTCGAGAACTTCAACGATGAGTCCGTCACCGCCACCCTGGAGTTCGTCCGGCTGGTCAATCCGACGAAATCGCTGGTTCTCCCCACCGACGGCCAAGCGGACTTCTCCTGTACCGCCGGCCGGATCGAGTTCACGAAGATCACGCCCAGAACGCTTGTGGTGCTCACGTATTGATGTTCGTCAGCCGTTGACAGTACTCTGGTGCCCCCTATGAAAAGGTGTTGGAAAAGTAGCACGGGTATCTTGCCCGTGAGTCTCATGGGCGTCCCGCCCATGAGAAACCTCCGTGCCTGGCAGGGCCAGGATGGCCCTGTGACTCATGGGCAAGATGCCCATGCTACGATAAACCGGCTTCTCAAACACTTTCTGAGAAAGAGCGTTTCTCGCATTCGGGAGCACCGGCGGGGAGAGGTGTAGATCCGCACGGCGGCGGGCATCCCAGCCGGCATCCCGCAAGGCGTTGGGTCGAGAAAACGTAGTCCTACGTATGGAATTGCTCTGCCGCGATGGGTATAATGGAGGCATTGCCGGCGGCGGGGAGCGGGGTTACCCTGCTCTCCTATTGCCGCTCGCTGTTTTCATGCCGAGCCGCTGTCCATGCAAAGCTCTCGACAACGGAGGTGAAGAAGATGCACGCCGCACGCGGATTCCGGGGGATCATTGGGAAAGGACCACGCCCACCACGGGACAACTTGCAACCGCTGATGACCGCGGATGCCTCAACGAGACTCGATCTCAACGAAAACGACGGAGGTGTGGGGTGAAGGGTACATGCGGCCTGTGCTTCTCTTGAGACAACGAATGACACGAATCACACGAATGAACAAGGAGAGGGGAACAGAATGCCAAACGAGGTGCTGTTCAAAGAGGAGAGCAACTTCGGGCATTATCCGAAACTGGAATCAGAACGCTTGGTGAAGTGATCTTCTTGCCATTCGTGTGATTCGTGTAATCCGTGGTTGAAAGACACTTGGTTGATTTGTAGTTGGAGGATCGGAGACCATGAGAACGCTACTTCTGACACTGATGATCTGTGTGTTTGTCCTTCCCGCCCAAGCCAAATACAGCGGTGGGACGGGAGAGCCGAACGACCCCTACCAGATTGCCACGGCCGCCGATCTGATCGCCCTCGGCGAGACGCCGGAAGACTACGACAAGCACTTCATCCTGAC
>DCUI01000025.1 GCA_002327785.1 Phycisphaerales bacterium UBA2218
CAACGCATCGACAACATGGCAGACCTGCGACGGCAGGTCAAAGCTTGGGAGAAGAGCCGTGACGAAGCCAGGGTCAAAGTGAACTGGCAATTCACCACGGAAGATGCCAGAATAAAGCTCAAGAAGCTCTATCCATCTTTTGATGAGTAATGGAGCACTAGGATTCACGTTGGAGTGGCCACTGGACATCCAACCGAAATAAGGACAACCTCGACTTCCACCCCTCCTGAAGGCTTGGAAAGGGCACCATGGCAGAGAACCTCGGCATCACCAACGCTGCCATCCCACTCCTTGACCAAACCATTCTGCCAGCCCACGAGCGTAATCGCGCATCTTTCTGCCTCGCCCACCTCTGCTTTGCCCTTTTGCGTCCCCCCCAAACACTCAGTCATGATTCCCAAATTCGTTGTTCCGCAGGGAAAACAATGTTAAGGAGCAGCTGCGGAACCTCGTCTTTCCTCATATCTCGGAGGCGAATCCCGATCCTCGGCCCCCATACCATCGGTCGTCGTACGCGGCCATCCCTCCGCCGGTCAGTAGCGTCTGTGCGCTTCAGCCCCCGTACCCCACAACATCTGCTTCCCCTCCCCAGCTTTCAAATAGTATGTCATGATTCCAAAACCCCGTGTTCCGCAGGGAAAGCGACGCATGGAGCGGCTGCGGAACCCCGATGTCTGTCGCCTTGTACCTGTGCATGGTGAACCGCTGCAGCGCGCCTACCAAATTCAGGCGACCGTCGCACACGTCATGACCGCGCGACGATTATGAAGGTCTTGTACTGCGCGGGCGGCACGTCCGTCGCCCAGGGTTGACGGTACTGGAACGTGATTACGGCGGTGCCTGCGGCGCTGGCCCTGAACGTCCATTTTTCGACGCCGGCGCCCCCGATGACGGGCGGGTCCGTCTGCACGGATTCGTACACGCAGCTCACGCGGGCCAACCATACAGGAAGCGGGTTGGCCAACTCCCATGCGAAGCCCGTACTGTGGTTGGCCTGCAGTGAGATGACGAAGTCCTGCCCGACGGTGACTTCGACAGTCTCGTTAGCGAACGTCGCCACAATGACGAACGTCTTTCGCTGTGCCGGCGGCTTGTCTTTCTCCCACGGACGCCGGTACTCAAATGTGACGGTGGCGGTGCCTGCATCGGTGGCCTTGAAGGTCCATTTCTCGACGCCGCCACCTCCGATGACAGGCGGGTCGGACTGAGAAGACTCGTATGTCTGACCGACGAACTCCAGCCAAGCCGGGAGCGGGTTTGCCAGTCCCCAGGAATAACCTGTACTTGGATTGGAGGCCAGCGAGATCACGAATTCCTCGTCGACCACAACGTCAATCGTCTCCGACGGCGGCGCTGGCGTGCAGCGAGGCATCAAACCGAGGCGCTTGCCCGTGTGAGTAAGAACCGAACAATCGACTGGCGTCTCACCGTCATCTGGAAGCCCGTCGTGATCGGCATCCTGGTCTGCCCTGTAGGCCGCAATTGTGACCTCGCCGGTCCATGCATCCGGACCTGTGAGCACCCAGGCACCACTGAGAACCAGAATTGCGACGGTCTGGCTCAGCAGAGGACTGCCGGTGGCAGGCTCGGGGACCCTTGTCAGGTAGCTTACGAACGTGCCTTCGTAGGACTCCGGATTGGGCCGGGCAATGCATCCTACCCAGTCAGTTGCTGTATCCGCCTCTGGGAACACACCGAAGTAAGTGGGATTCTGGTTGACCTGCTTCATCACACTCGTGAAGCGGTTCTGGACAGAGGCGAGAGGCATAATCGTCTGGGTGAGCGTGATGTGATCAGTGCCGGTACCCAGAGTCGTAATCCAGGTCCCCTCGATAGCCCAATTGAGATCGCCTGCGAAGGTGGGGTCGCTCCTCATTCCGATACCTGTAACCGCTACCAGCAGAGACACGAAGGCTGCCACGCGACTTGGGGCAGTAGCACTGTGCTGAAACATAGATCGTCCTCCTTTCATTTCGAGAAAAATCGAGGGTTCGGCCTGAAACTTCGCATCCCTACTCACAGGCTAAATGCCGGCTCGGGGGAACCTTGCGGAGATCTTCCCATGGGTCAGCCTGCTGCCACGGTCAGCGACCGGCTGTCAC
Organism: Phycisphaerales bacterium UBA2218; assembly: GCA_002327785.1. Lineage (GTDB taxonomy): Bacteria > Planctomycetota > Phycisphaerae > Sedimentisphaerales > Anaerobacaceae > PLanc-01. The sequence continues at coordinate 2,103 of DCUI01000025.1, forward strand.
ACGAGAGATAAAGTGACGCGTGGGCCGCCCGTCGATTACCAAGTCTACCATATCCCCGGCTGCCAGAATGTCAACTGGGAGGGCAATCAATGTATGGACTACGCCTGCTGTAGCCTGGGTGCTCCGAGTAGATTTTCGTATTCGTGTCCCAGGACCATCGCCAGACGAAATCGGAAACCCTCAACGCCCAAACGCCCTGCGTCTTTGCAGCCCTAAGCCCTTGTCGGCGCCTGCCTCACTCATCGACCGACCATCCCTCCGCCGGTCAACAGCGTCTGTGCCCCCTACCCCCGCTCTTGCTCTCGCCGAACCCCGCTCTCAAATAGTCTGTCATGATTCCAAAACTCGTTGTTCCACAGGGAAAGCGACGCACGGAGCGGCTGCGGAGCCTGTCACACCTATGTCGCTCGTTTCGGGCGGCCACCGCCATGCAAGAGCGGTTGCCGTGCATTCACACCGTAGCCGCGTCTGTGTACAATGTGCCTCATCGTGGAAATTGTACGCCGTGCGTGCCCGCCAAGGACTTGAAGAGCGAAGCTCGAAAGCGGGAAGGCAGATCACAATGGATGAGAATCCGATTCACTTCTATGACGATGACGGGACCGAAGTCAATCCCGATCTCATTGCAAAGCCCAGTCTGTGCACCTCATGCGCAAAGGACGATGATCCCGATGAGGAGCCCCTATGCACACTGAACAGATTCGACCAACAAGACGAGGAGGACTTTCAGTGCGAGGCATACGTCCCCAAGACGGACTGAGAATCAGGGACAACGCCTGATGCGGTGCCTCTTCCACCGTCATCCTGAAGTGGCCACCACGTTTGCCCCACCGACCTCCTGTGCCAACGTAGATCGATACAATAGCCGCCTGTGTCCGCCCCCTCGGCGGTGGCCGCGTCGCTCGTCCCGGGCGGCCATCGCGCCGCCGGTCAGTAACGTCGGTGCTCTTCTGCTCCCCTGTCCAGCTTCTGCTCTCGCCCATACCGCTCCCAAATAGTCTTTCACGATTCCAAATCCCCGGCAGCAGCCAGGTGTTCCGCAGGGAAAGCGACGCGAGGAGCGGCTGCGGAACTGCTTTCTCGATGATATCCGGAACGCGCCCCGAGCCCCCGGCACGCCTCTATCGTCCCGCGCGGCCATCGCCGTTGGGGAATGCGTGACGAATCCGCTTCCATTCTTGACATTGGCCGCTTTCACGATAGAATCCCGCCAGTGTGTCACACGGCAAAGACGGGTTGATGGCCCCAGGAGAAACCCAATGCTGGACAAGAAGGCTGACCTGGCCGGTCCCGGAATCGGCGACTACGCGGAACTCGAAAAGATCCTCCCGAACGACTACCACTCCCTCCTATCGCCGAAGGAAACTCAGATTGCCACCTACGCCATCAAGGACTACATCGAGCAGAACCTCGGCAAAGAGCTTAACCTCATTCGTGTCACGGTCCCTTTGATTGTGGACGTCAGCAGCGGCGTCAACGACTACCTTGATCGCGACGGGTCGCGCACCCCTATCCGCTTCCACATCTCGAACGACCACAACAAGAACCTCGTCGAGGCAGAGGTCGTCCAGGCGGCAACGAAATGGAAACGGATGGCCCTCAAACAGTTCGGGATGCAGGTGGGCGAAGGCCTCCTCACAGATATGCGGGCGGTCCGCAAGGACTACTTCCTCGACCACGATCACAGTGCCTATGTGGACCAGTGGGACTGGGAACTGGCCATCACGAAAGACCAGCGAAACGTGACATTCCTCAAGCAGGTTGTGCGGAAGATCTGGAAGGTTCTCAAGGGAGCCGAAGTGCACGTCCAGCACCTCTTTCCGCAGCTCAAGACGGACAAATACGCCGACCTGCCGGATGAGCTGACCTTCCTCCACGCGGAAGAAATCCTCGACCGGTATCCCGACCTGCCTCGCAAGCAGCGAGAGACGAGGATCGTCCAGGAGTATCCGGCCGTCTTCATCATCGGCATTGGCTGGGTGCTCCAGGACGGCTACCCTCACGAAATGAGGGCCGCCGACTACGATGACTGGGCCACAGAGACCACCTCCGAGGACGGCCGACCGATGCACGGCCTGAACGGCGATATTCTCGTCTGGAACCCTGTGACAAAGCGCCGGCACGAACTGACTTCTATGGGCATCCGCGTCACCGCCGAGTCGCTCAAGAAACAACTTGAAATCTCAGGCCAATCGGACTTCCTGAAACTACCGTATCATCAGGCGATCCTAAACAGCGAGATTCCGTTGAGTATCGGCGGTGGCATCGGCCAATCCCGCACCTTCATGCTGCTCCTCAAGAAGGCCCACCTCGGCGAAGTCAGTGCCACTGTTTGGCCGAGAGTCCTCAAGGATATGTGCACAAAGAAAGGCATTCACGTCATCGAATAGGAACTGCATACCTCCTGACAATCCACCGGAAGAGAATGACACACGTCGATACGAGTTATCGACAGTCATAGATGTCATTCCGCACCAGACGTGCTTCCGTCGCCCGGCTTGGACGGCCATCGCTCAGTACGTCACCAACCGCGCCCACAGCTCCGTCACCGGTCCCGGCGGCCATCCCTCCGCCACTCAGACGTGTCCTCGCACTACTGCCTGCGTCGCCCCGCCTCTGCTCTCGCCACCCCACTGCTTTCAAACAGTCTGTCATGATTCCAAAACCCCGTGTTCCGCAGGGAAAGCGACGCACGGAGCGGCTGCGGAACATCATTCCATCGAGGCACATTCAGCCTCGACCGTGCCTCTGTGAGCCGCTCGCCACCGGCCCGTGTTCGGCCGCCGCAAACATGGAAACTGCTACCGTCCCGCCGCAACACTGGAGATACCGATATGATTGCTCCTGGTTCTCAGTAGTCTGGTAGAATCCAGGTTGGGCTGATCCGAGCGTGCTTGCCGTGTCCACTCAAGGATCTGGTGGTCGGATAGAAGACGCTGGTGGAGCTTATCGCCGTCAACACGCTGCACCGGGACACTCTCGTCGATTGCGTGAGCCGCAGCCGTGGCCGCCGACTGACCCAACACCATGAAGACCGGTTCCATGCGAATGGAGCCGTAGGCGATGTGGGAGGCCGAGAGGCATACGGGCACCAGCAGGTTGCCGCACTGGTCGGCCCGCGGAACGATGGCTCGATAGCTGATCGGATAGGGGGAGAAACCACCGACCTCCACGTCGCCTTCGTTGCGCACGTGGCCGTTAGGGTCCACATACCGCTGGACGTTGTGGGAATCCATTCCGTAGGCAGCCAAACCGACCGGGTCATCCGCCTTCCGTGAACCCTGACAATGGTGTTGGGTCATGACATAGTCGCTAACCATCCGCCGAGCCTCGCGGACATAGAGCTGATCCTGCCAGCCGTTCCCCTCAGTGAACTCGTCCTTGCACATGCCCCAACGGGCCACTTCACAACGGATGTGCTCCGGGACGCGCGGGTGATGAGCCAACGTCCACATCAGGCCCTGCTGAAAGAGGCGGTGGCGCGCGGTGATCCGCTCGCGCTGCTCGTAGCTGGCCTCGGGGTACTCGTAATTCTGCCCGATGAAGTCGGTCGAGAATGCCGTCCGGTTGTTGGTATCGGTCTTTCGATTGGGCATGGAGGAGTTGATCCAAGGCATGCCCGACTCGCCCGCTTCGAAGTTCCGCAGCAGCAGTTCGTACCAGAGCGGGTCGTAGTCATCGCGCTGGTGGAAGGGAATCCGGTTGTCCGGCTGATTTGTCAGACACATCCGGAAGCAATAGGCCTGCACCCGCCGATCCCCCGCGCCCTCCGGGCCCGGTCCCTCCAAGTCAATGAACGGCAGCAGACCACTCGCGGGATTGCCCTTCTCCACGTAGGGATCGACGCCAGGGACGAACTGGTGATACTTCGCGTTGCCGGTCTGAACGCCGTTGAGCGTCTCCCCATAGACCGAATTCGCCTCGCGGCCGACCGCGTAGCGGACGTTCGCGGCCGCCATGAGATCGCCTTCATAGGTGGCGTCGATGAACATCCGCCCGGCGAAGGTGCGTCCGGACTCCATGCGAATCGAGAGAATTCGCCAGGGAATCGAGCGGGTCATCGCCACGCCGGAGCGGCGGTCCAGACGCTCGCCACGGACGACCTCGACCTGGTGATCCTGGACCCACGTCTCGTAGATCTTCAGCGCGACACTGGGTTCAAAGGTCCACATGGCGTCTTCGCCCGCGACCGTGCGGGTTTGCCCGCTGTCCATGTACTCCTCGCGTCGCTGCCAGGTCCACGCCGCCGGACGGCTGTAATGCTCTCGGACGGCCTGATAGAACCGGCGGGCTAAACCGCCGATGGCCGCCTTGTTGCCGATATCGGTCTGTCCCAGCCCGCCGCTGGTAAGGCCGCCCAGTCGGTGCGTCGGCTCGATCAGCACCACCGATTTGCCCATCTTCCTCGCTTGGACGGCAGCCACGACTCCGGCGGAGGTTCCGCCGTAGACCACGATGTCATGGTCCGTGTCGACACCCTGGTCCGAGACTGCCTCCGGCTTCTCCGCACGCACGGTAGACGCCGGCGTTGAAGAGGCCACAGACGCATTCGCCGCCAGAGGCGCAGCGAGCAGGCTGAGGGATGCTGCCCCGAGAAGGCACGCCCAGAACGAACGCATCCTCGGTGATGAGAAGATCGCCATCCTTCGTCTCCTTTTATCATGTCTGTGTCACTGAGGCGACCTCCGCTACAGCGAATACTGCGGAATCTTCAGGGTTTCGCCGTCCTTCATGGCCGACAGATGGGCATAGTAACCCGGCACGGTCATGTTCAACGCATCAATCACATCCACCGCCGGCTTTCGACCGCGGAGGATCGCATCGATGAAGTCATCCCCAAGGTAGCCATGAGAACCACCGTGTCCGCCTGGCGAGACACCTGGCGGCAGGGCGTATTTCTTGGTCTGCAACCCTTTGGCTCTCGCCTCCTCGAGTCGCTGCTGTCCTGCGGCATCGCCCACGAAACCGTCGGCCCGTCCGTTGTGCCAGTCGTATCCCGCATACTCGCCCCGGAGGCGGTTGGTCTTCTGGAGGGCTTCTCATGGCCGGGCAACGTCCGCCAGCTCGAGCATGTCATCAACCAGGTTCTAATTGTGAACCCGGGGGACGAGCTCAAGGCTGGNNTCCCCACCATCCAGGAGATGGAGCGACAACTTATCCTCGGAGCTCTGCAACAGACGTCGGGTTCTGTCCCGGATGCAGCGAAGCGGCTCGGGCTCAGCCCTGCAACCTTGTACCGGAAGGTGAAGAAGTCCGGGATCAGTCGGGCATGGTTGGAGACAGAGGGCCGGACAGTTAGCCAGTAGTTGGCGAGACAACAGCCTTGACAGGTACCCCAATCTGCGTTGTCAAGGACTGCCCTTACAGGACTCTCTCCTCGTTGAGCACCCGAACGCGGGTGGGCTTCCAGTGGAATTCAATCGGCATCAGGGCTACATCTGACCATGGCGAGTCGGATGAGGTGAGACGGTGACAAGTGACAGCGCAACAAACCCGGAGTACCAGACCCGCGAAGGGGAAGTCGTTCGACCCGTCATCGGGGACCGGCTCGACGCCGAGAAGGTTGGTTCCCTCTGGACACAGATCGTGGGCAAGGTTGCCACCATCATAGCACCCCGGGGGCCGCGCAGGCGGGCCCCAGCCAGTTTTTGACGGTTGATCCTTGAAACAACGTGCGGTTTCTGGCAGAATGACCTTGGGGCTGGAGGCGCCAGGACGGTTGGAGAAATGTTCGGCAGTGTTGTCCACATCTCGATTGCGACTGGACAGGGGGACGTGAAGGTTGCCGACCCGTCTGTGCCCTGGGTCTGTGAGCAGTCTGACTTGCCGGCCGCTCAGAGACCGGGCCGCCTTCGGAACCTCGCTTCGGAGCAGATCGCCGACGGAGTGTGTCTCTCATGTTCGAATATCTGTTGGCATGGGTCGTTACTGGGGCGACGAATTCCATGACTCAAGCGAACTCCAGATTGCAGATTGAATTGCAGGACCAGCTCCGGTTCGAGTCGCTGCTTGCCATCCTCTCGTCGAAGTTTATCAACGTGCCGACGGACCAGGTGGATGCCATCATCGAGGAAGCCCAGCGCCGGATCTGCGAATGGTTCGGGATCGACCTTTGTGTGCTCTGGCAGTGGGAATTCGACGCGCCCGGGATCTTTACGTTGACCCATTACTATCGGCGCGTGCACGGTCCACCGATCTCGCGGCAGTTACGGGCATCCGAGCACTTCCCATGGGGTCTCCGCGAAGTACAGGCCGGCAGGTCTTTTGTCATCTCTTCCATGGATGATGTTCCTGCAGGCGCCGAACGCGATCAGGAGACGCTTTGCCATTTTGGCGTCAAGGCTGTCGTGTTATTGCCACTGTCCACGGGAGGTGGATCGCCCTTCGGAGCGGTTTCCTTCAGTGACATGGTGGCGCCACGCACGTGGTCCGAGCCATTGGTCAAACGGCTGGAGTTGATCGCGCAGCTGTTCGCCAACGCCATTCTCCGCAAGCGATCCGACCAGGCGTTGCGGAAAAGTGAGGCGCGGCAATCCCTCGCGACCGAGGCCGCCGACGCGGGGCCCTGGGTGCTGGACGCGAGAGGCGAACGATTCTGGGTGACGCCCAAGATCATGGAGTTGTTCGGTCTGCCGCCGGGCGACGCGTTGGATGTGGAGCGTTTCGTCGAACTGGTTCATCCTGATGACCGGCAGGCCGTTCGCGACGCGATGGCCGAGTCTGTTCAATCGCGCGAGATGAGGGTGATCGAGTACCGTCTTGTGCGCTCCGACGGGCAGGTCCGTTGGATGCAGTCTCGCGGGCGTCTCTGTGGCGAGGCGGAGGGCGCCCGGCTCATGGGAATCACCTCCGACATCACCGAACGCAAGCAGAGGGAGGAAGCTCTTCTCGCCAGCGAGGCACGCATCGCGTCGGCAGTCGACATAGCCGGACTGGGATTCTACGAGAGTGGCGAGAATGGCCGCGTCCAGTATATGGATGATCGGATAAGGGAACTGCTTGGCCTGCCTCCGAGCGAGGAGCCGGGTGGGCGGGATTACTGGCTGGCCCACATTCATCCTGAAGACCATGTGCAAGTACTCGAGATAAGCCGGCGGCTGCTCGATGGAGAACTCGATCAGTACAGCATCGAGTACCGCTTTGTGCATCCGTCCCGCGGTTTGACCTGGCTCCATCATCTGTCTCACGTTCTCGCCCGCAACACGGCCGGCCGTGCGACCCGACTGATTGGCGTTCTCCAGGACATCACAGATCGCAAGCGTCTGGAAGAGAACATGGCGGATCAATTGCGGTTCGAGACGCTGCTGACCGATGTTTCGACGAGATTAGTACTACAGCGCGACCTGTT
>DCUI01000006.1 GCA_002327785.1 Phycisphaerales bacterium UBA2218
CCGAATCCGCGAAGTCGGGCTAAAAGCGTTTCGCACGAGAAGGCCGCTCCGTGTGTGCCGCTGCGCCGGCGCTGCGGTTCCGCAGTCGGCAATCCTTCGGCAGGAGCGTCCCTTCGTTGTGCCAGCAGATGTAACACTCTGTGGGGCGCACCGGTTGCCCCTGCACGGAACACGGCAGCGCGTGCGGGCAATTGGTGCAGAGGAACTCACATCGCTTGCAGATGCGCAATCGTCTCTTGATCGAGCCCGTGTTCATCCAACACCTCCTCCCATCAGCCGCCCGGCATCGGCGATCATTCGCGGTGACCTGCACTGGTACAGTCGATCGACGGCCTTCACCGACAGTCATCCAGATCACAGCCGGTACGGTGTCTATCGGCTGGAACAGGGCCGCACTTGAGGTCCGAAAAAAAAGGCAGTTGCGACACAATGACCCGGGGAGAGCTGGTGTTACCTTGGGATTTGGCGGATTCCGCGAATGTGAGGTTGACGTGTTCCCTGCCAGCGGCGATACTGCCTCCTTTGGAGTCTTCGGAGAAGGCAAAGATGCAGCCTTACGATCCGCTTCATTATGAAAACTTGGCAAAAAGCGTTGTTCAGGCACTTCTCGGAGGGCCGGATGTTGCCTTACCGCCTGAGCCGTTTGAGGGAGCGGGTGTCTATGCGATCTACTATCACGGCGACTTCGACGGTTATCGGTCTCTGGTAGAGGCATCGGAAGTGTCACCGATCTACGTTGGCAAGGCTGTGCCTGCCGGAGCAAGGAAGGGGGGGCGGAGTCCAAGCCCTGGCAGAAGAGAACTTCATCATCGGCTCAAGGAACACAGCGAAAGCATCGACCAGGCAGACAATCTCCGCCTGGAGCATTTTACGTGCCGCTATCTTGTTGTCGTTCCAGTATGGATCACTCTGGCGGAGCGATTTCTCGTTGACCACTACCAGCCTGTATGGAACGTCGCCGTCGACGGATTCGGCAATGTAGATCAGTTACCTCAGGATTATCCGGTTTCCGCGTACTTTGGGGTGTAGTCGCAGCCCATGCCCGGTGACGCTGTCCCCGGACCCCTGGCATTCTTCGCTTTACGCCAGCAGCATGGTAGGAGAGCAAGGCGATGGGCAAGTTAACCGCGCCTCTTCCTCATGCTATTGGCCCAAAGCGTCAAATGCCGGGGAGTTTGGAGGTAGAACCCCCAGGAGAAACCGAAGTACGCAGAAACCGGATGAGCTCTACTCTATTCAGCAGACCCTGAAACCGTGCTCAAGGAACCACCTGACCAACTCGATCGGAGCTGCAATCGGGTAGCCGTCATGGGTCCGCATGTCGCCAATTGAGATGCAACCATCAACCTCCTTACTACACTCAACCTCATCCCACTCCGGGTCCTCATCGATGTGGCTGCACCAATAGCGAAACCAGATCCTATCTTCAAGGCCGATATTGTGCTTCCCCTCGTCATACTCGAAGTAGTACTGCGGGTGCAGGCTAACAATGGGTTCGCCGCGTTCCTGCTGTGCGTCTTCGACAGTCGCGACGTCCTCCTCGGGGATTTCAGCCCAGGCGAGAAGTTCCATTAGTTCGCCAGGCGTGATATCTTTGAGCCGCCGATCTCCTTGCCGGACCAGCGCTGGTCCGAGGGCTACTGATCCGGACGGAAGTACTACGGCAGCTCCGGTCGCTTTGAGAAACATTCTTCTTTCCATCAGAACTCCTTTCGCTGTGAGTTAGGTATGTTATTGCTTCATGAGGAGTCCGCGCTGGGACATTCTCCATCCCGGCCGACCGTGGACCTCGCCGCCAGTTCATATGAATAGTTCTTTGGAGAAACTTGGCATCTCGGCAGTCAAGGCGATTTGGTACACCTGATGTAGTGCCCTGTTGAAGTGCACTCTGGTAAGCCACTGCTCCTCATTGAACTCGGGCATCACATCAGCATGTTCGAATTGATTATGGCAATTACCACAGACAACGATAAGATTCTTGGGGTGATGTCCTTGCGCGGCGTCAAGATGGTGAATTTCGAAGTACGGCTTTCGGTCTTTCTTCAGGAACCAAAAGTCGCATACCTGGCAGTGTCCTCGATAGAGCTGCCCAAGCAAGGTTCTCAGGCTGGGGGGCGTGCTCTCCCTATGTCTGCCCGTCTTTCGAGTAGTCAGCGATCTCTCCACAGCCGGAGGTCCGGCGATCAGACGTCTGTACTCATTCAGGTTGACCTTGGTGCTTTCTGTGTTTGTCCATTCAGAGAGTCTTGCGAGTCTCTCGGAAGCTTCTTGTTCATCTGGCGAGTTGTCAAAGGCGGTTTGCAGCCTTTGAGTTGCAGCCAGGAACCGCTTCTCTGGAATCAACCTGTAGATCGATTGCTCTGCGTCAACGAACTGGATAACTACCTCATCGCCGCTTATCAGGTCGTTCTCTTCGAACCACTGTCTCACCCCGCCGATCCTGCACTCCTTGGTGGTACTGTTGTAGGATGAATATCGCTTGGACTGCGAGACGGACGAATCATCGAGATAGATTTGGATGTTGGTGTTGTGGTCCGGGAACCATTTTGCTAGGGCGGTGGGAACTGCGATCAACCCCTTTTCTATGCGGCTCCGTGTCAATCTTACGGTCGCGTAGCTATACGTGATCGGACTGTTGCTGCGAATGATGTCTGCGTTTTGCTTCATGCCAGATCAACTCTCTCACACAGGCGCCGGATGGTGGTATTTTCCCCTCCGGTAATCTAGATCCCCCTTTCCCTGCGTTGGCATCACACAACTGTGCTTCTTCGCTGTGGTTTAGGCAAATGTATTCTACCCTCGCGCAATGAAAACGCAACGGAAAGTCAGGACTTCGTCTGCCCGTGAACGCAGGGTTGTTGCCGTGAGTTCTTTACTCTCGGTGATTCTGCTCGGCGGTCGGGGGTGGAAATGGAGGGGCGAAAATGTTATAATGGAAAACAGTCGGGTAGCCGGCGATGGGCTGGTTTCTGAGTCGGACAGGAGTTGGGGTGTCATGAAGAAGGCGGGCGTCCTTGCCCTGATGATCGTGTTGTCGCTGGGCGGAGCCCTCATGGGCGGCGATGAGGTGATCCTCAAGTCGCGGCGGTTCACTCCCGTTCGAGGCGTAAGCGATGCCCTGGTTGCGCGGCGACAGGCGTCCGGTGGCCAGGTGCACGTGCTGATCCAGTTGGACGGCATCCCGACGGCCGAGCAGCGAGCGGCCTTCCTCCCGGCCGGGGTGAGGTTGCTTTCCTACATTCCCGACCGCGCGTGGCTGGCCAGCATTCCGGTCGGCAAAGCCGCGGAGGTTGCGCAGCTTCCAGGTGTGCGGGCGATCTGCGAGATCCTACCCGAGGACAAGATCGCACCGTCCATCCGGGAGGCAGGCATCAATGCCTGCTCCATCACCGCCTGCGGTGCGGCGAGACTCACCGCGATCCTCTTCGAAGACGTTTCTCCGGCAGCCGGCGTCGCGACGATTGAGAGCCTGGGCGGCACGATTCTCTGCGACGATCCGGTTGAGAACAGCCTTGAGTTCCATCTTCCCATTGTGGCTGTCCGGACCCTGGCGGCTTGCGATGGGATCAAGTGGATCGACCAGCACCACGCGTCGATAGACTTGAACGACGGAGTACGGGCGGCGGTCAAAGCCAACGTGGTTCAGGCCGCATCCTACGATCTGAGCGGATCAGGCGTGGTGATCGGCCAGTGGGAATCGAAGCACCCGGACCCTTCGCACGTCGATCTGGTCGGTCGGATTGTGAACACGCAGGACGAATGGCCCATCGGGGACCACGCGACGCAGGTGGCCGGCACGATGATCGGCGACGGCAGCCTGCTGAGGGATCGCCGTTACCGAGGGGTGGCGCCCGCCGCTACGCTCATCTCATTCCACACGTGGGAGAACGTCACGGAGCTGCGGAAGCAGTACCGGCAAGCCATCGATTTGTATGAGATCGACATCGCCAACAACTCGTGGGGCAAGGTCGAGTGGCACGTTTACAAGGACTACGCCGCCGCGTTGGATGGAATCGTCCGTGGCTCGCTGGGCAAGCGGCTCCCGATGGTCTGGGCGGTGGGCAATGAGGGCAACTGGGGCACGATCCTGTGCACTGCGGCCGCCAAGAACATCGTGACCGTCGGTGCAACGAACTCCGACGACGATTCCCTCTGGACCTGGAGCAACAAAGGTCCGACGGGGGACGGGCGGATCAAGCCGGAGGTTGTCTCGCCGGGCTGCGAGGTCCGCAACGGCGGGAGCATCTGGTCCACCCTGCCGGGCAATCGCTATGGCGGCGCCTGCGGCACGTCCCTGGCGGCGCCGTCCGTTGCCGGGACGATGGCCCTGATCCTGGAGGATTGGCGGGCTATCCATGGGGGCGACCCGCTGCCCTCGACGCTCAAGGGCCTTCTGGTCCACACGGCTACCGACCTGGGTACGACGGGCCCGGACTATGCCTATGGCTATGGGTTGATCGACGCGAAGAAGGCCGTCGATCTCGTCCGCATCGACACGATCGACGACATCATCGCGGAAGACACGATCCTCCTGCAGGGCGAGCGCGACGCCTACTCGGTCGAGCTTGGGCCGGACGAGACGGAATTGCGGATCACTCTGGTTTGGGACGATTATCCCGCCGATCCGCTGGCGGCCCATGCGCTGGTGAACGACCTGGACATTGTCGTCGTCGGGCCGGACGGCAAGCGTCATTACCCCTGGACGCTGGACCCGTATCTGCCCGAAGCACCCGCCGTGCGGACGCAGGGCGACCACACGAACAGCGTCGAGCAGGTCTGCATTGAGAACCCGCGCAAAGGGACGTGGTTGATCACGGTCTGGGGTACGACTCTGCCGCACTACAACCAGACGTATTCCCTGTTGATCAGCCGCGGTGGACTGGCCTCAGTGCTGCCGGGTACGACCTTGTTCTCCGTCGTTGGTTACCTGGGCGGAGTCGTCGCGGAGTTCGACGACGCGGGCAACCTCGTCCTCCAGGGCGGCCTGACCACAGAGGCTCTATGCGTACCTCCCGAGGGCGCCTTTATCATCCGGGTTCCCGACCAGACCGTCTCCGGTTACATCGACCTGGCGGGCAACATGTGCATCGCAGGTCGGCTCACTGAGCTTTCCTCCTGTTCCCCGGCCGCCGGGGGCTTTTTCCTGAAGGATTCGTTCGGCGTCACCATCGCGTGCGTTGACGCCGCCGGCAACCTCTGTCTGGCCGGTAGCCTCTATCAGAATCCGTAGCGATCGCGCAGGATCGAGTGTTTGCCCCGGTACATTCCCTGAAAAGTTATCGCGTTTGTTCAGAGAGAGGATATAATGGAACGACCTGAGAACAGGGATTTGTGCGCCCTTTGCAGAAGGATCTGTCAAAACGCCGGGCCCACGTCGCCTACCTTGTGACATATCCGACCGCCGAGGGACAAGATACACTGCCGGATCGCGGCTCAAGTTCATGCCGTGATGGTATGATCGAACCGATGGGGATCTGGTTGGAAAGGAATGCGTATGTCTCTGAACAAACGATTGACGGCGGAGATGATCGGCACATTCTGGCTCGTCTTCGGCGGCTGCGGCAGCGCGGTCCTGTCTGCGACATTTCCTGACGTGGGGATCGGCCTGCTTGGCGTGTCCCTGGCGTTCGGACTGACCGTGCTGACGATGGCTTTTGCCATCGGCCACATCTCCGGGTGCCACATCAACCCGGCGGTGACCGTCGGTCTGGCCACGGGCCGGCGTTTTCCCTGGACTGAGGTAATCCCCTATGTGATCGCGCAGGTCATCGGCGCAGTCGTGGCGGCCTTCATTCTGTACATGATCGCCAGCGGCAAGAGCGAGTTCACCCTCAGCGGCGGATTCGCCGCGAATGGGTACGGGGAGCACTCCCCCGGCGGCTATTCGCTGACGGCGGCTTTCGTGGCGGAGGTCGTCCTGACGTTCATGTTCCTGATGGTTATCCTGGGGGCGACGGACCCGCGGGCGCCGGCCGGCTTGGCGCCGATCGCCATCGGCCTGGCCTTGACTCTCATTCATCTGATCAGCATCCCGGTGACGAACACGTCCGTGAACCCGGCTCGCAGCACCGGACCGGCCCTGTTCGTGGGCGGCTGGGCGATCTCGCAATTGTGGCTGTTCTGGCTGGCCCCGCTGCTCGGCGGATTGCTGGCCGGGCTGGCCTATCCGGCCGTCGCCGGGAAGGCTGCGGCCGCCGGCGCGAAAGCTGCGAGCGCACAATAGGCCGTTTGTCGGTGTCATCGCACGCCTTGTGAACATCGTATTATGAAAGGACAAACAAATGAAGGAAACACTACAATGGGTGGGGATAAGCGTGCTGGTCGCGATTCTGCTGGCTGGTTGTGGTCCCAAGAAGAAGGGCCTGACCCTGGATGAGAGACGCCAGGCCGTGGCGGACATGGAGACGCAAACGCTCCAGCGGCTCTACAAGGAGTCCCCGGATGCCCAGGCGAAGCTCGAGAACGCGCCGGGCTACGGCGTCTTCAGCAACGCGAACGTGAACCTGCTGATCGCCAGCGCCGGCGGCGGCTACGGCGTCGTCGTGGACAACGAGACCAAACAACGAACCTACATGAAAATGGCCCTCGGCGGCGTCGGTCTGGGCCTGGGCGCCAAGGACTACCGAGTCGTCATGATCTTCAAGGACAAGGCCACGATGACCAACTTCATCGAGAAGGGCTGGGACGCAGGCGCCCACGCGGATGCCGCCGCCAAGACGGGCGACAAGGGCGCGGAAGCCAGTGTCGAAGGGGACATCCGCTCCGGGATCGAGGTGTTTTCGATGACGGAGTCCGGTCTGGCCCTCCAGGCCACGATCGCCGGCACGAAATACTGGAAGGACAAGGACCTGAACTGATTTCCTCGTCCTGACCAATATAGCGAACCGACGCCGATTCAGGGCCGCGAGCGCATGAGCGTGTGCTTGCGGCCCTTTTTTCATGCGCCAATAATGCGAGTGCATCCGTTCTTTGTATTCACTTTCCCTCACTCCTTCGTACATACTGTTGGAATGACCCGACACGATTCGAATTCGGACGAGGCCTTGATCGAGGCGATTGGGCGGGGCGACGGGGACGCGGCGGCGTGCCTGTACTACCGCCACATCGACCGCGTGCATCGCATCTGCCATCGGATCGTGCTGGATTCATCCCAGGCGCCGGATTGCGTGCAGGAGGTGTGGATGAAGGTGTTCCGCCATCTCGGCCGGTTCCGCTGTGAGCGGTCGTTCGGCGTGTGGCTGAACGCCGTGGCGGCCAATACGGCCATCGACTTCTACCGCCGGTCCAAGAGGCACGGCAGCCACGCGGACATCGACGATCTTTCCATGGAGGTGCTCGCGGCCGAGCAGAGAACGGATGGCCCGCAGTTCGACGACGTCACCGTTCGACGCGGGATTCATGAAGCCCTGGAGGAGATCAGCGTCCACCAGCGAACGGCGTTCGTCCTGCGGTATTTCGAGGGCATGCCGCTGCCGGAGATTGCCAAGGCACTCGGCTGCCGAGAGGGCACGGCGCGGACTCACATTCGCCGATGCCTGCTGGCGCTGCGGGAGAAACTCGGGGCCAAACTCAATCAAGAGGTACAGGAATATGGACAATGAACGGTTCTCTTTGGCGGAGTTCAGGGCCTTGTTCCCAGGCCGGTTCGAGTCGCAGGAGCAGTTGCTGCGGGAGTATCGGTCGTTCCTGACAGTCTTTGAGCAACTGGATCGGGCGCCCGTGCCGGAGTTGTCGAACCGGGAGAAAGCGGAGATCTTCCGGCTGTCCTGGCAAGACCGGCGTCCGGACTGGTCCTGGGCCTGGGCGTGGCTGGACCTGTTCAAACGGCCCGCTGTGACGTTTGCGTTGGGGATTGTTCTGGGCTGTGCGCTGGTGTTCGCCGCGTTGCATGGCCGGCTGGTGCCGGTTCCTCCTGAGACCGTTCGTCCGCCGACGGTGGTGGGTCAATCGCTGACCGTCGAGAACATGCGGTACACGCAGGTCTACAGGGGCAAGCTGGTCGAGCGGCTGTACCCGGACATCGAGAACCCGAAGATCGTGGTCGAGAGAGCGGAGAAATCCGCGGCTCCGCAGCGAGTTCTCTATGGGACATTGGATGACGGTGAAGTCTATGTGGTGTGGAATCTTTAGCGAAAGGAGATGACACGATGAGAAATCGAGTGTTGATTGTAGGCTTGGGGGTACTACTGATTCAGGGGCTGTTGCCGGCGCAACAGCCGCCTGTGACAGCGCCGCGGGTTGCTGAGCCGACTCCGCCGCGGCTTGCCGTCCGGGTTATCGAGTTGAAGAACTATCCCGCTCGTGATCTGGCCCGAATCCTTGAGGAGCTTTCAGGAGGCGGCGAAACCAGCATCATTGTCGACGGAGACACCAATAATCGTCTGATTATCCGAGCGATGCCGGACCGCATACAAGAGATGATGCCCCTTGTCCAGGCGCTGGATGTCAGCCGTGTCTCCGAAGCGACCCAACCTTTGCTGTGCCGGGTTTACATGGTAGAAGTCCCGCCAAAGCAGTCGAATCTCAAGCCGTTTACGGTGGTGCTGCGGACGGCCTCGCCCGTGGATTCTCAGCAACTGCTGAATGCGATTGAAGAAGGGGAGAACCTCCGGATCGGCAGACTGCTCCAGGGCAGCGAGTGGGCGTTGGACGACGAGCCGCGAATTCTGATCAGAGGGGTGGCAGCCTCCAAGGCGGTCATCAAAGGGATGATCGAGGCAATCCCCCAAAACCAGATCTCGGACCTGAGGTGGGATGATGGAACCTCCGTCGGCACCGTTGCGGCCGCACAGATCACCCAGCTCCCGGAACCCCTGCAACAGCACATCCGCAAGTTCCTGGGCAACGAACTGCAGACGGTTGCCTACTGGTTCGGCAACCTCTCCTCCCCCGGGGAGGTCGAGGCGCCGATCGGCCCGTGGGCGTTTCAGTTGAAAGCCAGGCCCGCCCAGGGGGCCGACCTCTCGATTGAGGTGAACGTGGTGCAGAAGCCGGAGCACGTCATGGACATCGAAACCGCGGTCCTGTCCAACTCCATTCAAGGCAAGGTTGGCAGGCCGATCATCATCGGATACAACCGGGAGTCGTACGGAGCACGAACGATGGGGGCCATGATCATCCTGCTGGAAGCCGATACTGCCCTTTGAGGATGATTCCCAGGTCAAGAAAGTCGGGTGAACGCTGCAATCGTGATGCGATCAAAGGGCTGGCCTCGGATCGGGGCCGGCCCTTTCGCTTTTCACAGGTTGCCCGATGACGGTTTCGCCGGTAGACTATCACCCCTGAGCGAATGAGAATGCATCGGATTCAGGGGACAAGACATGTTCGAGAAGCATAATCCGGAGGGGTACAAGACGCCGCTGCGGGGGATTCGGATGAAGACCCTGTGCTACGGCGAGCGAACGCTCATGACCGAGTTTCTCCTGCAGCGGGCCCACGTGCTGCCCATGCACTCACACCCCTATGAGCAGACGGGGTATCTCATCCAAGGGCACATCCTACTCACCATCGCCGGCCAGACGAACGATGTAGTGCCCGGCGACAGTTGGTGTATCCCGCCGGGCGCGGAGCACGGGGCGCAGATTCTGGAGGACTCCGTTGCCATCGAAGTCTTCTCGCCCGTCCGCGAAGACTATCTGCCGAAATGAGCCGGCCGGGAGTTAATCCCGACAGTCCTATAACTACCATCCTCTTCCCCATCCCTCCCTGTCGATTTCAATTGAATCAATTGGAGGGTATGGGTATAATAAGGG
Source organism: Phycisphaerales bacterium UBA2218 (assembly GCA_002327785.1). Classification (GTDB taxonomy): domain Bacteria; phylum Planctomycetota; class Phycisphaerae; order Sedimentisphaerales; family Anaerobacaceae; genus PLanc-01. Next base: position 9,753 of record DCUI01000006.1, read on the forward strand.
TTTGGCGAAAACTGTATTGGAGAACGAGGATTTGTATGAAGAATCGCATCGCGATACTGACGGTACTCGCTCTAACCATTCCCTGCTCGGCCACGATCTTCACGGTTGATGACGACGGAGACGCCGATTTTCAAAGCATCCAGGCGGCGATCAACAGCTCCTGGCACGGCGACACAGTCATCGTCAGGCAGGGGACGTACAGCGAGCGAATCACCTTCGGCGGCCGGCGGATCACGCTGCGCAGCGACGATCCAGGCGACGCCGCGGTTGTACGGGACACCGTGATCGCCGGGAGCTCCGATGCCAGCATCGTGTTCAACTTCGGCGAGGACCAGGAATCCGTGCTGACCGGCTTTACCATCACGGGGGCCGGCATCGTCTGCACCGGGGCATCGCCCACGATTCTCGCGAACCGGATTCACAACTGCAATGGGGTGGGCATCAAGGGCCAGAACAACGCCAAGCCCACCATTGCCGGCAACCAGATTCTCGACAATCACCTTGAGGGCGTCTACTCCTGTGACGGCCTCATCCAGGGCAATATGATCTCCGGCAACAGCGCCGGTTTGGCTTTCTGCAACGGGTCGATTCTCGACAACGTGATCGACGGCAACGGGGACGCCGGCGGCCTGTACTCGTGTGACGGCGAGATCGCGGGCAACATGATCACAGGCAACTACGCGACCACGTCCGGCGGCGGGCTCTTTAGCTGCGCCGGCGAGATCCACAACAACGTCATCGCGGGCAACCGCGCTGCACGACAAGGTGGCGGACTCTACGCGTGCACAAAGCCCATCTACAACAACACGATCGTCGCCAACCTCGCCGGCGAGGCCGGCGGCGCCATCAGCCAGTGTCCGACAACGGTGTACAACAACATCATCGCCTTCAACGAAGCACCGATGGGGGGCGGTCTGTACGGCCAATGTACGAACACATACAACGCCTTCTGGGGCAACAGCGGCGAGGATTTCGGCGGCGGGGGGAATTCCGGGCTCGGCGACGTGGCTGCCGACCCGCGATTCGCTTCAAACGGGTATTGGGACGACAACGGCACCTCGGACGCCGGCGACGATTTCTGGGTGGATGGGGACTATCACCTGCGGTCGCAGGCCGGCCGGTGGGATGCCGCCGGCGGATGCTGGGCGACCGATGGCGATACCAGCTACTGCATCGACGCGGGCAGGCCGAGCTCGAGCTGGGCCGCAGAACTGTGGCCGCACGGCAAGCGCATCAACCTCGGCGCCTATGGCGGGACCCCCGAGGCGAGCATGTCCTTGTCCAACCTCGGCCGTCCGGCGGACCTGGACCACGACGAGAAAGTGGGACCTCGCGACTTGATGTCGATGTCGAAAAACTGGCTGACCGGGCAGGCGCCGGTGGCGGAAGACCTGAACCGCAAAGGGGCCGTGGACTTCAACGACTTCGCGATTCTGGCCATGGATTGGCGGACCGGCTCGTCGGCCCCGATGTCGCCGATTCCGAGCCCCATGACTTTCGCCGTGCCGCCGATTGCTACGGGCCCGTACTCGATTGCCATGGTCGCCACGACGGCCACATCGACGGATGGGACCGGGGTCGAGTACTACTTCGAGAACTACTTCGCCCCCGAGTTCAACAGCGGATGGCGGTCCTACAAGCCGAACGAAGAGCCACGATGGGAGGACGTCGGCCTTCAGCCGATGACGCTGTACTCGTACCGGGTCAAGGCCCGCAACCGGGGCAACACCCTGGAGACCGAGTGGTCCGTGCGATCCGACGCGGTGACCCCGCAAGAGGATCTTACGCCCCCGAAGCCGGACCCGATGACCTGGCAGACCGAGCCTTACGGCGTCGCCGCCGGCTCGATCCGCATGGTGGCGACGACGGCCGCCGATGACAGCGGCGTCGAATACCGCTTTGAATGTACCTCACACCCCCTCTACAGCAGCGGCTGGCAGAGCGGCGCTACCTACGAGGTAGCCGGCTTGCCCGATGGCTACTACAAGTTCGTCGTGTGGGCGCGGGACAAATCGCCCAAACACAATACGACCGCATCATCGGCCGAGGTGGTGGTGGACCTGCTGGCCCCGACGCCCGATCCGATGCAGTGGGCCGTCGAGCCGAAGGAAGTGCATACCGGAACCGGCAGTTTCGACTACTCCGCGAGGATGATTGCCACCGAGGCGTCCGACGACAGCGGGGTCGAGTACTATTTCCAGTGCACGACGGAATCCCGGTTCAGCAGCGGCTGGCAGACATCCCCCGAGTACACCGTCAAGGTCGGCCGCTCCGGCCAGCGCCATCGGTTTCGCGTCAAGGCGCGGGACACGTCGCCCAGCCACAACGAGACCGGCTGGTCCCCCGAACTGCCGGCCATGTAAGAACTTGACAGTGCCATGTTCTGGCC
>DCUI01000227.1 GCA_002327785.1 Phycisphaerales bacterium UBA2218
GCAGATGTCGTCGATGAAGATTCTGCCGGCGCCGCCCTTGGCGGGGTTGTCCCGGTCGCCGACCCCGATCAGGATCTTCTTGATCGCAGTCGCCTTGACGCCGAAATCGGCCAGCGGAATGGACCACTGGGTCCAGGCTTCCGTCGTCAGGATCGCCGCATTGACGCTCTTGATCACGACGAGCTTGTTGGCGCTGTCCTGAAGACCGACATAAAGCGTGCCCACGCCGTTGCCCGCGTTGCCGTACACCCACAGGCTCAGCGTGTCCACGCCCTCGACGGTCCAGTCCTGCGCCTTCGTCCAGACGTACTCGGCCTCGGCAAAGTACGGCGTCTTGACGTTGTTGTAGTCAAACGGCATGGACTGACGCCCGCCATGGACGGTCACCTGCTCGACAAACGGCGCCGCGTCATACCCGACGATCGAGGTGCTGTTGCTGTTGGCCAGGCCGTCGCTCCATGCCTGCCAGATCGTCTCTTCCGCGTCGATGTCGCTGGTATAGCTCTCGAAGTTGTCCACGATCAGGCAATCCGGAACCGTGAACCTCCAGACGTACCCTGCAATGGTGGTCCCGTCGGCCTCGACTTCATCGATCCGCCAGAAGTAGTCCCCGCCGCCGAAAGCGACCAGGTCGGACACCGAGAAGCTCGTGCCCGTCTGATTGCCCTGGAACTCGGCGGAGTGGTTGTCGGCGCCGGCCACCGCCGGCCGGGCCGTGCCGAAGTACACGTCATGGGAGGCCGCCGTATCCCCTGCGGACCACGAGAGGTCCGAGATATTGCGGATGTCCACCACGACGCCGCTGACCGGATCCGGGTCTCCGGCTACGGCCGGATCACCGCCCATGATCTTGGCGATCTCTGTGGCGCTCGATGCCTTGTCGTACACGCGGACTTCGTCGATCACGCCCGGGAAGGTCCGGTCCGTCTGCGTGCTGTATTGCCGGCCGATGTGGAACCAGTCCGTGCTGGGCACGAAACCGGTGGTCGTCGTGCCGCTCTGCTGCACACCGTCCACGAACAGGTAATTGGACTGGCCGCTGTGGACGCCGGCGACGTGATGCCACTCGGTATCCGTGTAGGTGACGTTACTGCTGACGGCGCTCTTGGCCAGGTCCGCGGACCCGTCGCCCACCCAGAGGCGCATGGCGTTTCCGCTGTGCCGCACGATCCCGAAGCCGAAGTAGTTCCCTGTGTACTGCAGTTTGCCGGCGATGCCGCCGTAGACCCCTGCGTTGCCGGGGTTGAGCCGGACCCAGGCGGCCAGCGTGAAGTCGCCGGTGACCTGCTCCGCCGCAGCCGCGCCGCAATTGACGACCCGACCGACGCCGAACTCCAGCGCGCCGCCGAAGAGGCCTTCGACCCGCACCAGATCTCCGCTGAGCGTGCCGTGGTGGCCGTAGCCCGACATGTCGGCGGCGGTGTTCGACGTTCCCTCATCCATCGGCCAGTACCCGACGAGGTGCGGGTCCTCGATGGCCACAGCCGGCACCGTGGTGAAGCTCCAGACCTTGCCCTTGTAGGTGCTGGTGAACCCGGCAAACTCGTCGACTCGCCAGTAGTAGGTCTTGCCGGGCTCGAGCCCCGCATCGAACGTCGGCTCGACGGTCTGGGACGTGGACTCCACGGCGTTGTCGACCTCGTCGTAGCTGTCGCCGATGTAGATCGTATGGAAGATGGTGCCCATACCGCCGTTCCAGCTCAGGCTCTCGGCAGGTCGGACGTACACAGCACCGTCCGCCGGAGAGGGATTCCATGCCGTCAGCGGCTGCACGGTGAAGCTCCAGACATCACCTTTCCAGGGGCTATCGGGATTGCCCTCCGCGACTTCGTCCACTCGCCAATAGTAGGTTGTCCCCGGCACGAGCGCCTCAGGATAGAAGCTGCCGGGCGTCCCGACCTTTACGGTTGTTTCGGTCGTAGAACCCAGGAGCAATCCCGCATCGTCCGGCGTAGCATCGGCGACGGCCTCCGCATCCGTGCCGAAATAGACATCGTGAGAAACTGCAAAGTCGCCGGGACGCCATGTCAGAGTCCCTTTCGTCTCGCCCAGTACGGCGCCTTGCTCCGGTCCCGGCATCCAGGCTTTGGCAAACACCGGCTCGACGCCGGCGGCCAACTGCCCGATCTCATCGGCGGTCAGTATCCGGTCATACACGTGCACGTCGTCCAAATCGCCGGTGAAGTACGTGCCTCCCGGCCGTGTATCGGCTCGGGTGCCCATCAGGAGCGGCGCCTCGTTCAGGATGCCGAATTCGCCCGCCTGGGGCGCGCTTCCCGCAGGCGCGCCGTTGATATAGAAATAGATCATCCCGCCTTTCTCGACGGTCACGGCCACATGGCACCACTGCTGCACCGGAACCGTGGCGGTCGAGTTGTATTGTGAATACTCTTCTCCCTGCGAGGTCTGATGCAGAAATGCCAGCGAACCCGTATCGATGTCGGTCCGGAACTCATAGTTCCCGGGAAAGTGGGATTGCGCCGTGCCGCTGGGCTGCTTGCACACGAGGAAGAACCAGAAGGACAGATCGCGCAGGTTCACCCACAGGGCAATCGTGAGTTGGTCGTCAATATTCAGCGCCGGATCATGCGGCACCTCCACTGCGCCGGTCCCGTTGCAGCTCAATGCACCGGACCCGACCTTCCCGGCCATCCAGATCGGATTCCCGATCAGAGCACCATGGAGACCGTTGCCGGAACTGTCCTGGACGGCGGTCCCGGACCCTTCGTCGAGCTGCCAGCGGCCCACCGGCCCGGCCTTGGCGGAACCGACACACACACCCAATAGGGCGATACAACAGATACACAATATGCTTTTTCGGTTCATCGTGCGATCCTCCTATCTACAACTGTGTGATTGATTGGAGACGACGTGCTACTCGATGCGCCTGAACTACGTGAGTATTTCCAACCTCCTTCCTCCACTTCCTGTCGGACACAAGGCTATCCGACGGTTCGGCCGATTCCCCATTCATCGACTGTTCCGCACGCACAGGACCCGCCGCGGCAAACCCGCAAACCGCCCGTGCTTACCCTATTATTATCTGCATTTTCGCTCGCATCCGCCACAGGAAAACCCATCGTTTTGCGACATTCTTCGATGTGGCCGGCGGCGTGGCACATGGACCTCACGGCGGGGAGCAACCGTATAATGCAACCAAAAGCACGGGCTATTCACGCGTATTTTCCTCGCCTGCTCGTCATTTCTCTCCGCTATGGCCGGCGCGATTGTCGCTGCAGACCGCCACCGATACTCGACATTCCCTCGCCGCTCCTCCTGCTTTTGCGACCCCGTCCATCCCCACTCCCGTCGGTTCCATTGGCTCCACAATTGCAGCCACGTCTGCCACCCGCCGTATTTTTGCAGGACAGTATCGGCCACCCGCGAATCATTTGAATTCAAGCATTCGGGACCTGCAATCGATAAATAGTATGATGTCCCGAAGGCGGTCCGTTAAGGTCATCCTGGCCAGTCTCATGTGTGTTTGCAGGTCAGAAACGGGGATTCCATGCGTGGTGCCTTGCGTAACGAACCGTCATTCTGTAATGTCCCCGGAATTCCGTGAAGAACCTCAAGATGGACCCATGGAATGAGAATAGGGATCTAAGAGCGTCAACGGCATTACTTCGGCATCCGCATCGCAAAACGGCCTTTGGCATCGCCTGCGTCGGGGGTTCCAGCCGATCTGCCGCTTTGCACTCTACGATCAGGACACGCTCATCATTCGGGGAGACAACGAAATCGGTCGGAAACGGCTCTCGAATGTGGGAAGCCAGAACGAGTAGTTGTTGCGCTCCGGGTTGCGAACGCAACAGTCCACCTCCTGCAGGCCTGTTGTACAATCCGAATAAATGCGGAATATGCGGATTTTCCCTTGTGGGATTTCGCTGAATGGCTTATACTCAGCGAGGTGTGTGGTTCGGCTGTGAGAAAGATGCACAGTTGGCGTCTGGTTTCACAGGACCGGGTAAACACCGCACAAAGAGCGTGAAGCGATGTATTACCGTCCCGCCATTGGTTGGCGGCCGCGATCGAGCGGTCATAGCACGTCGCCCTCGCTGAATTCCGTGGCAGGTGAAAGACACAAGCCGTGGAGTGCATCTCGTGGAGAAGGGATGTGGGCTTCGGCCCGATTCGGGAGGAGCGCTCGCTTTCGAGACACTTGCAGACCCCTTGTCGTAAATCCATCGTTCAACAAGCCGTCGCGCTGCCCGGCGCGAGACCGGATTCATCACGTGCCATTCTTCACAGGAGAAGGACTATGAACAGACCCCATATGATTCTGTTGGCCGTGGCGATGACCACCCTCGCTCTGACGTGCAGCGCAAGGGCGTATACGATAGACAGGATGTACCCCACTTCCGAGTCTGTCTTCGTGCCGGCCGTGCCGGAGGCTCAAATTCTGACCTTTCATGCGCGTTTCCGCGGCTTGGTATGGCCGTACATTTGGCATCAGGCTGACTGGTATTGGGACGGCCAGTTGTGGGACTCGGACGATGGCCTCGGTGGGCAGACCGCCGAGAGCTATTGTCTGTTTCCCGGGACCGAGATTGGAACGCACACAATCAAGGTTCGTGCTAAATACGACAGTTTCCCCTTCGGCGTTCATGTCTGGACCGACTATCTCACATGGACTCTCACCATCGTCGACCCCGAAACATACACGATTGAGCGAGTGAGCCCGGTGGAAGAGTCTTGTACGGTGCCGCTGACGACTTCTCCGGAGTTCAAGGCGAGTTTTGGAGGTCCCGTGTCACAGGCGAACTGGTATGAGGCTCGATGGTACGTGGATGGCGCACTCAAGAAGACAGAGGCCATGAGTGGGCAAGCCGACGACAGTTTCTTCTACCCCTCGTTCACCACTGTGGGAACCCACGAAGTCAAGGTTAATGCCAAATATCTCCTCACCTATCCCGTGGTGACCCGTGATCTCATCTGGACTGTCAGCGTCGTTCCGCACCCTCCCACCGCCTCTCGCGTTAGTCCGGGCAGTCCCGTGACGTTGCAGCGGGGTGGTACGCAGGCATTTACCGCCCGCGGCACCGATCCGGGTAGCGAAACGGATACCCTGGATATCGCCGGCGTCCGATGGTATCTCGATGGTGCCCAACAAGGCGACTTTGGATTTGGGACGATCCACGAGTCGACCATCGAGCACGCCTGGAGCCACACATTCGGCACTCCGGGGACTTATCAGGTCGAAGCCGTTTTCTACGATTACGAAGGGTACTCCTCGGCCAGCGGGCAGGCCGTGTGGACCGTCAACGTGGAAACCCACGTCCCCAGCGGAAGCATCGTGAGTCCGAGCAGTTCGGTGACAGTCTATCAGGGCATACCACAAACCTTCACCTTGAGGGGGACCGATCCGGCCGGCGATCTGCGGCGTTGCGAGGTGTATCTGGATGGCGCGTTCCAGACGTATGTCGATTTCAGCGGCTCGGCCAGTGGCAGTACTGCCGCATGGACCCATACGTTCAATGCGCCAGGGACGTACCGGGTTGCATTCGTTCCCGTCGATGCAGCCGACGGTTACGGAGCCGAAGAGGTGTGGATCGTTTTGGTTGAATCCGCCTTAAGACAGGCCGGACTGAACGTTATGGTCGTCGGACTGAATGCTCAGGGAGGAGCCACAGGGTTCCTGGACGGCGCACGAGTCAATCTCTTCGGCCCGGGCGAACCAACGGCTGCCACCGCGAGCGGGCAGGGTCAGTTCGCGTTGACCGGATTGAGCCCCGGCACATACACCGTGAATGTGACCAAGGCCGGGTATTATGCACAGAGCCGGAGTGTCTCATTGGCGGCCGGCGAGACGAAGGACGAGACATTCCGATTGACGCCTCAGACGCCCGAGCCGGCGGCGTTCGATTTCAGTTCACCCGGTGGCAAGCACTTCATCGAAGGATTGCCGGGGGACCTGTCTTTCTCCGCCGTCGTGGCCTGGAACGGCTCGCCGGGCACAGTGCGTTTCAACGTGGCAGGGACTTCGCATACGCCGACGGTCACCGACCTTGGGGCAGGCAAGGCGCTGGCAAGTCTGACCGTTCCAGTCCCGACCGCCATGTCCGAGTGCAGCGAACTGGAGATTGAAGTCGCGAATGGAGAAGGAAAGACGGCAGTGCTGAACACAGGAGTCTATTTGTACCCCTCTCTGGCCATCAATCCGGCCGTCAGATGGGTACAAGCCATTATAGACGCTGCTGACTGGGAGCGCCCGGAAAGAGGGAAGCCCTATAATCTCAGGTTCGGGCAATCGTATACTCTCTGGGACAGTTCGTACAAATCGAAGGTCTCCACGCAAGGCTTGTTAGGGTATGAGTTCCAACTGACCTATGATCCGCTCGCTGGAAAGCTCAGTGGCTTGACTGACGGGTTCGGCCAGGGCCGCCTGAACATCGAGACTTCTTCAGTGGAAGTGCTGGGCCAAGCGCGTATCGACCTGATTGGAGACTTGGCCATCACGTTCGGCGAATCCGAACCGACGGTGAGCCGAAGTTGGAAGCTGTCTTTTTCGGGCAAGGCAGGAGTCGGAGGCCCGGTCGTTGATGTGGTAGGTGCTGTCTTTCCTGCGGCGCTCCCTACCATAGAGGGGCTGCAGAAGAACCCATTCACAGGGCCTCTCGTTAATGGCCTGAAGTGGCGCCTGTACCTGATCCTGGGAGGAGCACTAGAAGGGAAATACGAACCCGGCAAGGCCGCGGAATGTTGGTTTGGAGCAAGTTCAATGTCCGGCTCACTCACTCTTGGACTCGAAGCCCAAGTAGTATTCGCACTCAAAAAATGGGGCTGGAAGCTGGAGGCAGGTGTCTATGCCGGTGGGACGGGAACGCCGGAGTTTAAGGTCTGTCCGACGCCGTGGGAATTCCAGGGCGTCACGTTCAGAGCGTACGTCGGAATATTTGTGTACACTTGGTCGTATCGGTTTACAGGAGAGGCGGCGATGACAATCCGGTTTGAGCCCAGCGGGAAAGACGGACCCGGAGAGGTCTTGTCCATCACGTCGATTCCCGGATCCTACCCCGGGGGCAGTTGGGAACCGATCGGCGACAGCGCTCTGCGCTGGGGCCGGATGAACCTTCTGGCAGACCAGGGAAGTTCGGGTGGGCGATTACATGCTCTCTCCGTCCAAGGCGAGACCTCAGACGAGATGAGACTCGTGGAGAACGTCGCACCGATCGCGAGTCCGGCGCTACTCTCCGGGCCTTCAGAACGACTCATCCTGTTTAGCCTGCACGATCCGAACAAGCCCTGGTACGCGGCAACAGACATTGGCACGTTGCATCAGACGGACGATCAGCCGTGGGTGCTCGACCGAATCACGGATGACCAGGCTGCGGAGTTCAGCCCGAGTATGGTCGCGGCGGACTCCGGCACGACGCTGGCGACGTGGGAGCGGGTTTCGGGGGATATATCGGACGCCAACGATCCGGGGCAGATCGCCCCTCACATGGAGATTGTCGCGGCCTGGTTTGACCCGGCCACGGGCCTCTGGAACACCCCGGAACAGCTTACTTTCAACGACGGCGCAGACTGTCAGCCGATGGCGATTGCGTTGGGCGAAACCCGCGGCATCCTGTGGATTGCCACTGATGGAGCTGCCGCAACCGGAGACGCTGCCTCCGGGGACCGGCTGATGTTTGCGAAGTGGTCGGGCGGCGAGTGGAACGAGCCACAGACACTGTGGTCGGCACAGAAGGGCATCGTGGGTTTTGCATTCGCAGCCGATGGCTTCGACGAGGGGCATGTCGTCATCGCGGTGGACGAAGACGCAGACCCGAACACGACGGCGGATTGTGAGCTTTACCTACTCTCTACCGCCGACGGCGCGTGGCAGACGGCGATTCAGTTGACGAGTGATTCTGTCGAAGACGCGCTCCCGACGCTGGTGACGCCGAACGGCGTGCCGATCTGCGCCTGGAGTGCCGATGGGACGCTGGTCTATTCGCACTTGTACGACTGGAATCCACGACAGGTGTACAGCGAGTACACGCTGGCCAACGAGGCACCGTCGCTCGACGCAGTGACGATGCCGGGTGGGGCGGCGATCGCCTACACCGTGCAAGGGCCCAACGGTGTGGATATCGTCGCGTCTTTCTATGATGCGGGCCTCGACTGCTGGTCTTTGCCGCGGCAACTGACCAACGATGAACACGCGGAGACCGCGCTGTCGCTGGCCTGTGATACCGGCGAGCTCGTCATAGCCTACCTGAAGACGCAAACGCTGCGGACCGGCATGGACGTGGAAATCGAGGGCCAGATCCATCACATCGAGAATGTCCCGCAGCCCGGCCGGACGGACCTGTACATTCTGCGGCACACGCTGAACAACGACTTGGCCGTGGTTGCCGAATCCTTGGTTGTGGAGCCCGCGAATCCCGCGCCCGGAACGATGGCGACGATTCGCGCGACCATCGAGAATCGCGGCGATCTTCCACTGCAGGATGTGGAGGCAGTCTTCTATGACGGCGATCCCTCCCACGGAGGAGTGGCCATCGGGGATCAGCAGGTGATTTCGGGGACGTTGATCGCGGGCGGAAAGCAGAACGTATCGGTCGCCTGGAATGTGCCCCCCAAGGAAGACGCCCACGAGATCTTCGTTGCCGTGGATCCGAGTCTGGCGGTCGAGGACAGGGACCGCTCGAACAACGAACTCTCCGTGCGCACGGTGTTGCCGGACCTGGCCGTTGAGACGTGCTGGAGCACCGAGGTTTCCGCCACGACCATGGCCTTGACGGCAAGGGTTGTAAACACAGGCGTTATCCCTGCCGGTGCATTTGGTGTCTCTTGGCGGCTGGGGGCGCCCGACGGCGAGGAGATCGGCACAAGCACAATCCAATCGCTGATTCATGGCGGGGCACACGAGGCTACCTTCCTGTGGGATACCACGGGTCATTTGGACGCCGGGCAACAGGCAACGGTCTTCGCCGTGGTGGATTCCACGCACGCCATTGCTGAATCCGACGAGACCAACAATGCTTACAGCCTCGCTGTTTTTCATCCGATGCAGTGATTCTTGTTTCTCATGAGGCCTCTTCGGGCCACGTCTTGTGATTCGCGACCCGTATCTTGTTCTCTCCGCTCCGTGAGCTTCGTGCCGCCGCCTGCACACGTGAATCGTGCCGCCGCCGGGCGATTTTGCTTGGCAGTATGACGAGTCTTGCCTATAATATAGGGCAATGGTGCGAAGGGTGGACGGGTCTGTCGTGGGGGACGATCTGGACCCGGGTGGCGAAGGAGTATCGTTCGCAGTGGCATGNNTCGTGGCGCTGGGCCTGTTGGCCGTGCAGACCTGGGCTGCCGACAAATCCCTGGTCCTGTACCTGCCGTTCGACGAAGGCGTCGGCGCCACGGCCGAGGACGTCTCCAGCTACCGCAACGCCGGCACCGTCGTCGGCAACGCCCTCTGGGTCGCAGGTCCGAAGGGCATGGCGCTGGAGTTCGTCAACGGCTCGCACGTTACGATCCAGGAGATCCCCGAGTACGATGTGACCGCCGAAGTCAGTCTTCTGGCTTGGGTCAAGGCAACGACGGTTCCAAACTGGGCCCGCGTGATCGACAAATCCCAGTGGCAAACTACCGGTTTCGATCTCGTTCTGACTCAGAACGTCGGTCTCCCCCGACTGGAGTTCTTCGTCAACAACACCACATCGCTGGTCGATGGGACGACCGCGGTCATCGACAATGAATGGCACTTCATCGTGGGTACGTTCGGCAACAAGATGCTTCGTATCTACGTGGACGGCGTGAGGCAAGGCGAGGCTCAGTCCACTGGACAGGTCGATATCAATCCGAACGACTGGCCGCTCATGATCGGCGGAGAGTCGAGTTCGAATGGTGGCCAGCAGTTCCTCGGCAGCATCGACGAGGTCGCGATGTACAACCGTGAGCTGTCAGCCGAGGAGGTGATGGGCATCTTCCAGAAGGGCATGCCGTTGCCGGACTCCGCGACCGATCCCCAGCCGAAGAATGAAGCTGTCGACGTGCCTTGTGATGTCGTGCTGAGCTGGACTGCCGGCGGATTCGCCGCATCGCACGATGTGTACTTGGGCACGTCGTTGGACGCCGTCAACACCGCCAACCGGACGACTCCAATGGAGGTTCTCGTCAGCGAGGGCCAGACGGCTACGGAGTACGAGCCGACGGACCTGCTCGAATACGGCCAGACCTATTACTGGCGCGTCGACGAGGTCGGTGCAGCCCCCGACAACACCGTCGTCAAAGGCGATGTCTGGAGCTTCACCGCGGAGCCGTTTGCCTATCCGATCACCAACCTGATGGTTGATGCATCGAGTCAGCAACTGGACTCGCCTGCAATCAGGACCATCGACGGCTCCGGCCTCAACGTTGCGACCGACCAGCACGGCGTTGATACGGCCCAAATGTGGATGAGCGCCGCCGGGCTGCCGGCCTGGATCCAATACACCTTCGACAAGGAATACAAGCTGGACAAACTGTGGGTCTGGAACGCCAACTCCCGGCTCGAGTACATGGGGTTCGGCGCCAAGGACGTCACGATCGAGTACTCCACTGACGGCGAGACCTGGACGGCCGTGGAGAACGTGCCCCAGTTCACCCAGGGAACCGGCGCGGACACCTACACCCACAACACAACGGTCGACCTGGGCGGGGTGACGGCCAAGCACGTCAGACTCACGGTTACAGCCACCTGGGGCATGGGGATCGCCAGCCTTAGCGAGGTTCGGTTCTTCTACGTCCCACTGCAGGCGTTCGGGCCTCAGCCGGCTGACGGCGCCACGAGCGTGAGCGTCGAGACCGACCTGGATTGGCGGCCCGGTCGGGAGGCTACCTCGCACGCCGTGTACATCGACACCGACAGCAACGCGGTCGCCGACGGCGCCGTCTCCGGTCACACGGTGACCGACCACGGCTACACCCCCGAGGAGTTGTTGCTCGGAACGGAGTACTTCTGGAAGGTCGATGAAGTGGGTGGCACCGGCGCCTACGCAGGCGACGTCTGGAGCTTCACCACCGAGGACTTCATCGTCGTCGATGATTTCGAAAGCTACACGAATGACATGGAGGCCGAGACGACGATCTGGCACGTCTGGATCGACGGCCTGACCGACAAGAACAGCGGCTCCACCGTCGGGTGGGACGAGGCGCCGTTTGCCGAGAGAACCCTCGTTCATGGCGGCGAACAGTCCATGCCTCTGCGGTACGACAATACGTCGTTTGCCTTCTCGGAGGCCACGCGGCCCTTCGACTCCGCCCAGGACTGGACTCAGCATGGAGTCACGACCCTGGTGCTGTATTTCCGAGGGCAGATTACGAATAGCGCCGCGACCCTGTATCTGAAGATCGACGACACGAAAGTGTCCTTCAGCGGCAGCGCCGTCCCCACAACGCTCGGGCTGTGGAAACAGTGGGCGATCCCGCTGGCCGCCACGGGCGCCAATCTCAAGAGCGTCAAGGGCCTGACGATCGGGGTCGAGGGCAGCGGGACGGGCACGGTGTTCATTGATGATATCCGCCTGTACGCCGCTGCGCCCGAGGCGGTTGGTCCCACCGATCCCGGCACGGCGGGGCTGATGGCTCTCTACACGATGGACGGCAACGCCCAGGACACCTCGGGCAAAAACTACCACGGGACCATCAGCGGCGACGTCAGCTATGAAGCCGGCTACGCGGGACAGGCCATGATCTTCAATGGGATCAACGCCTACATGGACCTGCCCATCGGCCCGATGATTGCTTCGCTGACGAACATGACGGTCGCCACGCACGTCTACTTCGGCGGCGGCAGCGGCGGCTGGCAGCGGATCTTCGACTTCGGTTCAGGCACGTCGGCCTACATGTTCTTCTGTCCCCGCACGGGCACGACCGGGAACATGCGGTTCGCGATCCGCAGCGCCACGGTGACGACCGAGCAGCTTGTGAACAGTCCCAGTATATTGACCGTCGGCTGGCATCACACGGCCGTCGTGATCGACAGCCAGGCCATGACGATCCGTCTGTATCTTGACGGCGAGTTGATCGCGTCGGGCGCCACGATCGTCCTGCCGAAGGACCTGGGCAACACGACGCAGAACTGGCTTGGCCGATCACAGTACTCCGCCGATGCGTACTTGCTGGGTTCGCTGGATGACTTCCGGATCTACGACCGCGTTCTGTCGGAAGCCGAGTTACGGTACCTCGTGGGTGATCGATAATTCGCGACATGGGCCAGGGACCCCAGACCCGCCAAACCGGGCCTGGGGTCCCTGGCGCCCGCGGGTGTGGTACGCCGTGCCGGAAGGTGGGAGAGTGAGTATGCGCAGACGGTGGAAGGGGAAAGAGCAAGAGCGAGAGTCTTCCCCGGGTTGCGGGTCACGAGGCACAGCCCACGGCCCGAAGAGGCCGGCGCAAAAGGCACGGAAGACACCCCGAGATGATATGGCCCTGTGATAAGGCGTCAGCAGTAGCGTGGGCTCCGCCCACTATTCTTCTTCGAGATGCGAGCGACGAGATACGGCCACTTGACTTCCTCTCCCCAATCCGTCATAATCCCTCCTGACTTGGCCGGCGCGCAACTGCCCCATGAGGAACGAGAGGCGATGCACGAAGCCGTCGTGAGATTGAGGATGCGCAAAAAAAATGAACTTGACACCTTTGATCCCAAATCCCGGACGGTGGTATCGCGCTCTCTTCGAAGCCGCCAACGACGCGATCTTCATCATACAAGGCGACAGATTCATACAATGCAACACCAAGACGCTCGAGGTTTTTGGATGTACGGAAGACCAGATCGTCGGGGAGCCGCCGTACCGCTTCTCTGGGCCGCTTCAGCCGGACGAGCGGAGCTCCAGGGAAAAGGCTCTGGAGAAGCTGGAGGCGGCGCTGGCCGGCAAGCCGCAGCGCTTCGAATGGAAACACGCACGCTACGACGGGACCCCATTCGATGCGGAAGTCAGCCTGAACCGCGTGGAGCTGAACGATGAGCCGTACATCCAGGCCATCGTCCGTGATGTCAGCGAGCGCAAGCGGGCCGAGTCCGAGCGTCTGGACTACGAGCGGAGGCTGCGTTCCCTGGCATCACAATTGTCCCTCGCGGAGGAGCGTGAGCGGCATCGGATCGCCATAGGTCTCCATGACCACGCCTGCCAGACTCTGGTCCTGTCCAAGATGAAGCTGCAAGGGTTGCGGAAAGGCCTGTCCCCGGAGGGTTTGAACGAGATCACGGAAATCTGCGATACTCTCGATCAGACCATCCAGAGCATACGCGAACTGATCTTCGACCTGAGTTCCCCCACCTTGTACAGGTTCGGTCTTGAGGCGGCGCTGGAGGAGCTGCTCGAGGAAAGAGTGAGGGCCGAACACGGCATCGAGTGCACCTTCCGGGATGACGACGTCCCCAAACTCCTGGCGGAAGATGTCCGCATCGTGCTGTTCCAGTCGGTTCGCGAGCTCCTGGTCAACGCGATCAAGCACGCCGAGGCTCACAAGGTGACGCTTGACATTGCACGGTCAAACGACTCTATTAGAATCATGGTTGCCGACGACGGGGTGGGTTTCGACGTGGAGGATGTATTGGCCGCCCCGTCTCGGAGTCGAGGTTTCGGTCTCTTCAATATCAAGGAACGATTGGATTACATGGGCGGCGCTCTCGATATCGAGTCGCGGCCCGGACAGGGAAGCCGATTCACACTGGTCGCACGTTTGGAGGCGAAAGCGGATACTGCTAAGGAGACCTGCGATGCCGACCACGATCCTGCTGGTTGACGACCATCAGATCCTCCGGGAGGGACTGCGGTCTCTTCTGGAGAAACAATCGAACATGGAAATCGTTGGGGAAGCCGGGGACGGGAGAACGGCGCTGCGGCTGGTGCGGGAGCTGCGGCCCAATGTGGTCATCATGGACGTCAACATGGAGGGCATGGATGGAATCGATGCCACCCGTGCGATCACACGAGAACGGCCGGGAACCAGAGTGCTTGCCCTGTCCATGTATCTGCGAAAGACCTTCGTTTCCGAGATGTTCAAGAGCGGGGCATCGGGGTATCTTCTCAAGGAGAACGCGTTCGGAGAAGTCGTGCAGGCCATCAACACGATCATAACCGGCCAACGGTACGCGTGCGCCAAGGTCGCCGGTCTGCTCGTGGATGAGCACCTTCACGTTGACGTCGCCACCTCGGCCAAGACAGGGTTGACGAAGCGAGAGAGCGAAGTCATCCGAATGCTGGCAAATGGGCAATCGTCCAAGGCGATTGCTCTGGCCACCCAAACGAGCGTCAAGACGGTGGACGCCCGCCGCAGGCGCATCATGCGGAAGCTGGGCGTCAGCAGCGTCGCCGAACTGGTCAAGTACGCCATTCGCGAAGGCCTGAGCGAAGTGGACGGCTGACCGGCGGCCGGAGGGCCTTCCGGCAATTCCTCGCGCGGTTCTCTCTCATACGCGCAATCGCAGCCCGGAAATCGGCACTGATTGCCTCGGGTCACCTCCGGAGGAGGCGTTTGAGTCCCTGCGTTGGAGCCGCGAGCCCGGACGCCAAATAGCCGTTTGCCATGCCGGCTACAGCATTTTTCACCCCTGTCGATAGCCTTTTACTGTGTGTGTGCGAGGGGGAATCCTACTTTGCCGTTCGTCGAAGATGACCGAGAATTTACTTGAGTTTTGACCCTGAGTCAACGGCTTGCAGCCGTGGAATCTGCCTGTTCGAGCAAGGATGCTGGAGGCGATTCATGGGTTGATCATGGCAAGCTGTTGACTCCTTTGTGAAAGAGGTGAAGAACAACGATGAATTCTCGATTGGTGTTGCTGGTGGAGGACGACCCAACCGACGCGGAACTGATCGCGCAGGCGGTTCAGGATGGAAGGGCTCCGGTGCGAGTGGTCCATGTGAACGACTGCGCGGGTGCTCTGAGATACCTTCGGAGCCGGCCGGAGAGAATGCCTTCGCTCATCATGCTGTCTTTGAACTTGCCCGACAGGAGCGGGTTCCGTTTTCTCGAAACGATCAAGGCAGACGAGACATGGAAGGCAGTCCCCATCGTCGGATTGGCCGAGTCGAGTGAGCAGTATGATGTGTCCGAGAGCTTCGCACTTGGGATCGCAGGCTACGTCGTCAAGTCCGAGGACCCCGCAAGGCTGCGCCAAGAGATTGCAATGATCCGCGTCTACTGGACGACAAACCAGTTGCCCCGAATAGTGTGAGAGCCAAGCAATGGAGGATGCTCCATGGAGCCGACCGCAGGGAATGATAGGATTTCGCGGACATGGAATCCCGCCGAACATGGGGAAAACACATCGCCGGCCCCGAACTGCAACAGCGGCACGCCTCGCGGGGACAAGGGCCTGCGGATCGTCGTGGCCGACGACCATGACGCACTGAGGAAGCATGTCTGCCGCCTTCTCACGGAAGCGCCCGACCTGGAGATCGTCGGCCAGGCGGCGAATGGGCAAAAGGCAATCGCGTTGGCGAGAGAACTGATGCCGGACGTCGTTTTGATGGATGTGAACATGCCTCACGTCGACGGCATCGAGGCCACGCGACAGATCGTCCGCGACCATCCGGCCGTGCGAGTCGTCGCGATGTCCGCCGACTGGAACAAGAGGACCGTGACGGGCATGCTCGATGCCGGAGCGTCCGGCTGGGTGTCGAAAACCGGCGTGTTCGACACGCTCGTGGAAGCCATCAGGACTGTGACGGCAGGAAAACACCATATCTGTCCCGAGGTGCTGTCTGTGCTCGAGAATCAAGGAAGCCCGTGACAAACGAGCGGCAGCGTGTGGCTTAACCCGCATATTTCATCGATTTTCGGTGTTTTTTAGGAGATAAATCGCACAACTATCGGCAGGGTAAGGAGTTGTGACAATTCCAACACCCCGACAGAAAGGCCATTTCCATGACAGACTGTACCAGCGAACCCCTGCTGTTTTCAAGCCTCAAGCGTCAGCGCCTCTTCACGCCTGGAACCCGTGTTGCCCGCTGATTCTGCAGAGAAGACGCTGCCAAAGCAAGAATGATTCAGAGAAGGGGCACGAACCGGCGTGTCCACGCAGGAGCAGCGAGACGGAGGTGGCCTGGGCTTGAATCAGGCCACATCCCGTCGCCTCTCCTCTGTTCTCGTCAAAGTGTCAGATCAAATCTTGGCTATTCCACCTTAGTGACCGTCAATAAATTACATTGA
>DCUI01000176.1 GCA_002327785.1 Phycisphaerales bacterium UBA2218
CGACAGGGGGTGGATGCCCTTTGATTGGAGGTATCTATGATGTTGAAGTATCTGCATGAAGCCGCTCTGGCAAGTCTTGTCGTTCCGGAAGGTGCGGACAAAGCCACAGAACGTGAAATTCTTCGCCGCCGCCAGCAGGTTGAAGCCCAGTGGTCGCTCGCTTGTCGCGCGATCCTGATGCTGAAGAGCCTGCACGCCGATGTCTCCGCTCTGCGCGTGGATGACGGTGATGGTTTCCAAGGGACTGGCAACTGCGAATATGGTCATGAAGGCGTGGAAGTCACGCTCGACTGGCCGAACCTCGCAGTGCTCACCGACGAGACCAAGACGATCCTCGACGAGGTTGCCGCCTCGGACGTGCCGAAGGTCTGGTTTGTCCTTCATGGCGACTGCTCGGTACCGCACCGCTGTGAAGCGGAGGACCGCGAGGAGGCGATGGAGATCTGTGCCGAGGCTCACCCGGGCAGTAAGGTTCATGTTGCTGTCCCGTCCGATGCCCACGGCGAGTTCGTACTGTATGGCTACGGTGAAGAGATGGTCCATTGCCCGCTCTGCGGTTCGCGCACCGAGTTCGGTGAGCTGCCCCGCGATGGCTGGCAGGTCCATGTTTGCCGCTGCAATCACAGCTTCATCGCTGTCCCTGAAGACGAAGAGACAGAGGTGGAGTCGTGAGCCCGCAACGTGCCCAGGAAATCTGGGACAGCCGGCTTCCCTTCGTGGAGCTGTCCATGACGGACGCCGAGCGCATGGCGGTGAGGAAGGTCTGGACCGGCATGCCCGACCATACCTGCTTTGCCGATGCGCTGCTGCGTATCGCCAGGGGCGAGGCCGACGCTGTTCAGCCTGTGATGATCGGAACCGCTGTTTTCACCTACGGCGACGAGATCATCGAGCAGACCCCGGTCTATGAGGGGGAGATGGCTGGCACGGATGCGGTCTATGCGCGCGCACGCCGTTCGATCCAGATGCTAGGCATGCCGGCGACTGATCCGGTCTATGGCTGCAACGCAAGGCTGATCAAGCTGCAGACCGCCACCGTGAAGTTCTATCCACGGGGCCACTAAAACCACGCAGTTCCTTTCGCCTCCCCTGGGGGCGTTTTTTTCAGGACGTTCAACCGAGCGATTCCTGAAAAGAACCCGTTCATCACAAAGGAGCATTAACATGCTGATCCATGTTCTACCCAAGTTGTACGTCCCTGGCGGACTGGATGCCGCCGTTCGACTCGTCGATCTGACCATCGAGGAGACGGGCCTGGTGCTCAAGGGCGACCAGGACCTGACCATTCGCCGGCCCTACCCGAACAAGTGCTACTGGGTGGGCTGCCGCAAGGTTGGCCAGAAGGCTGTGGCCGGTCTCTTCATCGAGACCGAGAAGTTCCTGAGTGCCTATACCGTGGTGACACGCTGGGCGATCAACGCCGACACCGTGCTGACCACCGGGTTGAGCATGTTGTCCTGGATGGACACTTCGATTCGGTCAGCGACGACATGACCCTCTGGTACGCCACCTGCGAGAGCCTGGGCAACTGGCATTCCCGCTGGCCGCTTTGCTACAACGGCATGCCGCCGGTGAAGGAGCAGCCGCGTATGGATGTACTGGCCCCTGACTGTGGCGGCTCCCAGCGCGATGTTGAACTGCGCGACGTGCTTTCCGAGGATGGCCTGGTGATCCGCCGGGAAGAGCAGTTCATGGTGCTCACCATCGAGCGCGGCCGCTTCCAAGGCAAGTGGGCCGAGATCGTCCGGCTGCCCGAGATGAAGGACGCCTTCAAATCGGTTTCGTGAATGACCCTGCCGGACATCAAGGGCAGGGGAGGGGAACGCACACAGCGCGTCCCTTACGGGCGCCGACGTATCCAAGGCACAGGCTGATCTTTTCCCAGAATCGCCGATGCCATCTATGTAATCTTGGTTTCAGTTCTCCCCCGCTGGCCTCACCTTGAGGCTTTCGGCCTCCTCTCCTCCTGGAGGCCTCTTTTTCGATCCGGTTCGCCGAGTCGGATGGAAAAAGACCGGGGGCTGATACCAACCTCTTTGGAGTATCACCATGATCAGCAATTACCTGCACTACCAATTCGCCCTGTTCCTCCTGCTGCTGAAGCGTGACATCGACGCGGCCACCTGGCGCTACGCCGCGTGGCATCGCCCCATCGTCGTTTGTGGGCACACCGGAAGTTGGGTGGTGGCCCCCCGCCGGAAGCTCTCAACAGCACCCTCAGCCAACGGGCGCCCTCAAGCCAACGGAGTGCGACTTGATGGACCGACTGCAGCAGCTTGACTTATTCGCCCCGGCAATCGCCGCGGCTGGCCAGTACGACGTGGCCGTGACATCGGAGGTCAGCGAGTGGCTGGCGGCCGGCGCCGTCTGCGCACTGGGGGTCAGCGGCGGCAAGGACAGCCAGGCAATGGCCATCCGTCTGGCCGAATACCTGGATCATATCGGTCACCAAGGCCCGCGCGTGCTCATCCACAGTGATTTGGGCGTCGTGGAGTGGAAGGACAGCCTTCCTGTCTGCGAACGCCTGGCCAAGCGCCTGGGGTGGGATCTGATCGTCCTGCGGCGTTCCGCCGGCGACATGATGGATCGCTGGGAGGCACGTTGGGCGAGCAACCTGGAACGCTATTCCACCTTGTCATGCGTGAAAATCATCCTCCCATGGTCGACCCCTGGCATGCGTTTCTGCACAAGCGAGCTCAAGACAGACTTGATCTGCCGTGAGCTAACGAAGCGGTACCCAGGCCAGAAGATCCTGTCTGCAACGGGCGTCCGTCACGACGAAAGCGCCGCCCGCTCCAAGATGTCTATTGCCTCGCCTCAGCCGAAACTCTCGGCCCGTGGGTGCCAAGGGATGAACTGGAACCCCATCGCGCCCTGGTCGACGCCATCGGTCTATGACTACATCGCGCTCAAGCAGGAGCCGCTGCATGAGGCCTACACGGTGTATGGCAGCACACGAGTCAGCTGCGCGTTCTGCATCATGGGCTCGGCTGGCGATCTGAAGGCATCGGCGTCCTGCCCGGACAACGCCGATATCTACCGCCGAATGGTGCGCCTGGAGATCGCCTCGACGTTCGCCCTGCAGGGGGCGAAGTGGCTCGGCGACGTGGCTCCGCATCTTCTGTCCGCAGAGGAGCGGGAGGGGCTGGCTGATGCAAAGCGTCGTGCCGAACTGCGCGTCCAGGCCGAATCCCGGCTGCCGGCGCACCTGCTCTATTCCTCTGGCTGGCCAACCTGCGTGCCGACCGAGGAGGAAGCCCAGCTTATCGCCGAAGTCCGCCTGGCGGTGGCCAACATCCTGGGCATCTCCGTGGGCTTTACCACGGACGGCGAAGTGATCGCCCGGTACCAAGAACTCATCACCCTCCGCCAAGCCAAGGGCAAGGGGGAGTAAAACCGTTCCCGCCGCGCAAGCGGCTCAATCTCGAAAGGAAGCAACATGAAGCATGCCGTACTCCGGGCAGCCGCCCTCGCACTCGTTCTCTTCGCTGGCCAGGCCAGCGCAACCAACTGGCTGAAAGCTGCCGAGAAGGCCGCCCAGGGCTTCGAGGACCATAC
>DCUI01000168.1 GCA_002327785.1 Phycisphaerales bacterium UBA2218
CAGTTCTTTCTGGCCGGACGGTCGTTGCGCTGGCCCCTCATCGGCACCGGTCTGTTCTGCGCCAACATCTCGACGATCCATCTGGTGGGCTTGGCCTCCTCGGGTTACAAGGACGGCCTGGTCATCGGCAACTTCGAGTGGATGGCAGCCTTCTGTCTGATCTTGCTGGGGATTGTGTTTGCACCGTTCTACTTTCGCAGCAAGATAGCCACACTGCCGGAATACCTGGAGAAACGATACGGAACCGGCGCCCGCACCTTCCTGGCCATCATCTTCGTGATGTCGGCACTGCTCGTGCATATCGGCATCAGTCTGTACGCCGGCGCCAAGGTCTTGGAGGAGTTCTTTGGAATCAACTATGTCCTGTCCATCGTCGGCATCTCGGTCATCACGGCGATCTACACCGTTCTCGGGGGGCTCCGGGCCGTGATGATTACGGATGCCGTTCAGGCGGTGCTGCTGCTGGCGGGAGCCGCGATTCTCACCTTGGCCGGTCTTGTGCAACTGCCGGAGGCGGGCATCGAAACCTGGGCTCAGTTGAAGGCCGCCTGCAAACCCGAGCAGCTCAGCATGATCCAGCCCATTCGGGATGCCGCAGCGCCAGGCCATTTCGGCCTGCGGGAATTCTCCTGGTACTCGATCCTGTTCGGGTACCCGGTCCTGGGGATCTGGTACTGGTGCACCGATCAGACCATCGTCCAAAAGATCCTGGCCGCCAAGAGTGAGAGGGACGCTCGCGACGGCGCGATCCTTGCCGGGTTCCTGAAGATTCTGCCGGTCTTCCTGATGGTTCTGCCGGGGGTCATCGGCTACGTTCTCTACCGGGAAAGGATCGGCGACGACAACGACGCCACTTTGGTGGTCATGATGAAGGAACTGTTGCCGGTGGGGCTGCGAGGCTTGATGGCGGCGGGCCTGCTCGCCGCGCTGATGAGCACCATCGAGGCCGCCTTGAACAGTACGGCCACGCTGACGGCCGAGGACATCGTCAAACGCCTGCGCCCGCACACGCCCGATGCCACGCTGGTGTTGATAGGGCGTATTACAGCCGGGATTGTGGTGGTGCTGGCCATGCTCTGGTCCACGCAGGGCGGCAAGTTCGGCAGCATCTTCGAGGCGATCAACAAGATCCCCATGGCCTTTGCGCCGGGCATCACAACTGTCTTTCTCTGGGGTGTTTTCTGGCCTCGCGGCAACCGACAGGGCGCCATGGCCGCGTTGCTCTTCAACGTGGTCATCGGGATCCTGTACCTGGCTGTGGACATCCCCCTGATCGGGAGCGAACAACTCGTCGCCAAACGTCTCGGCCTCCCGTTCATGCAGGTCGGCTGGTATCTGTTTCTGATGTCAAGTGGCGTCTACTTCTTCGTCAGCCTGATTACACCGGCGCCGGCTCGAAGTCAGATCGAGAACCTGTGCTGGACGCGACCGCTCGACGCCTTGCGCGGCAAGATGCAGGGGACTCTCACGGATCCTCGCGTCATGGCGGCAATCCTCTTCGCCATAATGGGCGTTCTGTACGCGATCCTGCACTGACCGAACGTTACGAGATTCAGGATGATAAAGGGGGAATACCCATGAAGCGCCGAACTTGTTCCTTGGTAACAATGGTCGTGACGGCGATACTTTCGTTGCAGGTGATTTCATCGGCAGCGCACGAGTCTTTGCCGGTTCCGGATCGCGGATTCGTCAGTTCTCAACCAGCGAAGACATGGGAGGAAGGTCTTATCTGCGGCAATGGTACGATCGGTGCCAACGCCCTGAGTCGCCCGTTGAACGAACGGGTGATCTTCTCTTATGAACGCTTGTTTCTGCCGATGGGCGCCCCGGTCATGCCTCCTGATCAGTCCGTTCGCTTGTTCGAGATCCGGCGGCTCATCGACAAAGGACTCTACAAGCAAGCCTGTGAACTCCAATTCAATCTGTCAGGACAAGACGGCTTCATGTACCCGGACTACTACGTTCCGGCTTTTGACCTCATGATTCGCATGCAGGCGAAAGGGGAGATCCGCCACTACGCCCGGTCAGTGGATTTTCAGACCGGCGAGGTGACGGTCCACTGGGTGGACGACCGAGGTGTCTTCGAGCGTCGCATGTTCGTCTCCCGTGCAGCCGGCGTGGCCGTGCTGCTGCTCACCGCGCCCAAAGGGGCTCTCGATTGCCGGCTCGCGCTGGAACCGCGGGAACCAAGCGACGAGTTCAATGCGGATTCCGACGTCAACAAGCGCTCTGACCAAGTCTTCAAGGAACACGTGTCCGATATCAAGAGCACGGCGGGGGACTCCTGGCTGACCTACAGCAACCGGTTCACCAAGGCCTACCCGGGCAGCATCCACGCCTTGGAGAGTTGCGCGCGAGTCGTGGCAATGGGGGGAACGAGCAAGCCGCAGGACGATGGTGTGCTTCATGTTGCCGGGGCAGACCGCATCCTGCTGTTCGTCGACATCCGTCTGCTCTACGATCCAGCGAAGTCGGTGATGGAGGAAATGAAGCGCTCGCTTGAGGAACTTCCTGCTGACTATGCCGACCTTTTGGGCCGCCATGCCAGGATGCACGGCGAGATGTTCAATCGCATGCGGTTGGACCTGGGTGGCGGTGCGGACCGTGGGCGGACCACGGAGGAGTTGTTGGAGCTGTCGAGCTACGAGGAGATGAACCGGGCGCTGATCGAAAAAGAGTTCGATGCCGGTCGCTATAACATCATCTCCAGTACCGGCGAGTTGCCTCCCACTCTCCAGGGACTCTGGGGCGGAACATATGTTCCCGGCTGGGCCAGCGACTTCACCCACAACGGCAATGTGCCCTCGGCCATCGCCGCCAACCTGATGGGCAACATGCCGGAACTGATGCTGGCCTATACGTCGTACATCGAGTCGATCGTCCCGTGGCTCGAAATCAATGCGAAGCACCTGTTCGGGGCCCGCGGCATCGTACTGCCATCGCGCTCGACGACCCATGGTTTCAATAACGCTCTGAACCCCGACTTCGCCGGTGGCATGTGGGTGGGCGGAGCCGGCTGGGCTGCGCATTTCTTCTACGACTACTACCTTTACACGGGAGACCGTGAATTCCTCGACCATCATGCCCTTCCATTCATGGAGAAGGCAGTTGCGTTCTTCGAGGATTACCTGTACGAGGGGCCAGACGGAAAGTGGGTCTTTTCGCCAACTCAGTCGCCGGAGAACACGCCTGGCAACTCAGATTCGCAAGCGTCATTCAATGCCACTATGGACGTCGCCGTCGCCAAGGAATTGCTTCGCAACACGATTGCCGCCTCCCGTGAAATCGGCCGCAACGGGGACAAGATTCTGCTCTGGGAGGAGATGCTTGCGAAGATGCCGGAGTACATGATTGATGACCGCGGCATCATCAAGGAGTGGTTGACACCACGGCTTGAGAACCGGGATAGCCACCGTCATTCCTCACAACTGTACCCATTGTTTGACGGCATGCCTGAAGAGATCGCACAGAGGCCTGAACTGAGAGCGGCATTTCGCAAGAGCATTGAGTACAAACTCGACCAGCACTGGAAGAACAACCAGCGTGGGTTCATGTCATTCGGATTGGTGCAACTCGGCCAGGCAGCCGCCAGTCTCGGGGAAGGGGAACTCGCGTACCATTGTCTCAAGCATCTGGTGAATCGATTCTGGCTGAACAATCTAGCCTCGATGCATAATCACCGCTCGTTGTTCAACATGGACATCAGTGGTGGTATGCCGGCCGTGATCATCAAAATGCTGGTGGCTTCGGAGCCGGGGAGAATTCAGTTGCTGCCCGCGCTGCCAAGGGCTTGGTCCGCCGGAACGATAGAAGGCGTCCTGTGCCGCGGCCAAATCGAGATAAGAAGCCTCCAGTGGTCTCCCGGCAAGGTCTTGGCAAATCTCAAGACGCCCCGGAAACAGAGGGTCACGCTGGATCTTCCTTGGGATATAACCTACTTCACCGTGAACGAAGGCGACGCCCTTGTAGCAGGAGGCAATAGCAAGGACTGTCTTGTCGTCACGCTGCCCGCACAACAGGAGGTGGCTATCGAGATCACAACAGACAGGCGATAGTAGGCACTCAGGCGGTTCCACGGGAGAACCTTCTTTGTGCAGAATGGACGGGGTGCAGCGAGTTCGCCGGAATCCTGCGACGGCAAGGAGGATAGGTTTTTCGGATAGACAGGGGGCTGAAGCCTGGCAGCACGCGTCCTCTGTGGAGACTTGCAGATGAAATCGACGTCCCGCCCGTTTCTGTTAATCGTTGGCCCTCTATCGATCTGTCTTACCTGCGTTCTTGCCGACACCAGCGTCGTGTACTGCGTGGAAACACTCTGCGTGGGCAGGCCGTCGACGACGGAACGGATGATCCCACTGGTTGGGACGTGGCGTTTCGCTCTGGATCCAAACGACGTCGGCGTTGAACAACGCTGGTTTGCCCAAATGCTGGATGACACGGTCCGGCTGCCCGGCACTACCGATGAGAACCACAAGGGCATCAAGCTGGATGAACGCCGCGACGACCGGCTCTCCCGCGTCTGGTACTGGAAGGGCCCGGCTTGGTATCAGCGTGAGGTGATGATTCCCGACTCCTGGGCCGGGAAACGTATCACGCTGGTGCTCGAACGCACCAAGAATACACGGGTGTGGGTTGACGAGACGTTTTGCGGCTGGGACGACACGCTCAGCGCCCCGCAGATCTTTGATGTGACCAGGGCGATGACGCCGGGTGCGCGTACCATTACGGTTGTGGTCGACAACGCCAAGTTGCCACCGGTCGGTCCGTCCCATGCAGTGGATGAGCGGACGCAGACCAACTAGAACGGCGTCCTCGGCAGAATGGAACTTCGGGCGACGGACTCGGTCTGGCTGCAAGACGTGCAGGTCTATCCAAACGCGACTACAAAGGCGGCTATCGTTCGTGCGAAGGTCGGAAATACTACGGGCAGGAAGGTTTCAGGAGTGATCACGGTCCGGTGCGAGAGCCACAATGTGGCCAAGCCGGTGGCCTTCAAGAGGCAGGCGTTCCCGGTGAGGGCCGCTGGGCGGGAGACCGTTTCGAATTCACCTACGAACCAGGTGACGATGTGCCGCTCTGGGACGAGTTTCATCCGGCCTCGCTCCGTCTCGATCTCACGCTCGAAACCACGGCCGAGGGCGACGACTTCTGGGTGATCGCCAAAGTGGAAAAGGACGCGCGTCCGCTGCGCGGCTCCTTTGCGCTGGACAGCCTTCCGGATCCCCATATCGAATCGCATTCACCTTCGACGATGGTCGATTACAGCGAATCGATCCGTGGAATCCCGGTGCCCTTGATTGGGCATGAGACGGGACAGTTCCAGGTCTATCCGGATTTCCGCGACATCCCCAAGTTCACGGGCGTGGTCCGGGCACGGCGCTGGTCGGCATGCTCAACGTGTTCATGGAGTCCAAGGGGATCATCGGACCTGAGCAGTGGCGACAATTCTGCTGCGAGACCGTGCCGCTGCTGCGGATGAAGCAGTACACCTGGACGACCGATGAAACGTTCATCGGGCGGGTGCAGTTGGCCCATTACGGTCCAGTGGATCTCCGCGACGCGCTGGTTACCTGGACGGTCACAGACAGCAGCGGCAGAGAAGTTGCCGGCAATGCGTTTAACCCGGTCACCATCGAGCAGGGGAAGGTCTTCGAGGTCGACATTTTTGCGTTGCCGCTGTCTAGTGTCGCCGCGCCGCAGAAACTGACCGTCACACTGGCCATCGAAGGGACCAAGTACCGAAACGACTATCCAATCTGGGTTTACCCCGCGAGTGCGGATATCGAAGGATGGAGGAGGCCAAGGAGGCAGTCGATATCCTGAAACGATCCGAGATTCTGGGAAAGAACCACTATCAGCCCAAGTGAAGGAGGCGAACCACTCGTTGACAACCCAACTCCCCTGCAACACTTACCCCAACATCCGGAGCCATGACAATGAACCGAATGAAACAGTGCATCATCGGCTGCCTTCCCGCAACAGCAACCATCGGTCTCCCCCGCGGCGCCCAGAATGGCGCAACGGCGGCACTGCCAAACACCGGCGGCTACCAGCAGGCCGTCAAGAGCCTGCTTGCCAGCCAAGCCGAGGTGGTGAAGCATCCTATGAATCCTATGAATTGGAGCCCCGCAAGGGTCTGTGCGCTTCTTCAGGACATTTCTTTTTCCACTGCCTCTGGTTCGTCTCGGCCCCTTCGCCTGAAGCTGAGGGGACGAGGGGAACCAGAGGCTTCCACTTCTTCTTCAATAACCCAACGGCGGGCGGCCTACGCTCCTATTCGGGCTCGTCTCGTGGACGGCTCATGAGGCTTCCTACAGAGGAGAGTTCCTATTCTCTGGGACGCCATCCGGCAAGCTGGCGGCAATACTTCACTCAGGATACTCTCGGAATCAGGCCAACCATCGGGTCTGCAATCTATCGATCTTTAGTTGTTCTGCGGATTCACCGCCTGCTGGTCTGGTCCGTTCTTGTTGTTCTTCTTCGCTTTCGACACCAGTTCCTCATTGAACGGCTCGCCGGTTTGCAACATCGCCCGCATGATCGTCACGAGCTTACGGGCCGTCGCCACCACCGCCGTCTTCTTCCGCTGGTTCTGTCCCCCGACGATTCGTTCATAGAACGCCTTGATCGCCGGGCTCTTCTGGATCACCCGCCAGGTGCTCTCCACCAGCAGCCAGCGAACCACCGATGGACCTTCCTTGCTGATCTGGCCCAGCCGACGGGTCTGGCCGCTCTCGTCGAGCTTGGGGGTCAGCCCGAAGTGCGCCGCATACTGTTTGGAACGCTTGAACCGTCCGACTTCATCCGTATAGGCCAGGATCGCCTCCGCCGTGCGAGGACCCACCCCGGGAATGCTCCTCAGCAAGACGCCGCCCGGCTGGCTGTCCAGGTAATGATCTGGATAGATCGTCACCTGCTTGAGCTGGCCGCCCAGCAGCTTCAGTTCCTCCAGCAGATTCGCCAGGTGCACTCGCCAGAACTGTTCCGCGGTCACCTCGGACCAGTCCTGCGCCTGCTGCTTCATCCACTCGATGTTCTCGATCTTCCAGCAACTGCCCTTGTGCCGCGCCTGGGTCAGGCCGTTGCCCTTGAGCAACGCGCGGATGCGGTTCTTGACCGAGACGATCCGGTTGACCAGGACGCGTCGCTGCTGGATCGTCACCCGCCATTGCCGCACGGCGTGCGGGGGGATGTGGACTGTGGGCACTTCCCCGATGCTCAGCAGGACCGCCTGCTTGCGGCAGTCGATCCGATCGTTCTTCTTGCTCGTGCGGTAGATCCAGGTCATCTTGTGAGGATTCGAGACGGTCAGGGTATCGACATGCGGGCCCAGGGCGTCGTGCCGATAGCCGGCCTCGCCGCTGATCTCGAAGGTCAGGTGCACGCGGCTGCCGTCTTGTTTCTGTTGTTGCAGGTACTGTTTCATCTGGGTCAGGTCAGTCGCCAGGGTGGCGTACTGGTCCTTGTGTCCCTGCTGCACGACGCAGGCACAGGTCTTGTTGCAGTCGATGTCGAAACCGATATACTTGTCGTTCATGGGGTCTCCGGGGCAAAGGGTCTTGTGGCGTTCACGCAACGACCACGTATTGGACAGCTACCTTACCTTGGAGGCTCCAATTTCATAGCTTATCCGGGCAACGCCGAGCACAGCGGTACCGGCCTGAAGAAACTCGACGAGTGGCTCAGTGACGCAAGCGGCAGGTAGAGCAGGAACGGCTGTCTTGCGGCAGCCTGACCACGAATGAAGTCCGTCGCACGATTACAGATCGTCGGGAGAATGGCTTCGAGCTGCCAGCCGGCGAACGCCGGGCCTTGCAGGCTGGCTTGGTTCTGTGCCAGCTTCTCCGCCGGTAGCAGTTCGGTCGGGATGCCGACGGTGCGGTCGTTCTCGATGAAACAGTATGGCGGCCAGTTGGGCACGCCCGTGCCGAAGTACTCATCAAAGCCACGCGTGGTCGGCCCGCCGGCGATGGGGCGAGAGAAGATGTCCGTCCAAGCGGCACGCTGTGCTTCGGTGACAGTAACGGACACGTCACCACCGCTGCCGGGCTTGCCGCCGAGGTCGGTGAAATACTTTCGCTGTTCTTCTGTGATCGGCCAGTCGCGGCCCAGGTGCCACTTGCCGATGCACGCGGTGCGATAGCCGTGCCGCTGGGCCAGGCCGGCCACCGTAAGGCGGTCCGGCGCGATGAGCGGGGCACCCCACACCGGCACAATCCCCTTTTGCAGTCGCGACCGCCAATGATAGCGGCCGGTGAGCAACGTCTATCGTGACGGAGAGCATACCCCCGAGGATGAATGCCCGTCTGTGAAACACATCCCCTCGGCGGCGAGCCGGTCGATGCTCGGCGTGGGGATTTTCCCTCGCTGCCGATTGCAGCACCGCACATCGCCATAGCCCAGGTCGTCGGCAAGAATGATAAGGATGTTGGGAGGCGGTGAGGGCGGCGCTTTCGCCTGGGGCTGTGCGGCCCCAACTTGGTTGAGGATACACAAGGTCAGCGCTATCACCGTCATCCTGGCGCCGTAGGACTTCGCGAAGACTCCTGTCGTCGTGGCCTACTCCTTTCATGTTTGCAGATGCTTCTCGATGAAACGGTTGCCTGCGTCTCTACTTCGACGCGATCGAATCGGGCAGCGCAGCCTTCCAACCGGCCTTTAGCAGTTGGGCCATCTCTTGCCGCGTCTGCGCGTAGGCGGGATCATCGGCCAGATTCAGCGTCTCCCAGGGGTCCTTTTCCAGGTCGAAGAGTGCGGCGGGAACCGGCCCTTTCCCGAATTCCATGTAGCTGAATCCCCGGGTGCGAACGACCTGGTTGCTCTCGTTCTCCACGAGAAACACCGCTTTCTTCCAGGGTAAACTTGGATTCGCCAGCAGGGGTGCGAAACTCAGCCCCTCGAGGTTGCTGGGCAGGTCAAGACCCACAAGTTCGCCGACGGTGGGCACGAGGTCGACGAACTCCACGAACTCGCGGCACACCTGGCCGTTGGCCGGCCCGTCCGGCACGCGCACCCACAGCGGAGCCCGCCGCGTGCTTTCGAGCATTGAGTACTTCGACCAGAATCCATGATCGCCCAGATGGAAGCCGTGGTCGCCCATTATGAAGACGATGGTGTTGCCCGCGAGGCCCTGCCTCTCCAATTCATCGAGGACCATGCCGATGTTGCTGTCCACGAAACTCACACAGGCATAGTAGGCGGCAATGGCCTCCTTCGCCTGGCGGGGCGTCGGCTGCCGTCTGATGAAGATGTCCGGGTTGCCAACGGTGAGTCTCCGCGGATAGAGGCTTTCCTCGACCACGGGCGGTGCGGGCGGGTCGGGGATCTGCGCAGGGTCGTACATATCGACGTACTTCTTCGGGGCGATGAGTGGCGTGTGCGGGCGCGACTGATGAACCGACAGGAAGAACCGCTTCTTTGTTTGCGCAAACTCCTTCAGCAGGGCACAGGCGATTTGTGCGTTGCGATAGTCGCCCTCTTCTTCGGGCACCAGGCCCGAATCTCCGTAGCGATCAGAGTTGCGGGCTCGCCATTCGCGGTATTCCTTGCTGTTCTTGTCCTTGGGCGCGGGGTCCCTCGGGGCGCGTTTGACCGGTGGAAACTTCAGGATGGGACCGGGTCCTTCCCATCCCGGCGGCTTGCCGTAACTCTCAATCCGGTCAAAGGCCAGCAGTTGTTTCTCGGCGTACTCGACCGTGTGGAAGAACTTGCCGATGACCGCGGTGTGAAACCCGCTTTTCTTGAGCATCTCGGGAGGGGTGACCGTCCCGGGCGGCAGGCTCTTGTCCATCTCTTGACCATTGTTCCAGACTCGGCTCGTGAGCGGGCGCAGTCCGGTCAGGAACGAACTGCGCGAGGGATTGCAGCAGACCGCCTGCACATACGCGGAATCGAAGCGGATGGCACTGGTGGCGAAGCGGTCGAGGTTCGGCGTCTTGCAGATGGGATTGCCGTAGCAGCCCGGCGTGTTCGCACTCCAGTCCTCGACGAGGATGAACAGGACGTTCATCTTCGTCGTGTCCGGCAGCAGGGCGGCGGTAAAGGCTCGCTCGGGAAGGACCGCCAAGCCGGCACAGACGGTCAATACCAGCGCCATCGAGTCGCTCTTCACGCGTGTAGCTCTCATTCTTCGGTCCTCCTTCAGCCTGTTTCCCTCTGGGAGCATTACTGTTGTTGTGCCCCTGTCCTGCGTCCTGTGGCTTTCGACGCAGCCTCCTGCCCCGGTGGTACCGCATCCTTCAGGAAGACGGCGAGGCGATCCCGCATCTCCTTTACCTTCTGCGGTTGCGACGCGGCAAGGTCCTTCGATTCGCCGATGTCCTCGGCAAGGTTGTAGAGTTCCACCCGGGCGGTAGACCAGTCAACACCGGCAGGATTCCAATCGCCCGCGTCAACCCGGAGTTTCCAGTCGCCCATGCGGAGGGCCATCTGCGACGGCGACGTCCCCGCCAGCAGGATGGCATCGTGCGGCGACTTGGCGCCCTGCGTGAGCACGGGCCACACGTCGAGACCGTCAAGCGGCAGTTTCTGTTCGAGCGGCGCGCCGGCGACTTTCAGCAGCGTGGGATACCAGTCCACGGCATGCATCGGTTCGCTGATAGTCGTACCGGCGGGGACGTGGCCGGGCCAGGTCGCGAACGCACACGCACGGATGCCACCCTCGTAGATCGTGCCCTTGCCCGCACGGAGCGGTATGTTCCGGGATACTCGACCGGGAGCCGGACCGCCATTGTCACTGGAGAAGATGATGAGGGTGTTCTCCCGCAGACCCCTCTCCTCCAGGGCGGCCGTGATTTGCCCGATGGCTTCGTCCACCGCGGAGAGCATTGCCGCCATCGTCTGTCGGTTGCCGGAGAGATGGGGATACGCCTTGCGGTACTCCTCGGGCACCTGATACGGGGAGTGGACACCGTTGAAGGGAATGTAGAGGAACAGCGGCTTGTCGGTCGGCTGCGCGCGAATGAGCCGGCAGGCCTCTCTCGCAATCAGGCGCGTCGTATAGCCTTCCTCCTGCAGGGGCTTGTCGTCACGGTACCAGTCGTGCTTCCCGTCGCGAATGTGGGGGATGTAATCCAGAGCGCCAAACATGTGGCCGTACTGATGGTCAAAGCCGCGGCGCGTCGGCATGTACTCGGGCTGGAACTCGCCCAGATGCCACTTTCCACAGATGGCCGTCGTGTAGCCCGCCTCGCGCAGCGCCTGCGGCAACGTGCGTTCCCCCAGCGGCAGCCCCCACGGTGCGCCCGGACGTACGACACTGTATACCCCCGTCCGCGTCGCGTAGCGCCCTGTCATCAGGGCCGAGCGTGTGGGTGAGCAAACCGGCTGCACATAGAACGAGCTGAGCACAGCGCCTTCTCTCGCCAGTCGGTCGATACTGGGCGTGCGAACGTCGCGACTGCCCATGAAACCAACGTCCGCATATCCCAGGTCGTCTACGAGAAAATAGACAATGTTGGGCCTGACCTGGTTGGCTTGCGGAGTCGATTCCGCGTTTAATCCCACCGTGGTCCACATGGCGATGACGCCACAAAGTACGCTCTGGTTCATGTGGTTCCTTTCTTTGGGGAAGTGCGGCTCTACCGAATCTTCGGGTTCGGCAACTCCGTCTTGACGCCTTCGTCGATCGGCATCGTGTCTTGTCCATTGGCCAGACCGGTGGCGGCCAGCAGGTCAGCGAGTCTGGTTTCCATCTGCCGACGCGTGGACGCGAACTTCGGATCGGCCACCAGGTTGTGGCGCTCCTCCGGATCGTCGGAAAGGTGGTACAACTCCGGCAAGTGCTTGTCCGGCGTGCTGTCGCCGGTCGGATAGCGGATGTACTTCCACTCGTCCGCGCGGATACCACGTACGTTTGGCGTGTACGGAAACTGCCTCTCGTAGTTGTACTCATAGAACCACGCGGTGCGCCAGTCGGGATCACCTGCGTCGACCAGTTTCTTCCAGGACCTGCCTTGTATGTCTGCGAGCGGCGGCGCGCCGCACACATCCAGCAGACTGGGCGCGATGTCCACCGTCAGGACCTGTTGTGTGACTGTCCTGCCGGCCGGATGGTACGGCCCCGAAACGATGAGCGGGATGCGAATGCTCGGCTCGTGCATTGTCCGCTTGTCCACCATGCCGTGCTCGCCCTCCAGCAGACCGTTGTCGCCCATGAAGACAACGATCGTGTTCTCCAATTGGCCGTTCTCGCGCAGATAGGCGACGAGTCGCCCGACGCTGTCATCCACACTGAGCACGGTACCCCAGTACGCGTGTACCATGTTTTCAAAGTCCTTCACTGCCTCGGGGCGGTCGTCGGGAAAGTTCTTGCGCCAGTCGAACAACGGTCCATAGATACCGTGCCAGGTCCGCAACCGCTGGCGAATCCACGCGGGCTTGCCGTCGAGGGCAAAAGCAGTATCCGGATAGGGTACGCGGACATCGTCAAAGACATGCGCGTATTTCTCCTCGGGGAAGTAGAAGGAATGCGGCGCCTTGTGGCCCAGGCACAGGACCCACGGCCTGTCCCGCTCACACTGCCGGAGCCAGTCAAGCGCGTAGTCGGTGACAACGTGCGTATAGTAACCCTTGGGTGCATCGCGGCGCAGCCCGTTCACGTTCCATTCCGTATCGAAGTACTTGCCTTGTCCCTTATGTGTGACGAACCAGTCGAAACCCGGTCACGGCTCGTCATTCTCCTCGCCCATGTGCCACTTGCCGATGTAGGCCGTCGTATATCCCTGCTCGCGCAGCCGGCCGGGCCAGTGCGGCAGCGTAGTGGGCAACTCGGTGAAGTTATCGCGCACCCCGTGCCGGTGTGCATAGAGGCCGGTGAGAATGCTGGCCCGGCTCGGCGAACACAGCGACGTAGTGCAAAATGCATTTGCGAAACGCACGCCGCGGGCCGCCAAGCTGTCGATGTGAGGCGTCGTGACGTGCCTGGCCCCGTAGCAGCCGAGTGCATCCGGCCGCAGGTCGTCGCACAGGATGAAAAGAACGTTGGGTCGGCTCGCAGTGACGGCGTCAGGTATGCTTTTGGGGACTGATGCCCTCGCGGCCACACCGCCAACAGCCAACACAAGCCCCAGTATCCACAGGGCGCGGGAATTCGCCTTCATCTTCCGTCCTTTCCTTTGGTCTGTGCCTTCGCTTTCTGTTCCTTCGGCTTCTCGCCAACGGAGGATTCAGACTCCGCTTCCAAGTCTGACCGGACTTTCCCATCGTGGCCAATGAGCGGCTGGGCATTCGCCACTTTGCCCAGGGGACGCACGCCAGGCCCGATGCCCCTGGCGCCGAGGTCGTCGTTCGCCTTCGCGATGAGTCTCTCCAGTCTCGCGATGATCTCTGGGTGCTGGGCGGCCACGTCCGTATTTTCACCGATATCCGTCTTGAGATTGAAGAGGCGGGCCTTGCTTTCGCTCTCTTCACGTGCTTTGGCCTTCCCGCCGGCGTTGGCGGCAGTGGGCAGCATGAGTTTCCACTCGCCCTCCCGCACCGCTTCCAGGTTCAGACCCCGATAGTAGTAGAACACCGGGTGCGGTCCGGGTGCGCCGGCATCGCCCATGAGAATCGAGCGGACGTCCGCGCCGTCGAGCGTCCGGTCGGCGGGAATCGGGGCCCCCGTAAGACCTGCGAATGTGGGCAGAATATCGAACATGCCGCAGATCGCGTCGCTGGAGGTCCCTGCGGGCACCCTGCCCGGCCACCAGGCAATCGCCGGCACGCGCACCCCGCCTTCCCATGTGGAGCCTTTGTGGCCCCGCAGCGGACGGTTCACCGCGCGAGACGTGCCGCCGTTGTCGCTCACGAACAGGACGAGCGTCTTTTCCGCCAGTCCCTGCGTCCGCAGGGCGTTGAGCACCTCCCCCACGCTCCAATCCACTTCCTCGACCCAGTCCCCGTACAGGCCGTTATTGGATTTGCCCCGGAACCGGTCTCCCGGATACAGCGGAAAGTGCACCGCGTTATGTGCAAGGTAGAGGAAGAAGCGCTCGTCCTTGTGGGCCTGAATGAACCGCAGTGCCTCCTCCGTGTATCGCGTGACTAGTTGGGTCTGATCCACCGCCAGGACCCGCTGCACCACCGTCTCTCCTCGCATCAGCGGCAGCGGCGGCTGGGGATTCTCCGGCCCGGCCGGCAACGGATCGCCGAAGCTGCTCTTGACGCCGTCGGATGCAGGGCCCATGTCGTTCGAATAGGGCAGACCAAACCACTCGTCGAATCCCTGCCGAGTCGGCAGGAACTCCGGTTGATCGCCAAGATGCCACTTCCCGACGATGCCCGTGGCATACCCGGCCGACTTCACCACTTCCGCGACGGTGACTTCCGAAGGAGACAGACCGACATCATTGCCCGGAAAGAGCACGTGCGGAATCGGCAGTGCGCGCTTCGGGTAACAGCCGGTCATGAGTGCCGCCCGCGAGGGTGAACAGACCGGTGCGGCGTAGAACGAAGTCAACCGCCGGCCCTCCGCCGCCATCCGATCAAGGTTGGGCGTACGGTTGAGCGTGGATCCGAATGAACCGATATCGGCATAGCCGAGATCATCGATGTTGATGATGACNNGGCCGCCAACACAGCGGGTGGCAGCAACAGCAGTGCGATGACGGCGAGCAGGATCGTTCTTCTCATGTCCCTTGGCTCCAGAAGTGTGATCGACGCAGATTGCGGCACGTATTCTCATGAGCTGGCTTCTTCCTTCTTATCATCTCCATACTACCTGCCGAATGCAGTCCACGCAACAACAGAGTGCCCTGTGCAGCATGGGATGCGCCGGAATAGGATGCCGGATTCTCCAGGTCTTCATTGGATATGGTGAAACGCGGGCGGACGTGCTGGCGGCCCAGTGCGGCGGTGAAGTCGGGCGGCATCCTGTCTGGCGCCGCGCCGGTGATGGGCTCGTCCCGCGCTTCGCGCAGATCGCTCAGTATCCTTGCTCCAGCCTTTGTAGCATCCGTCT
Source organism: Phycisphaerales bacterium UBA2218 (assembly GCA_002327785.1). Taxonomy (GTDB): domain Bacteria; phylum Planctomycetota; class Phycisphaerae; order Sedimentisphaerales; family Anaerobacaceae; genus PLanc-01. Next base: position 14,942 of record DCUI01000168.1, read on the forward strand.
GAAGGCCTCCCGTTCACTGGGCGTCAGGCGATCGTTGTTCCACGCGGATCGATACACGCCTGCCGCTTCGTCCCATTCTCCCTGTTCGATGTGGATCTCCCCGAGCAGCACGTAGGCATCGCTGTAGGGTACGCCTCGACGGAGCATCTCTTTGAGAACTCGCACGGCCTCGCCGATCTCGCGCCGTTGGCGGAGGAAGAAAGCGTATGTATAGCCGTACTTGCCCTCCTGAGGCTGCAACTGGTAGGCCTTCCGGCACCATCGCAACGATTCGAAAGGCCGGTCCGAGGCCAACATTACGCCGAGATTGTATGCCGCCGGCGCGGAGTTCGGGTCGAGTTCCAGCGTTCTGCGGAAGGCCTGCTCCGCCTCTTCCGGGCGGTTCATCTCGCCCAGGAGCATCGCGAGGTTCAGATGGACAATCGGATCGTTCGGATCGAGGGCAATGGCCCTGCGGAGGGAGGCGGCGGCCTCGTCGTTCTCACCGCGGACATTATGCACGAAGGCAAGGTTCACATGAGGCGGCACGAAATCCGGCCGCAGGTGAATTGCATTCAGATATGCCGTTAGCGCCTTCTCGTAGTCCATTCGCTGCATGTGGAGATTGCCGAGATTGTAGTGAGACGCGTAGTCGTCAGGACGGGCGCCGAGCGCCTCCAGAAGCTCTGTCATGGCCCGTACGACCGCCTCCCGATGCTCCGCCGGCAGACGCTCGGTTGGGATGGCCGCCAGAGCGGACGCTGCGCGCACGCGGACCAGGAGGTATCCGTCGGTGGTCGCTCTGGCCAATGCCTTCAATGATTCCGGCGTAATGTAGCCCTCCACAGCCTGCGCCGCCGCCGCACGCACGAGTGGCGATGGATCTTCCTGAAGGGCTTCGATCAGGACAGGCCACTTGGCCTGCGACTCGCAACGGTGAAGTAGTCGAATCAACGAGGCGGTGAAGATCTCATCCCGCTCCTTGGAGCCGATGTATGCCAGGGTCGCATCCAACCGGCTCCCGTCACCCCGCCGGAGGAAGTCCACCAAGCCGGCCTGCCCCAGAATCGGGCTCTGATAGTCACGGCGATGCCATTGTCCTACCTGCTGATCGGCCCATGTCGCGTCCTTGTCGTCATGGCAAAGGTTACACGCGTTGGGGGATTTGAACTTGAGCGTGGCCGCTGGCGTGGGTGGACGCATGGAATGATCGGTGCGGGCCATGCGCGCGAAATCGGTCATGGGCATATGACACGCAATGCACCGGTTCCCCGCGCTGTTGACCTCGTGGTGCGTGTGTGCCGCCGCATTCTCCACTCTCTCCTGGTGGCATGGGAGGCACGCGGCGTTCGGGTTCGCCACTTCCCTGAATCGATGGCGTCCGCTGGATGTGTGACAGTGCATGCAATCGAGCTTGCCACTCTTGACGCAGGGGCTCATCCGCCATGTGGTCATCGTGTAGTTTTCGCCCAGGTCGCGGCCGTCCGGGTAGAAGTCCGGGTGTTCCAGGGTCGTCAGATCGAAGTGGTCGAAGAACCGGTCGCCCGGCTGGAACGAGGCGCTCACGGGACTCATCTTGGCGTGGCACGATCCACACATGGAATTGATCTGCTCCGGTGAGAAGGGCTTCGTGCGAACGATCTTGAGATCCTGTGGCGCCTGTCCCTCCGGCGCGGCCTGACAGACGCGGACGTGTTCCTGAGCGGGACCATGGCACGACTCGCAGTTGATGCCCGGCTCGGCCCACGTGGTGCGATAGGTGTCCGTCTTCAGATCATAGTTCGTGGACAACTGGCTCACATGGCAGCCGTGACAAGATGTATTGAAGGTGTACATCGGGTCGGTCCAGTGCACAGGCGTATCGGCCGCGGTCCCGGGAAAGTGACGCACGCCGCTGGCGGCGGTGTCGAACCATTCCTTCGTCCGCACGTCGAAGGCCACGGGCAGAGTCTGCAGGCGACCTCGCTCCATCGGGGTCAGGAAATAGTAGACATTCTTGCCGCCCATCACGTGCGCGATCCGGTACTGCTTCTCGCCATCCGGCCCGCGTTCGAGGACCCAGCCTTCGCCGCGTCCAACGCACGCGAGGTATTCATGTCTGCCGATCTTCATCGATGTTTTTTGCGCCGCCAAGTTTCGCCCGGCGAATTCGAATGTGTACGGCTGCATCGCCAGACCGTGATGTGACGGAGCCCAGAGCTCATAGAACGACTCATGGCACTGACGGCAGCTTGCCGAGCCGGCCAGAAGTTGGCGAGCAGGAGCGGCGGCAGAAGCACTCGCCAGCAGCCACAACACGATATGTACCGATGCGCCTGTGTTCACTCGTCTCCACCCTGTTGAGCTATTTCATGCGGCCCCGGAGAGGGCAGAAGAGACAGTCTCGAACAAGCGTTGAACTCTGGGCCACGACATCGAGTTGAGGGTTATTCGATGCTGCCACAATACCTTTCGCAATGCCGCCACCATGTCCGCCCGAGACGGTTGGACTTTGTGCGGGCACCAGGGCACCGGTTTCCACCACATACATCCGGTTGTCGGCATGTTCTCTATTACCGGAATGACCTCACGAAAAAAGGCCAGACTCCGCGATGTTGGGACGTGTCTGTTCCATCGATGTGATCCCCTGTATCACGGAAATCAACGATCACAAGAGGCTCCTCAGACAAACGAGTTGAGAGGGTCAGTTCGCGGGCGTCAACCGATACCAGGGCAGACGCGCCGGCGGCACACCAATCTCGATTTCGCAGGGCCCGGTCACCTCGGAACCGTCGTCGCCGGCCCAGGTCCCCGGCGGAATGGCCACCTTGCGCCCGCGAGCCCCTTTCTCCAGCACCGGGGCCACGAGAATGCCGTCGCCGAGCAGGAACTGATCCTTGATCCCGGCGTAGCCTCGATGAGGGTACGCGTACTCCAGCGGCCGGATGATGGGTTCCCCGGTTCCGGAAGAGGCTCGGGCCAGGGCCAGGATCTCGGGGCTCAGCCGGACGTGCAGCTCGGCCATTCGGCGACAGATTCCCATGTTCTCTTCGCTTAGAACTCGCCAAGGCGCGACGGAGAACTGCATCATGGGCATCAGCGCCGAGCACTGGGCCGACCGGACGATGAGTTCCTCATCGAGCGGCTTGTCGGGATTGTCGTAGAAGTACGAATACTCGCCGCCGCCGATCATGTCGGGACAGGTGTAGGCATATCCCATCAATCCCAGCGCCAGGGCATCCGGGATGAGTTGCCGCAGGTCCTGCCAAGTGTGTCCTTTATCCCGCAGACGCTGGGCCAGGGGCAGGCCAGCGCATTTCCAGCACGCCCGATACTCGTTGAGCCGATAGGGCAGGCCCAGCCGAGCCCACAACTCTGAATGAACGTTCGGCGTCGCATCCCTCATGGCCTTGATGGCCGGATCCTTGTAGCTGTCTGCGTCACCGGCATCGAGCTTGAAACCGTCGACTCCGTACTCGTCCACCAGGCGGGTCATCTTCGTCTGGAACCACGCCACCGCCGCGGGATTCGTCAGATCCAGCGATGCGCTGTGCCCGTTCCACCATTTCGCGATGTACGCCCCGCCGGATTCGTCCTTGAGGAAATAGCCCTTCCGGTTCGCCAGGCGGAAGGGCTCGGAATCCGGACTGAAGTAGGGACAGATCCACAGCATCACCTTGAATCCCTGCTCGTGCAGGCTGTCCATCATGGCTCTGGGGTTGGAGAACCGGCCGGGATGGAAATCCCAGATCCCGTAGTCTTCCTGCCAATTGTCGTCGATCATCAGCACGCCCGTCGGGAAACCATGGTCGATGATGTCGCGGGCGTATTGGCGGATGCGGTCCTCCCGCTGGTCGTAAATGAGCTCGATCCAGGTATTGTACTGCGGCCTGGTGAAGAGCAACTCGTCGGGGATTTGCCCGTTGCCCGGAAAGAACGTGCGACTGACATACTGGAAAGCCTCGCGCAGGGTATCCCCGTTGCGACCGGTCTTGATCTCAGCGTGGCCAGACGTCACTTTCAGAGTGCGGCCTGAGAAGGAGAATGCGAATGGCTCCTCTGACCACACATACCGGCCTCGATCCGAGATCAGCAGGGGCTGGGCTTGATTGCCTCGCGTATCCCCGTAGAGATCCCTGGTAAAGGACTCTCCTCCGAATGGCATGAACCGCCCGTCGGTGACGCATCCGCCCCAGAATCCCTCGCCCTCGAAAAGCTCAATCTCCTGGCTGTGTTGGGCGGCCTGCGGAGCGCCCTGAAGAAACAGGAGGAGGACGAAAAGTGATATGGCGGCGCCAGCGGGTCTTGTCATAGGTGCTTCTCTCCGTGTTCTATGCGGGACGACAGTTCACACGGGCATTCGTTCAGACACGCTCTCTAGGATACCCTGCGTCCTAGGGCCTGTCAATCACCTGCACAGAGCCCAGCCTGTAGTAGCTTTGTTCATTGAGCAAGGATGAGCTCAGCGCCAGCCGAGCGTCACGTTCCTCGCCGGGGTAATGCAGTTTCAGTCCGAGCGCATAGGTCTCCGCCTTCAGGGAGGCGGGCAGTTGCAGGCTGTAGTATTCCGCGAAGATCTGTCCCGTGTAGCGGGGCATCCATGGTTGAGCAGTTCCTTCGGGAGATCGCGGTTCTCCTTCAGCCAGACGTCGGCGAACCCGTGATAACCGATGTAGGTCGCATGCAGAATGTTGAGGGCCTCCAGCAGGAAATCAGGGCCCGTTTTGCCGCCACCGTGTTTTGCGAGGGAGGATTGCGGCCGACCGAGCCAGTTGCCCAATTCACGGATTCTGCGGTAGTGTTCCAGTTCCAGGACAGTCGGGCGGTCGCCATAAACGGCCGCGAGGTACTCAGGACTGCGTACTGTATACGTATCCGGATAGGCTCCACTTAAACCACCGCGTCATGTCGCGACTCTACACGCTTTCCCCCCTTCGACGAGGTGTGCTCTCGTGCAGCGGGCATTGAAGACGTTCACATGGAGTTGTGGTTTCTTTTCGGCAACCCGCGGTCCGGTTGCTGCAATAATTGGTGGTGTTTTCTGCACCTTAGGTTCAAGTAACGGCGGGAGCATTGCACCTTAGGTGCACAAAACACCGAAAAGTATAAAAGGGGGGTACGCCATGTCCCTGCATGGCGACTGCAAAGAAAATCGATATACACGAGCA
>DCUI01000137.1 GCA_002327785.1 Phycisphaerales bacterium UBA2218
GCAGCGAGTGGCGGTTGCATCGCCAGGGGTTCGAGAGCAGCGCGCTGGCCGATCTGCCGGGGGGGACTTCTCGGTGGCCGATCCCCACAAGCTCTACGGTTGTCACGATCAAATCCCGGCCCACAAAAGCGCCCTGTTCCAACATCTGGTGCAGCGGCGGCGGGAGGATTTGCTGATGAAGCTGGGCGCCGCCCCGGATCACCGCGGCCGCTGGCGAAAAGCAGGCGACTATGTAGTGAAGACTTTGGGCCGAAAAGACCGTTCTTGACCCTGCCAAGCCGGGTCCAACCCCCGAATCCGCGAAGTCGGGTTAGGCAATCAGTCCGCCGACAACCTCGCAGAGGCGGGGCGAGCGGTGGAAACGGGCGTGGAGTGTGTGAAGCAGAACGGAAACCCCCTATTGGGGTTCTTGGCGCATACCGGTCTTTCTTTGTGACCGCATTGGCACTGTATTATTATGCGAAATTCAGTAGGACACTACCATCGGTTGCTTTCTCTTTTAATCTACGCAAATCGGCGAAATCTGCGGATGGATGGTTCGTTGTGCGTGCCGCGTGAAGCGTACGACTACGTTCATCTGCGGTTCAACGGCCGTTGCTCGTATCTCGTCAGAAGAACAATGATGGTGCATGGTACGCACCCTACAACTTCCTCCAATTCGTTCAGAACGACCGCAGACCTCGCTGTATAATTGCCTATTTTGAAAGCACCTCGGGTATCCACTTCTTCCAAGGTTTGCCCATTGTCTCACCTTTGCATAGTCCTCTCTCTGTCTACTCCCCTCACTCGGCAGTTATTTGCACCTGTCTGGTGAGTACGGCCTCCCAGGTCTCGTAGGCGGCTTCGTAGGCTTTCTTGAGCTGCTTGTTGGGTTCGACGGTGCGGACCGGTTGCAGGCCGACGAAGGCGTCCTCCGGACCTTTGTACAGGCCGGCGCCGATGCCTGCGCCGCGGGCGGCGCCTTGCGAACCGTCGGTTTTGTACAACTCGACCGTCGCACCCGTGATCGTCGCGAAGGCTTCGGCGAACAGCGGGCTCAGGAACATGTTCGCGTTGCCCGCCTTGACGGTCTTGAGCTTCGTACCCATGCCCTTCATGATTTGCAGGCCGTAGTTGAGGGCGAAGACGATCCCCTCCTGGGCGGCCCGCAGGAAATGGGCCTTCTTGTGGATATTGAAGTTCCAGCCGTGGACGGAGGCCCCGATGTTGCGGTTCTCCAGGGTCCGCTCGGCCCCGTTGCCGTAGGGCAGGATCACCAGCCCGTCGGAGCCGACCGGCGCCTCGGCGGCCATCTCGTTCATTTGCGGATAGTTCGTCCACTCGCCGCCGAAGTTGTGCTTGAGCCAGCTATTGAGGATGCCGGTGCCGTTGACGCACAGGAGCACGCCGTAGCGTGGCTTCTTCGCGGAGTGGTTGACGTGGACGAAGACGTTCACGCGGGATTTCGGGTCGCAGTTGCGTTTGTCCGTGACGCCGTAGACGACGCCGGAGGTGCCTGCGGTGACCGCGATCTCGCCGGGCTTGAGCACGCCCAGCGACAAGGCATTGTTCGGTTGATCGCCCGCACGGTAGCTGATCTTCGTGCCGGCTTTGAAGCCGAGCTCCTCCGCTGCCGCTGCGGTCAGCTCGCCCTGAACGCTGAACGTCGGGACCGTCTCAGCGACCAGACCGGGCGAGATGCCGTAGTTGGCCAGGACGAAGTCGGCCAGGCCGTCCTTCGCAAAATCCCACAGGATGCCTTCGGACAGGCCCGAGGGCGTCGTTTTGATCTCGCCCGTCATCTTCATCGCGATGAAGTCGCCGGGCAGCATCATCTTGTCGATCTTCGAGTAGACCCTCGGCTCGTTCTGCTTGACCCAGGCGAGCTTGGAGGCGGTGAAATTGCCGGGCAGGTTGAGCAGCCGGGTGAGGCACTTCCTGGCGCCGATGGCCTTGGCGGCCTGCTGGCCGATCTGCACGGCCCGGCTGTCGCACCAGATGATCGACGGCCGCAGGACCCGCCTGTTCTTATCCACCGCGACCAGTCCGTGCATCTGGTAGGAGATGCCGATGGCCTTGACGTCCCACGGATCGAACTGGGTCCTGTCCCGAATCTTGGCGGTCGCGAGCTTGACGTGCTCCCACCAAGTGTCGGGGTGCTGCTCGGCCCAACCGGGTTTCTTCGCAATCATTTCCAGTTCTCGCTCCGGCGAGGCGGCCGCCCCCAGGACCGTGCCCGTCCGGGCATCCAGCAGAGTTGCCTTGACCGACGAACTCCCGACATCATACCCCATCAGCAATGCCATCTGTGCACCCCTTTACAGATTCAATCGATTCGGCGAAACAGGTGTGCAGGGCACACCCTGCGGCGGCTTGTCATACGGAACGAAGCGAAGCATCCGGCCTGCGAATGAGAAGCCTCTACTGTCTGCAGGAGTTGCCTCTCATCCGTCGGCCAGATCCTTCGCCTGCGGCCCAGGATGACAGATCTCAAGGATCGCCGTGAGTATCGGCGCACCTCGCGGTTCTGTCAAGCTTCGCCCTGGTTTACTCGTAGTCCCACTTGAGAATCCACGGGTCTTTCGTGCGTTTCTGAAAGGCCTTGAGTTCAGCCTTCATTTCCTCGAGCTTGGTCTTGTACCGCGGGTCGTCCGCCAGATTTTTCACCTCGCATGGGTCGTTCTGGAGGTCATACAGCTCGAACCTGGGCCGATGGAGATAGGCATCGACGGTGCGTTTTCCGTAGAGCTTGCCGCCGCCCTTGATCGCCGCCTGCCAGGTGGCGGATTCCCACAAGTCGCTGGCGAACGGATACTCCAGGCCATGGGCGATGTTCCAGATCAGCTTGAACCGTCGCTCGCGGACCACGCGCATCGGGTAGTACATCGTGATCTCGTGGAAGGTATGCGATGCATAGGCCGTGTCCCAGCCCTCGACGTGCTCGCGGTCAAAGACTGATTTGAACGACCGGCCATGGAACTCGTAGTCGCTTGGCATCGCGCCCGCGAGGTCCAGGATCGTCGGCGCCAGGTCCGCCCAATTCACCAGTGCATCGCACGCAATCCCTTTGTTCTGTTGCCAGGGCGTGCGGACGATGCACGGCAGGTTGAGGCCCGGCTCGTAGGCCGTCGTCTTGGCGCCGGGGAAGGCGATCCCGTTGTCGGAGATGTAGATGATGACCGTATTGTCGTATTTGCCGGCCTTCTTGAGATGTTCGACGAGCCGGCCAATGCCCTGGTCGATCCGCGAAACCGCCTGGCAATACTGCGCCAGCTCGGCCCGGCACTGGGGACTGTCCGGCAGGAAGTCCGGCACGACGACCTCCTTCGGGTCGTACCGGACCTCTGTGACGCCGGGATGGCCTTGGTCGCGATTGCCGAACCGGTCCGGCTGGTGCGGCACGTCGGCCGCCTTGCCCCCGCCGCGATGCGGATCGCTCGTGCAGAAGTACAGGAAGAAGGGCCGGCTTTCCTCGGCCGCGATGAACTTGGCGCAGTTGTTCGCCATCTGCACTGCGTTGCGGTCGTTGCCCTGAAGCACCGTGTCGAACTTGTAGACCTCGTCCGGCGCGACGTGGTACTTGCCGATGCGGACCGTCCTGTACCCGCTCTGCGACAGCAGCACGGGCAGGCTCCGCACGCGGTCGAAGCTGACGAAGTGGTGGTAGTCGTGCTGGTGCCCGTACTGGCCGTTGTAGTGATTGTAGAGCCCGCTGAGGATCACGGACCGGCTCGCGCTGCAACTGGCGGTGGTGCAGAAGGCGTTGGTGAATCGCACGCCCTCGGCGGCGAGCTTGTCGATGTTCGGTGTCTTGATGACCGGATTGCCGTAGCAGCCCAGGTCGCCCCGGCCGTGGTCGTCGGCGACGATCAGGATGATGTTGGGCCTATTCTTCTCCGAAGCTGCGAGCCGGTCGGCGAACACACTTGGCATCAGTGCGGCGGTTGTCCCCACAGTACAACCTTTCAGGAGATTGCGTCTGGTAAGCAGGTGTCTCGTCATTGCAGACTCCTTCTATTTGGGCGGATTGCCCAGAGGCGTGGCACTTTGACAAAGAAAAGAGCGTTTTTCGCTTTGGGGATGCCAGCGGGGTTTTTGCAGAGCGTCTTTGCAGGGGGTAACATAATCTCGCCGGCTCGGAGGATAGGGCAACGCTGGCGAGCGACCCGAGCGCCGCAGCCGGTGGATATACGGCGGGGAGGGCTCGTCATCACGGGCCCTCTCGCTCTTCCCGCTGGAATCCCAAAATGCGATAAACGCCATTTCTTCTATCATGTTTTTTTTGCACACCTCGTCGATTTCGGGTCTGAGAATATCCGGGAAGATCAACAGATTCGTCAGTGACTTGGCAAAACCGTCCAAGCCGGGGAACAGTGTCGCCCGGGTTATATTCATTCTGTGAAGGTGTTGAAGGACTGTCTCCCTCTCGCCCGCCTTCAGTCTTATTCTTAGCTTAACGAACTTGTCGTGATTCGGATGGTCCCCTATTAGTGAACACAGGTTGTCCATGAACGGCACCGAGATGTCTCCGGGACACAAGAATACTCCCTGTTGGATGATGAGTCGCTGGTTGAGTCTGTATGCATTCAGCACTTCGACTCTAGCGGTAGTTGATTCCCAGAAGAAACGCCTGAAGAATTTCTCTTGTCCCCGCCTTGTAGTAGCATGCGTGAGACGGTCGAAATCTCGGCGCGTGGCTTTGTCGCACAGACCCCTATTCTTCCTACTTAGCCAGTCGCTATCGATCGCCCATACCGCACATTCGCCATCAGCATCCTCGATAGCGAAGTAGAGCGCGACGAAGAACGAGTACGTGAAGTCGAGAAGACGTGTGGGTGCTCCGTGATGCTGCATTAAGGTGAGCCATTCAAGGATACACCGCTCGGGCGGAACATCCTGCAGATAATGATGACACTTGCGTTTGAAGTCCCTGAGAAGCCCTTTCTCAATGTCACTGAGCGGGCGCTTTTTCCTATCCCCCATTCCTGACTTGGAGATCTTGCGATACAGTGTGTTGAGCTTTTCTTCTTTCTCCTTGCCATTGACTGTTTCCGCGGAATAGCGTATGAAGGCTCGTTCCAGAGTCGTACGCAGGTACCAGCTGCTATCCGCAAGACCTTTGAATATCCACTGCTTGTGGCCCTTGGAGAATTTGCTCAGATAGTACTGGTAGAGGGCACGCCACGTTCTGAAAAGCTTCACCCCATACAGAGCCTTCCTTGCCATGAGTGACCCCTGTACATATAGTCGTTGTAGCCGATGCTACTTCTGCTCGATCATTTCGACGATTCCCACGTCGATGTACTGGCCGCCGCTGGTCTGGCGGCAGTGGACGGCGATCACGTTCTTGCCGGGCTTGAGGGCCGCGGCGCCGGCGGGCGTCAGCGGCAGGGCCTCGTAATCGACGGTGTAGCCGTTGGCGGTCATGGCCAGGACTCCGTTGAGGTAGACTTCGACGTCCTCGTCGTGGTGGACGCTCAGGCCGACGTTGCTCCACTTGCCGTCGGGCAGCGTGAACTCGCGGCGAAGCCAGATGTCCCGGCTGTCCCAAATCGTGTTCACGATCGAGCCGGGCGTGCCGCGCGTGCCGAAGCCACTCTTGCCTTCGCGCCACGAGCCGGCGTCGAAATCGGTTCCGAACCAGCCCTCGCCGGGCCTTCGCGTCGTGTACCGCCAGATCGTGGGCTCGTCCTGCGCCGTCGGGGCGACGGTCATCAGCACGGGCGGCTTGGGCATCGGGGCCCAGCCGGCGGCCTTGGTCTTGTCCCGGCTTGCCCACTTCTGCCAGATGGCCTTGTCGTAGAGCATCTGGAGGAAGACGCCGCCGACGACCGGGCGGGCGGTGAAGCCCCGTTTGCGGGCGTCGTTCGTGAAGTACCAGTCCGTCATCGGCGAGCGGTCCGGCGTCTCGTTCAGGAACAGGTACACCGGGTCCACCAGGGCCTTGAAGTCCGCGCGGTTCTGCGTCAGCGTCGCGGTCCAGAGGACCCAGTCGAGCTTCGTGTANNCAGGCCGAGGATGCGGTCCCAGACGAGATTGTACTTCTGGCTCCACGTGCCTGCCTTGTCGAAGGCTAAGCGGAAGTGGTCGCCGTCGTCGGCCTCCTTCACCCAGCGGGCGGCGAACTCCTTGGCGATCTTCGAGTACTCGGCGGCCTTGGCCTTGTCGCCGCGCATGTCGCAAAGCTTGCCGAACGCGCCCAGGCCGCAGATCGCCTTGGCGGAGAGGTTCACGTTGTGGGCCAGGTGGCCTGCGAAGTCGTCGGTGCAGAGCTGGTTCTCCGGGTCAAAGCCCTTGGCCTTGAGGTACTCGGCCCACTTCTCCAACTGCGGCCAGTAGAGGCCCGCGAAGTCGGCGTTGCCCTCCATCCGGGCAACGGCGGCCATGAGGATCAGCAGGTTGCCGCTCTCCTCGACGGGCATCTGGTTCTCCTCGCTCCGCTCGCCGCCGCCGTAGCGCTGGCCGTTGGCGTGCGGGTACTGGCCCAGATCGTGCGGGGCGAAGGGGAACTTCCACCGCTCGCTGGCCGCGTAATTCATGAACGGCACGAGGAAGGACTTCGCCACCGAAGGCCCGAACAGCAGGAACTGCGGGGCCATCGGGTAGAACACATCGGAGGTCCCGATGCAGCCGTTGGAGTGGTTCTCCTTGCAGAAGGAGATCGGTTGCCTGTTGTCATCGGCAACGAACTTGCCCGCCGCGAAGCACTGGCGATAGGCCAGCGCGGACAGTTTGGCATACTTCTCGCCGCCGGCCTTTGTGAGATCGGCCATCAACCTCATATCGAAGGCGGCACAGCGTTTCTTCAGCGATGTGTAGTCTTTCGCGCCTGCTTTGAGCAGATCGGCGGCTTCCCAGCCGTTGCGACGCCAGTACGGCCGGAGATTCTTCTTCATGTATTGAATCGAGTAGAGATCGTCATAGGCCACCATCAGCCAGCGGGTGACGGTCTTCTTGCCGACCTTGTCCGCCTTCAGTGCGATGGCCGCACAAACTGCGTCGGCGTTGGCCGGGGATTCGGGAGACATGACGGTCGATTGCAGGCCGTTTTCGGCGAATCCGTTCTGGACGGCGCCTCGGCCGGCGAATGCGCGGGACGCAACCCCGTCCTTCGGGGCGGCTATATAGAGGTATCCCCAATCGATCCGGATGTCGTCGCCTCTCTTGGCGAGGATGGGCTGATCCTTCGAGCCCACTTTGCTCACCGCCAGATTGTCTGCCTCTTCCACGGACCATACCACCTGCTGATTTGCCGTGTTGACGGTCAGCTCGGCTGAGGCATCGAAGTAGACCTGCACGTCGTGCGAGCGTTTGTCGGTGGCGCGGAAGTCGTACGTGACATAGGACACCGGCCGGGACAACATGTCGATGTCTTCCGGCAGGGCGGCGGTCATGAAGGTCAGCGTCAGGGCGATGCCTGCGCCTTCGAAGGTGTAGATCGTCCGCGTGGGCAGGACCGTAAGGCTGGTTTGCTTCATCGGCGGGACCTTGCCCGGCGTCGTACCCATGATGCGGTAGGGCTTGCCGTCGATGCGGACCATGCTGGTCAGGCGATGCGGCTTACCGGTCCAGTGGGTGGTGTCCTCATCGGTGAGGTTGTCCGCCTGCGACCAGATGCTGAAGTACGGATCGCAAGCGACCAGCGGCGTGGCGGGCGGGATGAGCTTGTCGCCCTGGGCCTTTCGCGGCTCCGGCGGCGTGTAGAGCGTCAGGTTCGCGGCGGTGATCCGGGCCGCGTCCATCTTGATGATCTCGCGGTCGTAGGTCATCAGGCCGTTGACCTCGACTTCGACGTCGGTCGTCTGCGTGTAGACGGCGGCGGACAGACCCGAGGCGCCGGTCAGCGGGCGGAGCTTTTTAATCAGGGCGATGTACGCGTCGGTCAGCTCGTCGGCGTTCGTGTAGCTGCGATAGCCCCAGTTCCGCTCGGCCTGCCAGGTGTGGCCGGGCAGCGGCAGACCCAGGCCGCCGAACTCGCCGAGCACGCCGGCGCGATTCGCCTCCAGACGGGGAGCCGATGGGCCGGGATAGTCGTGGATGTCGTGCACGTCGCCGACGCCGCGATCCGTCCAGCCGCTGGCGTTGTTGACCAGCCGCGTCGGGTCGAGCTTCTTGACCAGGTCCACGACTCGCGGCGTGTCGAACTGGCCCCAGCCCTCATTGAACGGCACCCACATCACAATGGACGGGTGGTTGCGGAAGGCGTCGATGACGCGGGTCAGCTCCAGGTCGAACTGCTTGGCGGATTCCTCGGTCCGTTGGATGTCGGGGTCCCGACCGCCGATGTAGCGGTCGCCGCTGGGCATATCCTGCCAGACGAGCAGGCCCAGCTTGTCGCACCAGTAGTACCAGCGGGCGGGCTCGACCTTGACATGCTTGCGGGCCATGTTCATGCCCAGCCGCTTGGTAATCTCGATGTCGTACTTGAGGGCCTCATCGGTCGGCGCCGTGTACAGCCCATCCGGCCACCAGCCCTGATCCAGCGGACCATACTGGAACAGAGGCTTGTTATTCAAGAAGAGGCGATTGATACCGTTCTCATCCTTCTGAAGGGCGATCTTGCGCATTCCGACGTAGCTCTCGACTTGGTCAAAGACCACGGGCTGATTGAAATGCCCGAGTGTGACTCTCACGTCATAGAGGAATGGATCGTCCGGCGACCACAGCCGTGGATCGGGAATCTCGACCTCGATTTGGTTGAGGCCGTTGGCCTGGGCAACGACTGTCCCATCGCGGATGACCTCGACCTTCACGTTGTCGCTCCGAGTCAGCCTGGATGCGATGTCCACAATCAGTTTGGCGTTGTCCACGTCGGGGGTCAGTTTGAGCCCCTCGATCCGCCTTGGCGCGACCGGCTCGATCCAGACGGTCTGCCAGATGCCGGTGACGGCGGTGTACCAGATGCCGCCGGGCTTGCGGACCTGCTTGCCGCGAGGCTGCGTGCCGGCGTCAGTCGGGTCCCAGACGGACAGGACGATCTCCTGCTCGCCGCCTTCCTTCAGCGCGTCGGTGATGTCGAAGGTGAATGGATCGTATCCGCCCTTGTGATTGCCGACCTCCTTGCCGTTGACCCAGACGGTGGCGTCCCAATCCACGGCCCCGAAGTGCAGCAGGAGGTGTTTCTTGTCGGCGGTCAAGTTCCATTTCTCAGGGATGTTGAACGTACGCCGGTACCACAGGCGGTTGTCCGGGCCGACCGGCTTCATCACGCCGGAGAGGGCCGATTCGATGGGGAAGGGCACGAGGATCCGGCCGTCGAAGCTCTCGGGCCGGGCCGCATCCCTCGGCTGGATCGCATAGTCCCATAGACCGTTGAGGTTCAGCCAATCCGGGCGAACCATCTGCGGCCGGGGGTACTCCGGAAGGGCGTTCTGGGGCGAGACCTCCTTGGCCCATCGGGTCATCAACGGACCGTCCGCCGGTTTCCACTGGGCTTGTGCCAAGGACGAAAGCTGCGCGACGGCGAACAAGGCAGTGACTACGACGCTGGTTTTGACGAGACGCTCACGCATGGTACAACCTCCCACGATCCAATACTGTACACGGCGCACCCGACCTCTTGCCCGGGCATCGGCCAATCGGCCCCAAGGTAACCGGCGGATGCTCCGTTTTCAATCAGAAACAGGGCACTTGGCGTACACGAGTGCGGTCGGAATAGGGCGGCGGATTTGGCGGGTCTGTGTCCGGGCGGCAGCGGCAAACACCGGTTTGTCGAGGGTCCTTCTACGACCGAGGTTGAACCATCGGCAAGCTCCGAGGACTCCGCTTGCCGCTGCCATCCCGAGTCGAATTGCGACTGCCGGCGTTCTTGAGACTCAGTATCGCGAGACGTTCATCTCGCCGGGAACGCCCGTCACGAGGTAGACGACGCTCTCGGAGATGTTCGTCGCGCGGTCGGCGATCCGCTCGATATTGTGGGCGGCCCAGATCAGGTACGTGGCCCGAGTGATGACGGACGGGTTCTCGACCATGCGATTGATCAGGTCGTGATAGGCCTGGTCGTTCAGGCGGTCCACCTCGTCGTCCTCCAGGCAAATCTGCTGGGCCTTGTCGGCGTCGCGATTGACGAAGGCTTCCACGCTCCGGCGGAGCATGCTGACGGCCTTCTCAGCCATGGGCGGCAGATAGATCAGGGGTCGAACCAGCGGCTGGTCCCCGTGCAGCAGGACGATCTTGCCGATCCCCTCGGCGTAGTCGCCGATCCGTTCGAGGTCGCGGACGATGCTCAGCGTCGCGATGATCTCCCGCAGATCGGAGGCCACCGGCTGCTGCAGCGCAATCAGATCGACGCACTTGTCTTCGAGCGACCATCGCAACTGGTTGACCCTGGCGTCGTCATCGACGACCTTCTTGGCCGCCTTGGCATCCAGGTTCGCCAGCGCCTCCACGGAGCGGTTGATCGCCTCGATGACCATCTCGCCCATGTGCAGGACGTCGCGTTCGAGTTCCTTGATCCGACTATGAAAACCTTCTCTGGCCATGAACGACTCCGGAATCTACTCTTGACGATTTACGGTTTGAGCCGATGCTCGGCGCGGGCCCTGCCTGCAAATCGTAAATAGTAAATCATCAATAATCAATCACCCAAAGGCCCCACGAATATAATCTTCGGTCAACTTCTCCTTGGGGTTCGTGAAAATCTGCTGCGTTTCACCAAACTCGATGAGCCGGCCCAGATACATGAGGGCCGTATAGTCCGAGCAGCGGGCCGCCTGCTGCATGTTGTGNNGCTTGCTGCATGTTGTGCGTCACGATCACCAGGGCATACTCCTCGCGGAGCACGCGGAGCAGCTCCTCGACCCTCAGCGTCGCACCGGGATCCAGGGTCGAGCAGGGCTCATCGAGCAGGATGATCTCAGGCCTGAGCATCAAGACGCGGGCGATGCACAGCCGCTGCTGCTGCTCGAGCGTCAACGACTGCGCGTTTCGGTTGAGCTTGTCCTTGAGATCGTCCCAGAGCCCGACGTGCTCCAGGCTCTCCTGGATCGTCCGCATAATGTCGGCCTTCTTCCTCATCATGTTGTGGATGCGCAGGCCGAACTTGAGGTTGTTGTAGACGGACAGGGCAAAGACGTTCGGCCGCTGGAAGACCATGCCCACCTTGCGCCGCAGGGCGATCAGATCGGTGCCGCGGTCGAGGATATTCTCGCCGTCGATCATGATCCGGCCCCGGATATCGATGTGCTCGATCAGGTCATTCATGCGATTGAAACAACGGAGGAGCGTTGACTTGCCGCAGCCGGAAGGGCCGATAATGGCCGTAACGTTGCGGGCGGGGATCTCGATGGTCACGTCCGTCAGCGCGCGGAACGGCCCGTAGTACAGGTTCAGGTCGATCGTCTTGATTTTGGCGTCGAGACTCATGGCAGTGATGATGGACAATCGCTCCTAACCGAACCGTCCGGTAATATAGTCATTCGTTCGCCCGTCATTGGGCTTGGTGAAGATCTGATCGGTCTGACCCAGTTCCACCAGCTCGCCCATCAGGAAGAACGCGCAGCGTTCGCTGACCCGTGATGCCTGCTTGACGTTGTTGGTCACGAGGATCTGGGTGTAGTCGGCCTTCAATTGCTGCATGGTGTCCTCGAGCTTGGCGGTCGAGATCGGGTCCAAACCCGAGCTGGGCTCGTCGTAGAGGATCACCTCGGGTCCCACCGCCAGCGTGCGTGCGATGCACAGACGCTGCTGCTGGCCGCC
>DCUI01000294.1 GCA_002327785.1 Phycisphaerales bacterium UBA2218
TGATCGAGCTGGTTTCGAAAACCAGCTAATCCCCCGTTTTTGACCACAAGAACGCCACTTTGGCGCGTGGTTTGGCGCTCTTTCGGCCGGGGCCTCCCCCATGACCCCGGCCGGACCTGCGCCCCGACCCATCGAGTACTGCGCTTGGCCGGTGTCTTTCGCTTACCGGACACGGGCCTGAACGGCAAGACGCGACGAACCACATGCATTGGCCGTACCGCCGGCCTTTCATGAGAGCGCCGACCGAGTGTGGGGAGCCGGATGCGCGGGGAGGTGCACGTCTGGTTCGAAGGGCAGGGTCGGAGAAACCGAGTTCGAGGAATCGAAGCCACGGTGCTTCGCCCCGACCTTACTCAAGCAACGGGCAAAACGTTCCGGCGAACATATCTTTGGGATCATCATGCGCCGGTATCGCCACAACGAGGGGATACTGCCTCAAGGTTCGAGCCGAGGATGTGGATCGTGCCACCGACTAGTGAACCGTCTCCTCAATGTGAGCGGACCAACTGACACAAAACTGACACAAAACGGGGGTACCGAGTGACATACGAAAAATGCTGCCAAACGTAACTGCTTGGCGGCCCAGGTGTTGAAGCAACGGGCAGGGCTGCGGTAGAACCAGCGACACGCGGATTTTCAGNNCAGCGACAATCATTCTTACCGGTCGCATTGCCTCATGGTTTTTGTTACCGAAGCCAAGTCGTTGCCTCAATAGAATGTTACCAAGAGCTGAAGGGATACGATGGGCAAGACAGTCGGCTCGCACACGAGAAAGGAATTGACTTGGCATTGGCACCGGCACTGACTGAGGGATTCACGACCCAAGAAGATAGTATATGCGGATCGGCAGTACACTATACCGCTCCATCCCGCTCGGCCTGCGGCGGCCAGGCTCCGACGAGCTTGCGTCAGAGCCCATTCTCGCTCGGCCGCCGATCCGAGCGAGATTCCGCTGCGCCTGTCACAAATCAAAGCATCAAGAAATGAGCCCACAAGAGCCAAGAATCTACCTCGCCAAGGGCTCTGACACGGTAACATCCGCGATTGAGGCAACGGGAAGGGAACAAATAGTTGACGTTCATCAAAACCCTTTACTGACAATGACTTACAAGCGATTTTGGTGCCAAAACGAGGGTTTCAAGTGGTTGACAAGTGAGTAACAAGTGGCGCCAGGAGAGACTTACCAGTAGCGACTGACACAAAATTGACACAAATCTCCGGCATCTCCATCGGGTCCTGTTTGGCTCCGGCTACGGCTTTGGCGGGGCCTTCGCCTACGCCAAACAGGTGGCGGCTGTCGCCACCGGCGCGGTCATCAAGTTGCTCAGAACAATGGAGGGTGGGTCCTTATGGCCCCCCCTGATACCGGACCACGGCAAAGAAGTTGGTGACCGCACGGGTGTCATTGGTAGTCCCGGCCACCACGATCTTCCCATCCGACTGGATGGCTATGCTCTGGCCGAAGTCATGGACCGGTCCAGCATCGATGGCCGTGGTGACCTTGCCATCCCCGCTAAAGGACGTATCCAACGACCCATCACTGTTGAACCGAACTATACCAAAGTCCGCGAATCCGGCGATGTTGTCAATGCTCCCCACCACCACGATCTTTCCGTCCTGCTGCAATGCCACACCACTCGCATAGTCGTTGTACCCGCCGTAGAGAATAACCTTGCCGTCGGAGCCAAAAGTGGGGTCCAAGGACCCGTCGCTATCATACCGCACTACGACCATGTCACTGTTGCTGCTGCAGTAGCCTGACCCCACCACAACGATCTTCCCGTCCGGCTGAATCGCCACACTCTGGCCATAATCAGCGGACGATCCAATCTCCGTGATTACCCAACCCCCGGCACCGAAAGTGGCATCCAACGACCCGTCGTTGTCGTACCGGACAACGGCAAAGTCATAGTTGCCTTTGTCGGTTTGAGCATACCCAGCCACTACGATCTTCCCGTCTGTTTGGATGGCCACGCTCCGACCGTGATCGTCTGGTCCAAGGTCCGTTGTCACCCACCCCCCGGGGCCAAAGTCGGGATCCAACGACCCGTCTTCTACCTTGTACCTTACCACGGCAATGTCATAGCCTCCGATGCCATTCTGGGTGCTCGCCGCTACTACAATCTTGCCATCCGGCTGGATGGCCACGCTCTCACCATCGGCGGCTATCGATCCGATGGATGTGATCACTCTACCATCAGCACCGAAGGTGGTGTCCAAGGACCCATCCACATTGTATCGCACTGCACCAATATCGCCCGTGCCGACACCACGGTAGCGCCGTCCCACCGCCACGATCTTGCCATCAGGCTGGAGGGCCACACTATACGCCTGATCCATGGGTGATCCGAGGTCCGTGGTCACCATGCCGTCAGCGTCGAAGTCGGGGTCCAAAGCACCGTCCACATTGTATCGCACGACGGCAAAGTCATAGGCGCCACTGCCGTCGGAGCTATACCCAGCCACCACAACCTTACCGTCCTGCTGTATTGTCACGCTCTGGCCATAAGCGATGCCGAGGATTCCTGTGATGGCCTTCCCATCCACACCGAAAGTCAGATCCAGTTCGCCCGCCTGCTCCTCATTGATGTCGGTCACATGGATCGACAACTCCGCCATATCATCCGGCGTAGCACCCACCGCTGGGTCATCCACCGCCACAGTCACATCAAGCTGTGGATTGGTCTCGAAGTCCAGCGCTGCATCCGCTTTCAAATACAACGTGGTCCCCTTGATCTCAAACAGGGCCGCGTCCTCGCCGCCGAGGCTCAGGGTGGTGGTGCCCGCCCCATCGTTGGTCACCACGATATCCGCCACCTTGATCCGGCTGGTAGTGTTGGTGTTCTCAGCCAGAGAGGTCGTAGTATTGACCAAAGCAATGGCCGGGGGTACTGCACCGTATACCTCCCCCTCGTACCGCACTACGGCAACGTCAGAGTTGCTCGTGTGGGTGCGCCCCGCCACTACGATCTTCCCGTCCGGCTGAACCGCCACACTGCTGGCAGAGTCGGACACCGATCCGAGGTCCGTAGTCACTAGGCCGCCGGCGCCAAACGTGACATCCAGCGAGCCATTGGCGTTGTAGCGCAACACGGCGATGTCAGAGCGAGTGGGGGCCATAGTGGAGATAGCCCCCGCCACCAGGATCTTCCCGTCTGGCAGAAGAACCACGCTTGAGACACCGCCACCGTACGAACCGATCACAGTGGTCACCTTGCCATCTTCATCAAATGATGTGTCCAGTGAACCATCGCTGTTGCACCGCACCAAGGCAAATTCACCGCTGCCTCCCTCGCGCCTGGTCGACCCTGCCACCACGATCTTCCCGTCTTCTGGTTGCAGGGCCACACAAGACGCTCCGCTATACAATCTGATTCCCGTGGTCACCTTGCCATCTTTATCAAACGATGTGTCCAGTGAACCATCGGTGTTGTACCGCACCACGGCAATGACGGAGTCCTGGTAGGGATAATAGTCGTAGTAGCGATACGTGCTTCCCACCACCACGATCTTCCCATCCTCTGGCTGCAGGGCCACACTGCTGCAAGTGTCACTGGTGGACGACCCAATATCCGTGGCCACCCACCCCCCGGTGCCGAAAGTGGGATCCAAGGAACCGTTGCTCTCGTACCGCACCACGACAAAGTCCGAACTACTACCACCGTCGGAGTAGGCAGTGCCTGCCACCACGATCTTCCCGTCCCGCTGGACAACCACACTCTGGCCATAGGAAGCGCGGAACGATCCGAGGGAGGTAGTCACCCAGCCCCTGCCGCCGAAGGTGGCATCCAACACTCCGTTGCTGTAGTACCGCACTACGGCAATGGCTGTCTTGCCGTCGATGGAGGTGGATCCTACCACTACGATTTTGCCGTCCGGCTGCAAAGCTATGCTCCGGGCGTCGCTGGAGAATGATTCAACGACTGTAGTCACCCACCCCCCGGTGCCGAAAGTGGGGTCCAGTGAGCCAGCGGTGATGTACCGCACCACTGCAATGGCCGCATCGGCACCAACGGCCCCTGGATTGAAGGTGTATCCTGCCACCAGGATCTTGCCGTCAGGCTGCAAGACCATACTTCCGCATGAGTCGTCGGACCGTCCAAGGTCCGTGATCACCTTGCCACCCGAGCCGAAGGTGACGTCCAGGTCACCCGCCTCCTTGATGTTGGTTACGGCAACGGATAGGTTGGCCGTATCGTCAGGTGTGGTACCCACCGTTGGATCATCGACAGCTACGGTCACATTCAACTGCGGCTTCGCCTCATGATCCAGCACGATACCCGCCTTCAAATATAGCACCGGTCCATCGAGTTCAAACAAGGCCGCGTCTGCACCGCTGAGACTCAATACACTTGTGCCTGATGCATCGTTCCTGATCACAATGTCCGCCACCTTGATCTGGATTGAAGTGTCTGTGTTCTCGGGCAGCCAAGTGGTCGTATTCCGTAGCGAGATGCTTGGAGCCACGTTAGTGTTCACCACTGCGGTCTGGGCCTGCGCAACGCCGGGGCTGTTCTCGGTATGTCCTGCGTCATCGGTGGCGAGACTGTAGAAACTGTACGTGTGACCTACCTCTCCGGAGAACTCGGCAGAAGTCTCTTCTGTATCGTCCTGCCAGATTTGCCAGGCCCCCCCATCCTGGCTGACATAGACGTCATAGCTGCCTACGCCGGAGCCGCCTAGATCGTCCTGGCCCGACCAAGATACGATGAACTGCCCTGTCTCCACCTCCGCCGGTAGGACAGCCACGGAACTGGTGGGGGCGCCTCCATCAATCGTGTTGAGGCACTCCATGGTCGGATCAGTGCCCTGGGAGGGATCGTGCGGGTCAACTTGGTTGGTGGCGATTGTCTCTGCTCCGTCGAAGGTGATGTAGGCCACATTCCGAATTTCGGTCCCGCTGGGCGTATCAGCCTTGGGCTTGACCGTATACGAGAAATGCCCCGTGCCTCGACCTCGGCCCTCCACCTTCAGGTCTTCCGCCAGATCGCTCAGATGAGCTGGCTCCGGAGGCAGGAAGCCGATACCTACAGCGGGTGGCAGGTTGGTCGCGGGATCAATGGAGTAGAAGCTAGCATAGATCTTGCCAGTGGCCAAATGGATGCCTGCCTCGATCGAGACCTCGAAATCGACCCCGTCGAAGGTCATCGGCACAGTTGTCTCGAAGTGTTGTGATCCGGCTGGCACAGGAATAAGTGTGTCGCCGAATCCTATCTCAGTCAACTCGAAGGTTGACCAGTCCAGATTCTCGTTCAGTTGATCTGTGATCGTGACAATCTGTGCGGGAGCCGTGGCCTTGGGGTCATTCTCGAATTCGACTGTGTAGGGCAGCAGACTGCCCACCGTGACGAAGTGAGCAGTGCCCTGGCCACTCGGCCCGAACTTCTTGTTTGGGTCCTTCGGGCCAATAGGCGGTATATTGCCGCCAGGCCCACCGGGCGGTGGAGAAGGGGGGGAGCCCGGTGGCGGAGGCGGAGGGGGAGGAAGCTTACAGATGGCCGTACAATAATAATATGCGGCTATTGCATGCCCCACGTTACAGGCGGCAATACATGCAGGTACACATCCTAGCCATGCCGGGCCGAATGGTAAACAGACCTCCGCACAAATGCTAGAACACCCAAGAACTGCCGTCAGCTCAGTCACGGTAACACACATTACGTTGCACTTATCCTCGTCCGAGAGCCCACTGGGATCCGAGTGTGAAATCGGATCGTTGCTAACGTACAAGTGTAGACCGGTATCGCCTCCAATCGCGCCTATCGGATCGGGCGAAAGAAAACGACCGGTCTGGGCGTCATAGTACCTCGCTCGCATGAACTCCAATCCATTACTTTCCGCCATCACCCCGGACTCCCCAACAAACTTGAATGGACTGAACCTCGCCTCTTCCTCCTGC
This sequence comes from Phycisphaerales bacterium UBA2218, assembly GCA_002327785.1. Lineage (GTDB taxonomy): Bacteria > Planctomycetota > Phycisphaerae > Sedimentisphaerales > Anaerobacaceae > PLanc-01. Next base: position 5,900 of record DCUI01000294.1, read on the forward strand.
AACAAGGCGCCGAATGGCACATAGGTGTAGGTATTGGCAAGCGTGCCTGAAGCAGTGGTCAACTCATGTGCATTACCGATGGCATCAAAGGTGTAGTAGGCCGCACTGCCGCCCGCATCGCTCTGCGATACCAGGCCAAGACCGTGGTCATAATGAGCACTCAGGCTTGTTGTGGCATGGATATACTCGCCCACTACATTGCCCAGGCCAGAGGGATCAATCACATAGTCCTTCATTATGCCGTTGTCTGAGATCCGAGTGCGATTTCCTATGGCGTTCCATGAATTCTGCCAGTCTACCCCTGGGGCGGAGACGGCAACCAATCGGTTGTCCGGTGACCAAGTGTACGTGGTTATTCCCTCGGGCGAGGACCTCATGGTCAGATTGCCATCGGTGTCATATTCGCACGTTGAATTGCCGACCTGTGTATACTGATTCAGGTTGTTCAGGGAGTAGATGGTATTGATGCCATCGTCCTGTACGTTGAGACGATTGCCGAGGGCGTCGTAGGTGTACTCAACACGGCGGCCCCAGGGAGCAGTCCAGGCGACGAGTTGACCGGTGTCGTCATAGTCATAACTCCAAGTGCCGGCCAGGCTGGCGCGCGGGTCGTCTACGCCATAGGTCGTGGTCATAGTTGTACGCCGACCGCGGCTGTCGTACGTGTACGCAAAACTGGAAAGGACGGAGCCATCGGGCTTGAAATTGGATAGTTCGGTGATCTGGCCAGCGGCGTCATAGGTATAGGTGGTATACACGCTATTGCCAAGTGTCTTGAGGATCATTCGGCCGGCAGCGTCATAGGCATAGCGGACGATCCCCTTGCCCGCTTCGTCGGATAGGGATTCGAGACGACCTGCTTCATCGTAATGGTAGTCCGTACGATGACCCAATTGGTCCTGCATGGATGCGCGGCGCCTCCCCATGTCGTAGGTGTAGGCAAGCCACTGGCCAACTGGGTAGGTGATCTTCGTCAACCGGTCACTTGCATCAAATTCCAGGCTGGTCGTGCCGGTCGTATCCGAGTACCGAGTCAGATTGCCACGAGCATCGTAGATGAAGGTGTGGATGGAACCATCGGGATAGCGCTTCTGCGTCACCCGGCCCAGAGCATCATGTGTGTATTGGATGGTCTGGCCGCGCCGGTTTGTCCAGGACAGCCGGTTGCCCTGGCTGTCGTAGGCCCAACTCTCCGCATGTCCAGCCGCATCCGTGATGCTTGCCAGATCGCCATCCGCCCCGTAGGTGTAGAGCGTCACGTTGCCATTGCCATCGGTGATCTTGGACAATTGGTTGAAAGGACCATTATATGCGTACCGAGTCGTGTAGCCCAGGGCGTCGGTCTCTGCAACCTGGTTGCCGCGAACGTCATAGGCAAAGGTCCGAGTCCGCCCCGCTGCATCGGTTGTTTCGATCATCTGGCCACGATCATCGTAGGTCAGCATATCGGCGTTGCCCAAGCCGTCCCTGATCCGCGCCAACAGTCCGCGATGGTCGACGGAGTATGTCGTGGCATTCCCCAGGGCATCGGTGGCGGTAACCTCGCCTGCCGGGCCGTAAGCATAGGTTGTGATGCAACCACCGTTGCAGCCGCCGGACTGGGACTCCAAGCGGCCACCGTCGTCATAGGTATACGAGGCGCGGCTGCCATCCGGACGGACGACTTCCTTCAGGGCGTGCTCGCGAGTCTGCCCCTGGCCAAGGTAGTAGTCGTAGGCGTAGGTAAGGCCACGGTAGTCGGTCGCGAGTACGAGGTGGCTTCCGCTGGCGTCGTAGGTGAAGGAGGTCGTTCGGTCCAGGGAATCCGTGATGGCACTCACACAGCCGAAAGGCGTATAGTAAATCGCCAGGAATGGTCCGGCGCTATGCGCCAAGCCAATCAGTAGATTGCCTTCATACACGCAGGTGATACGATTGTCGTGCGTGTCCTGCACGTAGTCCAGCTTACCATCCACCCGGAAGCAGCGGAGGGTACCGTCCACTTCATCGAGTGCATGAGCCCCGTTGCCAACCGGAGTCAGCACGGCATGATCGCCCGGCTGGGCCTGGTAGGGACGACCATGACGACTGTCAGGCTGGAAGACCCGACGTGAGCCGCCTGGGCCTGATATGGTAACGGTCCCCGGTTGGTCTGGCAGTCCCGGGACATCATAGGCCACAGACAAGCTCCACTCCCAATTGTCCGACCACCCCCGGCCAAATCGCCCGAGCCGGAAGTGCTGCGGAATGTCCGTGCTAAAAGTGCGGCTGAATATGAGCGGAAGACTGGGTGCCTGCACCTGGGCATCCACGGCCGCGGCTAGCGTCCGAGTGATGGTCAGGCCGGATGCCTGCATCGTTTCAAAGGCGAGTAGTTCTCGGATGTCTGTTACTCGTTCGCCCAGTTCGTGCAGATAGCGAGCATTGTCGTCCAACATCGTCACATACTCGCCCCACGTCGTGCCCACTTGCCCGACGAGGTTGTTGAAGACTGGTTCCCACTGCTCCGGTGTGAGGCCGTCTGGCCGCATGGAATCCTCGAGTGCAACCCAGTCAATTCGGTTCGTGTCGTCGGTAGTCCGGATCCCCATACTGAACTGAATCTGCGGATAGCTCATATCCCACGGCTGTTGCCAACCAGCGTAGTAGACCGGCATGCGTCGCGACTCGCCGGGCTGTAGTGTGCCCGAGATCTGACCGCTGGCCAAGAACTGGACCGAATTGGAGAAACCATCCGGTATCGAGGCGGTCCAGAATCCCTTCACGAGCCGGGAGACGTCGAGTGTGAGGATCGCACCTGGCTTGTCATTCTGGGTGGCGGAAAGATACAGCAGCGGCGCAGGCATGGCCACGTCACCTGTGTTGCTGTACTCGACGTAGAGTGTGGCCGGCATGTGGTAGCCAAGACTGGAAGGTAAGACCACATTAGTCTTCAGCTTGGCCTCCCCGCCGCCAATAACCTCGAAGGCGTTGGCCATTTTGGCGGTTGTCCCATCCAGATTAGCGAGAGCCAGATCGTATTTCCCGGCCGGGACGGAGTTCGCGGCAAACGTGGCCGTCAACTGTGTGAGGGAGTCCAAAGCCACCTTCTCAGCAGAATAGGCGGTGCCGCCCGCACCTACCAGCACGACGAGAGTTTCTGGGTCGAAACCTGCCCCGGTAATCGTGAGTACGGCGTCGGTGGCACTACCGTGATGATCCGGCGTGACGGTCTCAAGCATCAGAGCCGCTGTCTCGGCGGTCAGGGTATACGGACCAGGTGTCCGTATTGTGTCGCCATATACCAGCACATACCACGTACCGGCGTAGGCCATGGGCACCAGGATCCGTTGGTCGGATGCTCCAGACGTAGTGGAACGGTAGCCGAAATCACCGCGGGTCGGCGGGGCTCCGAACTTCGCGTAGAGCTCATTGACGTTATTGGCTACGCTGTCATCGAGGGTGATTCGGACGGGGCTAGCCTGCGTGAGGACTATACGGAAAAGCTGGGCCTGCCCACTGCCAACGAAGAAACCTGGGTAAGCGTCTCCAGGAGTCAAGGCGATCTGCGAGGTTTCCTGGAGCTTGAAAGTGTATGTTTGGATTGCGACCTCGCTGGTACTACGCACGTTGAGATTGTAGGTGCCCCCCTGGGGCAGATTAACAAGGTCGGACGGCGCCGTGAGATTGCTGAAACCACTCCAGCCGTCGGGCCCCGTTAGGTCGAACGCGATGCCAGGATCAGACGCGCCGACTTGGATCAGACGCACCTGTTGCCCGGCGGCACCTGAGAAACTCCACACGTCCGAGTTGTTGGGCAATCCGATATAGCCATAGATCTGCTTGTTGAGCGTGAGAGTCCGGTCAACTTGCCCATGACCGCCTTCGACATACACGGTCCCAGCTCTCCCGGGATTCCGTCCCTTGCCACCAGAAGCAGAGATGCTCCCCTCGAAGCCTAACGACTCGCAATGAATGGCAATTCGTCCGCCACCGCCACCACCGGCATTTCCGTATCCAGAACCGCCGTTCGCCTGTATCGTTCCAGTGGTAATGCCGGTTAACACGCCAGCGATAATATCGATACTTCCACCCGATCCTCCTCCGGCAGCAGAGATTCCCTCGTACGTCCCGTCTTTACCATTGGCTGAAAGCCCACCGTTCACGGTCAAGGTTCCGCTCACCATCAGTCGAACTGCACCACCTCCAGCGCCGCCCACATACGGAGAATTCCCATTGCCACCACCGCTACCCAAGTCCACAGGCGTTGTCGGCGATCCATAGGCTGAACCACCGACCGCATCAGGGACACCGCCCCCAGTAAAACCGTTACCACCGCTGCCCCCATGTCCTGCCCCCCCTCCATACTTACCAGTTGCCCCTGCACCTGGCCCACTGGCCGACCCATACCCCCTGCCATCGGCAGCAATCCATGAGCCAGCATCAATGGATATATTCTCGGCAGCCACCAACTGCATTGGCACACCCGATCTATGCGTCAGCGTTCCGCCACTTGTCACCACCACGTTCCCGCCGACGTCATTGGCATATGCCAACTCAACCACCGCATTGTCCCCAGATACCACCAAGTCTCTGCCCACTTGGACCGAGTCACCAAAGGTTATCAGGCTATCCGAAACCTCCATATCCGCAGATATGGTCAAGCCCCCTGGTCCACTAACGTTCGCACCACCAAGTGCTTCCAGGCTTAGGCACTCCGTCAGACCTTCTATAGGTGTCACTGCACTAGTAGCACTCGTATTCTTGCCATCTATGATGATTTCGGGTAGCAGTGATCCCGACACCAAACAGATCGTCCCAGCACCACCCCATCGGCGTCCCCCCTTACCCCCCGATGCTGATATGCTCCCAGCAAAGGTCGAAGATTGATAATAGATAGCAATCCGCCCGCCACCGCCACCACCGGCATTACCATAACCAGCGCCTCCGTTCGCCGATATTATCCCATTACCAGCTAATCCGTCGGCGATAATATAGATGCTCCCACCCGATCCGCCACCGGCACCATAGGTTGCAGTATTCGTCCCATTTGTGCCATTTGCTGAAAGCCCGCCACTCACGGTCAAGGTCCCGCTCACCACTAATCGAACCGCACCACCGCCGGCGCCACCCACCGATGGAGAAGTCCCGTTGCCACCACCACTGCCCAAATCCACAGGAGCCATCAGCAACCCGTAGGCTGATCCTCCAGCCACATCAGGTGTGCCACCCCCAATGAAGCCATTGCCGCCACTGCCTCCATATCCAGCACCCCCTCCATTTCCACCGGCTGCCCCTGCGCCGAGCCCATTCCCTGATCCGTGGCCTTTGCCATTGGCAGTGATAGAACTACCAGAGGTAATGGTCAGATTCCCAGCGGTTTGTATATGGACTCCCTCACCCACTGACGCATCAGAGTTCAGAGTCAGGACAGCGTTGTTGGTTAGAGTCAAGCTGGCAAACTCGTATTCCCTGGCCCCCAGCGTGGTACTTGTGGAGATTGTAACATTGCCATCTACGCGGATCGCCTCCGTTTGAGCGCTATATGTCACTGGCTTCATCCCCCCCACGGTGATGGCGCTCAGACCAACAACTACCGGAGAAACCTGTGGACCGAGGATTAGCCGGTCGTGGCCGGGTCCGCCATCGACACCGAGCGCGACACTGGCAGAAGGGTCAACGTTAATCGTGTCATCTCCAGCACCTGTGATGATCACAAGATTTTGGAGCGTCTTCTGCCCATCAAAAAGCGTCACCGCTTCAAAGGGCATCCCGCCGCTCGTGCCCGAAATCCGGTGCTGGCCTACGCCGGGGCTATCGACCACGATGACGTCGGAGCCTTCACCTGGGGAGGTGAAAGTGTAATCGGTCATGTCGTGGATTTCGACAGGCTCAAGGCCATCAAATGATACGTTGATCGTGGCGGATTGACTGGTGAGTCTGATAGTGCCTGAGTCAGCGCCAGACGCGGTGTATTGCGCGGAAAAAGACAATGCACCCTTGACGATTAAGCTATCATAGCTGCCTCTTCCCCCCGAGTAAGAAATGTCACAAGCAACGGAGTCTGCTGAACTCAGGTCAATCGTTAGTGTATCGTCTGCCAAGTCTGACCCTATAATCTGGACTGCGTCTACATCCATGACGGGCCAACTTCCCAGCACCCGACCTCGGGCGTTTTCCAGCAACTCGACGACCATTGCATCACCGACAACAAAACGCAGGGTGAGATCATCATGCTCCGTGGAAGCCCGCAGAACCAGGGTCCGCGCTCCTGGACATCCTGAAACCTCTGGGACGGGTGTTGGCGGGCGCTGCCGCATGGGATCATTCCGTCCACCGAGCCCATCGACGTCGTCAGACTCAGCCGTGGCCGTACTGGTGATATAGCACGGGGTCACACCGCCATGGTCGTTGTACCCTATGAACCCGCCGACACTTCCAGCGCCACTGACCACCCCGGCGGAGTCGCACTCGGTCGCCATCCCACCGTTCCATCCTGCCAGCCCACCCATGCATCCGTGTGCGCCAACGATGCTAAAGTCCACGACCTCACCCTGCAGTCTGCTCAGAGGTCCAAGAAAACCCCGGCCCGTGGGCGTCGGCGGGAAGACCATGTGGCCGTTGCGGTGAAAGACACCGTTGAAAGCTGTCCCCTGAAACTGAAAGCACTCGTCATCCGGGTCTGTAGCTGCTCCAACGACGACGCTAGGGAAAACCTCGTCATGGAGGAGGTCGGGTTCGCCCCCGACATTAGCGGTCATGACGAAGTGGTTGCCGCAGTCGGCAGGAATCGCACCAAGAGCGATCAAATCGGGGGTCGCAGCAAATCCGTATGGGTCATCCGCCCTGCCGCTGCTCCCAACGCACTTGGCGCAAGCAGGGAAGGCAAAGAAGGACGCTACGATCAAGACAGGGATGGTCGGCAAGGTTTGGGAATAGCTCACTCCCGACATCTCTGTTCCTCCCGCCCCCCAACTCTCGGCAGAGAAACCGCCGCCTGCCGTATCGGCCTACACGACGATGCTTCAACAGATAATTGACGCGGCATAGTATACCAGACGGACAGGTGCCGCGCCTATCTCAAATACGCGGAGATTCTGTGCCCAGACGGATTGGGTCAATCGCGCGATTCGGCTGGCCGGATGGGTGCTAACCCGCATTTCTCACCGGAGGGGTTGACGAGACCCCCTTGTCCTGGTATAAGTCTATACAGAATCGTAAGTTACCACCAGGACAAGGAGGTCAGCCATGAAAACACAGTGTACACCGAAGTTCCTGCCTTTTCAAGCCCCCCTCCGGCGTGAAGTCCTCGCGAGTTTTGACGGGGGCGCGATCAGCTCCGATGGCGGCGGCCTGTTGTTGGGACAGGTCGAACGATGCACCGGGATCCTCCGGCAGTTCGCCGCCTGCTTCACGGATCATCGCGATCCCGAGCTGATCGAGCACGGAGTTGAGGAACTGATTGCCCAGCGGGTCTACGGCTTGGCCTTGGGCTATGAAGACCTCAATGATCACGATCAGCTCCGCTACGATCCCTTGCTGGCAACGCTGGTCGGCAAGGCCGATCCCCGCGGGCAGGACCGCCTGCGGGTTCGAGATCGCGGCAAGGCCCTGGCCGGCAAGAGCACCTTGAACCGCCTGGAACTGACGCCGGTGGGGGCGGATCGGGACAGCCGCTACAAGAAGATCACGGCGCACAGCCGACCGATTGAGGATCTGTTCGTGGAGCTAATCCTGCAAGCGTACGAGCAACCGCCCGAGCAGATCGTGCTGGATCTGGATGCCACGGACAATCCCCTCTATGGCGAGCAGTTGGGACGGTTCTTCCATGGCTACTATGATTCCTATTGCTATTTGCCGCTGTATATCTTCTGTGGGGAGCATCTGCTGTATGCCAAACTGCGGCCGGCGGACATCGATGGCTCGGCCGGCTCGGTCAAGCAACTGGACCGGATCGGTTCCCGGATTCGCCGGCAGTGGCCGCAGGTCCGCATCATCATCCGGGGCGATTCGGGCTTTTGTCGGGAGCCGATTATGGCCTGGTGTGAGAGAAACGGCGTGGATTATATCTTGGGTTTGGCCACCAACGCCCAGCTCAAACGCGAGGTGGCTGGGGCTTTGGTCCAAGCCCGCCAGCAGTTCGAGCAGACCCAGCAGGCCAGCCGGGTCTTCGTGGAGTTCCAGTACCAGACGCTCGACAGTTGGTCCTGTGCCCGGCGGGTAGTCGCCAAGGCCGAGTATCTGGCCAAGGGCGAGAACCCCCGGTTCGTGACCACCTCGATTTCGGCCGACGAGTTGACGGCGGCGATCCTGTACGAACAGCACTACTGTGCCCGCGGGGACATGGAGAACCGGATCAAAGAGCAGCAGTTGTATCGGTTCGCCCGCCGCACCAGTTGTGCGACGATGCGAGCGAACCAGTTGCGGTTGTGGTTCTCGGCGATCGCGTACACACTGCGGGCGGCCCTGCGTCGGCTGGGGCTCAAGGGCACGGAATTGGCCCAGGCCCAGTGTCATACCATCCGCCTGAAGCTGCTGAAGATCGGGGCCCTGGTCCGAGTGACGGTTCGCAAGGTCTGGATCTCGCTGTCCGGGAGCTTTCCGTACCGGGACCTGTTTATCCGGGTCTATCGCAACCTCGTGAACACGGCGTCCTATCCGCTACGTTGCTGACGGCCGTCTGTCCGGATTTCGCGTGTTTGGGGGTGTGCGTCGGTTCCGGCGGTAGGGGAGGTCCGCGCCGAGGGAGCCCGGAAAGAACAAAAAGTGGTGGTTCTTGCCTTGTTGGACGGCTCCCGAGAGCCATGATGCACGGAATTGCCGTTCCCGACCGCTTCGCCCAACGCCTTGGGAGCTTCTCAAGCCCCGAACCCACGGTCAGCCAGGTACCTGTGAGAAATGCGGGCTAACCCGGTCGAGCACCTCTCGCAGATAGGCAAAGGGGTCAATGCGGCACAACTTGCAGGCGGTGATGACACCGTAGATGGCGGCCGCTCGCTGGGCTCCAGCGCTGCTTCCGGCGAACAGCCAGTTGTTCCGCGCCATGGCCACGCTCCGCAAGACCCTTTCGGATAGGTTGTTGCCTATTTCAAGCTCGCCATCGTCGACCTGCCGCGTCAAAGCCTTCCAATGTTCCCTGGCGCATCTGACGGCCTGGCTGATAGGGCTCCGAGGAAAGACCTCAATGACCGGTTGTTCAGGCGAGTCTGGATCGCTTCGAGGATGAGTTTGCTGCGTTGCCGTCGCAATCGCTTGATGGCTGGCGTGCCCAACTTGCTTTACTTGACCTGCCTCTCCACGTCGTGCCGCTTCCCGATCAGGGTCAGTATCTCGCGGGTATACCACTGTTCGCTGGTGTGGGTAACGCAGAGGCTGCGGCGAGTATGTGCCCAATAACCCTGTACGACATTATTACAGAGGCTCTCGTTTGCGGCAGGTTCCTCTCTCTTGGCGCAGCTCTCTTCAACAACGGGCAGCGGGCACGGGCAACGGGCAAGTGTGTGAGGGAAAATCCTGGCGGCTCAGGCGGCCTGTCGCTCGGATTGCCAGTAGGTGCCCCACTGGCCGCTTTGGTAGACGCAGGCCAAGGCCATCATCGCCTCGGCGTTGGACTTGTCCCACCGCATGCCGGGGCCTTTGAGCCGAGCTGTCAGCTTGCCACACTGCGACTCCGTGGGGCCGGAACCGCAGTCATAGCCCAGTTGGCGGAACCTCGGGTAGTCCGTCATCGCCACCCGCTTGGCGACGAAGTCCCGCAACGATTCCAACACCTCATGCTTGACGCCGGTGCGATGATGCCGCAGGTACGAAGCCAGCCGATCCAGCAGCACCAGCGAGCCGTGCTCCCACACGCAACTCATCATCTCCTCCCGCCATTGCACGGCCTTGTTCGTACCTTCCCCGTAGAGCACGTGGCTGGCCTCGACCACGTGGTCCCGCAGGTGGCGGTAGTCCAGGATATGCTCGTCCAGCATCGGCAGTTGCCGGCGGTACTGGTTGGCGATCCAGTCGGCGGCGTCGGACAGGGCATACTTGATCTTCGCCTGGGCCAGGTGAAGACGCCGGGCCTCCCGACGCATCAGGGAACCGAGGACCTCGTGGTCGCCGCTGGTGGCCACGACGTGACAGTGGGACTTGTCCGGGTCGTAGAACGTCAGGATCTTGAACTCCTTGTAGGGCCCGTCGCTGCCCAGCGTGGGCCGGCCCACGGGGGCCGTCGAGGATCGCCCCTGCTCGGCCCGTTGGGCCGCCTCGGTCTCACGACGCTTTTGTTTCTGCTCTTCGGTCACCAGCGGAACCATTACCCCGTCGGCCCCGGTAATCAGGGTTTGATCGGTGCAATCGGCCGCCGTAAAGGCCGGCGGTAACGAGCCGTTTCGCTGGGCCGTCAGCACCGCCCGCCCCTGGTTCTCCACCACCTCCCGCAGACTACGCCCCGCGAGGGACAATTGCGCCGTCCGTTGCAGGTTGTCGCTGGCGACCTCGAAGGAGCAGTGCAAGGCCTCCCGACAGCACATCTCCCGAACGCCCGGACTGAAGCGATGCTCCGTCAGACCCAGCCACTGATCCGTCGGAATGACGGTCCCGCTCTGCGCCGACCAGTAGACCGTCCTACACACGCTCAGACGCCCGTTGACCGTCAGATGCGTCGTCTGCTGCGGGCCCTTGTTCCGGAGCCCTTCGGGCCGAGGGGGAAAAAGCCTCCTGCTTGTTCTGCAAGAGGCCGATCGCCTGGGCATACATCTGTTCGCGAAACACGGCGTTGGTGTCGCGAACCAGTTCCTCCGTGTCGGCAATGATGTGGCCATCCTTCGCGGCGTTCATCGCCTCGGCCACCCGTTCCGCCAGACGCTCGAAATCCGTCGCCAGGGCCCGCTTCAATTCCTCTACTGTGATCCGTTTACCTTCCATGACTTAATCTCCTTTCGCATAGGGTTCATAAGTCACTGTAAACAAAGGAATTACATCGCGCCAGAAAAAAACCTCACACACACGGGCAACGGGCAATCGCGTCTCCGTTTCCTCTTGACATTTGCCACGGGATGGGTCAAGATCACATCGTGACTACCGATGTGTCCTGAGATGTGGCCCACGGATTGTGGGCCCGGGACTTAGACGGTTCGGCCGTTCACCTGCACCGTGATATCGACACCAGCCACCAGGAGTAGCCTTGGTGGCAACGAATGAGCACGGCTGACCCGATATCTGATAAGTTCGTGCGCGTGCTTTCTGTTTTGTGAAAGGATCGCACAACGAGACTGGCAGCTCTACCAACGGGCAGTCATTGTCGGTGGCGAGAACCAGCGTTTCTCCCCGGTCAGCGGTTGTATCCCTGAGACGCCATCTAAGCGTGCAGTGCGTCAAAGCTCCTGTGCGCACACCATCATGGTGTTTGCCATCTGGATTCTGTTCTTGCATGATCTGCGGATCCTCAAGTTGCGTATGCGTCTCCGGGACCAAGAGAGAGGATATCTCAGTCCTCCAAACGCGACGCATTGATGGTCTGACATGGGATCACACACGAGATCTGTCATAGGGGTCACGGTGATCGCGTTTGGTTCAACGTGGAACGGGTTGCCCCAACGACCCGGTACGCTCAAAAGGCCAAGCAATCGCTCCTTCTCGCCGGTTCACACCACCCGTGGGGTCTGTATAAGGTGGCATTGGGAGACAATGCCGACCAGTGACAGGCATGGTCCTCTCGAGCCAGCAAAGACGGATGGAGACGAGGTGTTCGTCCAAGCAGTACCAGAGTAGTGGGAGGTAATGACCATGAGCCGCTCGAAGACAGTTATGCTGCCGTGTGCCCTGCTGGTCGTCGTGGGGATGCTGTGGCTGACTCCGACCGAGACGGAGGCCCAGTCCTACGTCCAGACAGTAAACTGCGCGGATGGCACTCCACCATCGCCTTCCCTGTCTGACCAACCAAATGTGGTAGCTAACCCTTACGATCCGCTCGCAATGGCAGGGACGGGCGATAGCGCAGAGCCCATCGATGCATTTGCCGAATGGCTGTACCGCTTCGAAACCGCCCCGTTCGACCTGCGGACCGAAACAGCGCCTGTGGGTGTCGTGGTACTGACCGCGCCCGTATCACAGGGCCCGGTAGCAGAAGGTCTACAGTTGGCCGCTGCACGTCGCCCCGCCATGCTCCAGTTGATGCGTGACAGTCCATTGCACGCGCTCGAACAGTCGATTAGGCTGCATGAGTGGGCAGTACTGCCGCAGGAAATCCAGGAGATCATTGAGGAGCCATTCAGTGAAGTAGGTGATCTGGAAGTCCTCCTCGACGGCCCACCCTTGTCTGGACGGGAGGTCCCCGGGCAAACCTATCGCGTTAGAATGCGAGGGCGCACCTTCGATGCCTTTGTCTATGGACGGCGAAAGGCCATGGCCTCGAAATATGGCATCCCCTTGCAGGGCATCATGCTGGACGGCCGGGTCGCTCTCTGGGAAAGCCCCGTCGTACTCCTTCAGAGCGAATCCCTTGCTGTGGCGCGCGAGCTCTTCCCGGATGGTAGCGCTCGTGATCGTTCTTGGCTGACTGGCGAGCCCGTCGGGCCGGAGGTTCACGTTGCGCTGTGCGGCGGTAAGCTCTACTACTTCGCCTCCGAGGAAGAAGTACAATCGCTGGCTCACACGTTATCCACAGCCGAGGACCTTCTGGGGCCTAATACCGTGCGCCATGCCTTCGCCGCAGCCGCCGGTGAAGTGTTTGACGGGAATGCCTTTGATCACGTGGCCGTGGAGATAGCTTCGATGTGGACTGAGACTCCAAAGAACGTGCTCGCTATGCGCCTCGACTACACACCGAGACAAGGGACGCCGTTCACACAAACTGAACTAGAGGAACGTTTGCTTACCTCTTCCAACGTCATCCACGACATGTCTTACGGCAAGACATGGCTCGTGTCCACGGTAACGCCGACAGTGCTCATTCTGCCGGGGCCCAAGGCCGATTACGACGCCCAGACGCGGGATGTGACGGTTGACGCCCGAGCCGCAGCTCAGGCCGCCGGCTACAACGTCGATGCCTACGACATCTTCCTCCATTCTCTCCCCGGGCCGGTTGGCGGAGTGTCCGGGGTGGGTGGTCAGAATCTTTGGTTGAGTGGGCAAATCCCCCCCTCGGTCATAGTGCACGAGTTGGGTCACAACTATGGGCTCAACCACGCCAACTTCTGGCTGGGGACGACGGGCGCTGGTTTTCTGGGGTTTCCAAACCCGGATGGCAGCCTCGTCGAGCACGAGGAGTATGGAGACGTCTTCGACCTGATGGGCCCGGACCAATATGTCGTGCCTGGGGGAACACCGGTCTGGCCCAACGGCCACTATAGCATGTCCATGAAGGCGCACTTGAATTGGATCGAAGAAACTGACGTTGTTAGCGTGACCCATTCGGGTCAGTACCGGATCTATCGTTTCGATCACAAGGACGCACGCTCTCGCCCCGCGCACCCGTTGGCACTCAAGGTGCACCTGGGTGAGCACGGGGAGCTGTGGGTCGGATTTCGCCGAAATTTTGTTCGGAATTCGTCGCTTACCACCGGTGCCTACATCATCTGGGCACCGGTGGGGCAATGGCATCGCCTGCTGGATACAACGCCTTTGTCCCAGCCCAACCAGGCGCTCAGCATGGACAAGGAAGATGCCGCCCTGGCGAAAGGCAAATCCTACACCGATCCCTCCGGAACGGTGCGCATTACGAACCTCGGCTGGGGTGGCGAAGCTCCATTCGAGTACCTGGATCTTGATGTCGTCCTTCTCCGTACCACGCCGCCGGTCGAGCTCTTCACGGACTCGGATCGCACAACGCGGGGGTTGCAGGGAAGCTACGTGAACCGGAGCATGCGTAACAGCACCCTGACCGACTGGCGCCGACCATGGCCGCTCGTCTCCGGCAGACGAGTGGACCTTAGCCTTCATTTTCCCGCCGACGGCTGGGGCTCGCGCGCATCCGTAGGGCTCACAAACGGCACAGATGCGGACTGGGAAGACTTTTCAGTTCAGTGGGATGGTGTCCTTCTTGTCAACCAGCCGGTGCGAATGGCCACCCGTAGCGATGATAGCAGTCGAATGTGGATCGACCTGGATGGCGACGGATCGTTTGGCGCGACGAGTCCCGAGTTTATCAATAACCACTGGGGCTCCGGCCAGGAGTACACGCAAGGCGATACCAGCGTCACAATTGCTCCCGGTGCCTACCGGATTCGCATCCAGTACGAGGAAAGCTGGGGCAACAACCGCTTCGATCTGCTCGATACAGTTGTTCCTGAACTACAATTCGAGGCGTTCACCAGTGACTCGACTGCCGCCGGTCTGACCGGTAGTTACGTCAACGGTAGCCTCCGGGACTATGCCGCGCAAGATGACTGGTGTGAGTCCCAGACTATCTCTGGTCAGCGAGTGGATCCGTTGCCTGGATACACGTCCAAGAACTGGGGCGATCCAGTCGGTGGTATTGGCAGCGATGCGGAGGACTGGGACAAATTCTCGGTGCAGTGGGACGGCTTCCTATATGTCTACGAGCCGACACGATTCACCACAATCAGCGATGATAGCAGTCGAATGTGGATCGACCTGGATGGCGACGGACAGTTTGGCGTGACAAGTCCGGAGTTCATCGACAACCATTGGAAGCAAGTGCAGGAGTGGACCACAGGGCCGCTCTCGACTGTGGTCGCCCCCGGCACCTATCGGCTGCGCATTCAGTACGTAGAAGAGTCCGGTGCCAATCGCTTTGTCCTGGTCGGTGCGTCTTCCCAATGACGGTAGGCAAGCAGTACATGGATGAACTATGAAACCGCAGCCCCCCCGGTTTCGTTAGAATGCAGCCCTTGCGGGTCGCGGAAGACCCAGGCTGCACCTGTCAAGAGCCGGCGGGATTACCGCGGAGACCCGGCTACGCGTCATCTCCGCAAAGGGTTTTGACGCCGCGCTTAGCTGCCGCAAAGTGGTCCTATTCCTGCTCGACAGGTACAGCAGGACAGGTCAGGTTGGATGTCCTTACAAGGACGCAGGCACCTGGGAGTTGCTGAGAAGTCGCAAAACCACGCTTCGACATGAATGTGTTTTGGTTGACCAGGCTGCAGAAGGAGACAGATAATGGCTGATGGTCGGGAGTTTCTTCGAGAAGTGTCCTGGGAGGAAGTAGCGGAGGAGCTTGGTAAGCACGTGGATTCTCTGCATTCAGTTCTGGCGACCATTCAGAACGCGTGTGATAGAAACGATCGGAGTGTCACTCTGTTCAAACTTGGGTTTGCGTGCGCGAGGCAGGTGGAGCGGGCCCAGGGGTGGGTTGAGCAGGGAAACGATTTGCTTGCCTAGTGTGTGCGCAACCTCTACGAACTTGACTTGATTCTTCACACAGTCGTGGATTCAGAGGACGCAATGGACCGGTGGAAAGGGCAACTCCTAAATGACGAGAGAGAGATACTGGAGGGGTTTCAGACACTAAGAGAACTGTATCCGAACGAGGTGAATGAGCGTCACGACACGCTCCGTGAGAGGCTGGGAAAACTCGAGGAAAGTCTTGAAATCCAACCTGCTCGCGATTGACCCACTAAAGAGCTTGCCCGCGGTGCCGGTAGAGAGGGGGAGTACCAACTCCTTTACAAATTCGCCTCGTCAAAAGAATCTGTG
>DCUI01000229.1 GCA_002327785.1 Phycisphaerales bacterium UBA2218
GTGCAGTTATTGTCTGACACTGCCTAAGCCGACGACCCAACCGAATTCAGGCGTTAAGTCACCGATTTCCGTCACTTCCGGGCGAGCCATCAACTCACACATCATGCCTGTCGGCACCTGTCGGCGCTCGCTGCTGTTTGTCCAGGCCAAATCGACCAGGGCCAGTACGGCCACAAGGGCAGAAGCACACACGGAATTGTGCCATTGAGCGAGTTTGTTCATAGCAGCCCCCTGTTTCTTCCCGAGTATCCCGTGTCGAGCCCTGCTCACGTCGGTTTCTCCCGCCGCGGCCGGTCCGATGGTATCGGCGATTCTGCGTGGCTGCAACGGTGAATCCCGGCTGGGGACCAGGTTCCGTCCCGGGAAATTGAGGAAGCCCGGTTGCGTACTGCGGCAAGTTGTTATATTATCACGGGTTCTATAGTTGGATATGACGGGTATTGGCAATCACCCAGCTTGTGCCGCAGGCAGGACAGAAAGGTTGCTGGATGGATAAATACGTTTGTATACACGGACATTTTTATCAACCGCCGAGGGAGAACCCATGGCTCGAGTACGTCGAGCTGCAGGATTCGGCCTATCCGTATCACGATTGGAACGCGAGAATCACGGAGGAGTGCTACCGGCAGAACGCCGCGTCGAGGATTCTGGGACCCGACAAGCGGATCATCGATATCGTCAGCAACTACGAGAGCATCAGCTTCGATTTTGGCCCGACGCTCATGTACTGGCTGGAGTCGCACGCCCCAGATGTCTATGAAATGGTCGTCGGGGCGGACATACGCAGCCGGGAGCGGTTCTCCGGCCATGGCTGTGCGATCGCCCAGGGGTACAACCATATGGTGATGCCCCTGGCGAACACGAATGACAAGCACACCCAGACCATCTGGGGCATCGAAGATTTCAAAATGCGGTTCGGGAGGGAGCCGGAGGGTATGTGGTTGCCTGAAACGGCGGTCGATCTGGGCACACTGGAGGTGCTGGTCGATCACGGGATCAAGTTCACGATCCTGGCGCCCCGTCAGGCCAAGCGGACTCGGCGGCTCACCGGGGCCCGGCGTTGGAGGGATGTGAATGAGGGCGATCTCGACACGAGTGTGCCGTACCTGTGCAGCCTGCCTTCCGGCCGGCAGATCTCGCTGTTCTTCTACAACGGACCGGTTTCGCACGGCATCGCTTATGGCGGACTGCTCCACAGCGGCGAGAACTTCGCCATGCGGATGATCAACTCGTTTCCCAATGAGGACGATCAGGCCCGCCTGGTCCATGTGGCGACTGATGGCGAGTCTTTCGGCCACCACCACCATCATGGCGACATGGCGTTGGCCTACTGCCTGCACCATATCGAGGCCAACCGTCTCGCGAGGATTACGATCTATCCCGAGTACCTGGAGAAGTTCCCGTCGGATCATGAGGTGGAGATCTGGGAGAGCAGCTCGTGGAGTTGCGCACACGGCGTCGAGCGATGGAGGAGCAACTGCGGCTGTGCGGCCGACCAGTCCCGCTCCGGGCAGCAGCAATGGCGAGCCCCGCTGCGAGAGGCCATGGACTGGCTCCGAGACCGATTGGCAACCGTGTATCAGGACCGCATGGCCGCCTACAATCCGGACCCGGCATGGGTCCGGAATGAGTACATCCACGTGATCAACGACCGGTCCATGCGGAATGTGAATGACTTCATGACCAAGGCGGCCGGGAAAGAGTTGGAGCCTCATGACAAGGTGACCTTCCTGAAGCTGCTCGAGATGCAGCGCAACGCCATGCTCATGTACACGAGCTGCGGCTGGTTCTTCGACAACATCTCGGGCATCGAGACCGTCCAGGTGATGATGTACGCCTCGCGGGCCATGCAGTTGTGCCATGAGGTGCAGAACTGGAATCTGGAGCCGGACTTCAAGAACATGCTCGAGAGCGCGCCGACGAATCGAAGACCGTACGCCAACGGCAAAGAGGTCTATGAGACGTACGTCGAGCCGGCTCGGGTGGACCTGCACCGCGTCGGGGCGCACTTCGCGCTCAGCTCGGTCTTTGAAGAATCGTCCGAGGAGAAGAGAGCCATCTACTGCTATTCCGCGACGATCGAGGATTTCGAGCACGTCGAGGCCGGCGTCCAGGTCCTCACGATGAACCGGGCGACGATCCGATCGAACATCACGCTGGAGGAGTATGCGGTCGATTCGGCGGTGCTGTATCTTGGCGATCATCACCTGTTCGCATCCGTCCAGGGCCGCATGCCCGATGAGCAGTTCAAGCGGATTCGGCAGGAGCTGGTCAAGGCCTTCCGCAAGGGGGACAGCAACGAGGTCATGCGGCTGATGAACGTGGCCTTCGACAGCAAGAACTACTCGCTGACCCACCTGTTCAA
Source organism: Phycisphaerales bacterium UBA2218 (assembly GCA_002327785.1). Classification (GTDB taxonomy): domain Bacteria; phylum Planctomycetota; class Phycisphaerae; order Sedimentisphaerales; family Anaerobacaceae; genus PLanc-01. Next base: position 2,366 of record DCUI01000229.1, read on the forward strand.
GGACCAGCAGCGGCAGATCCTCAATGGGTTGCTCGAAAGCACGTGGGAGGAGATCGAGAGCTCGTTCCGCCATATCTACGAGCACAACTACGCGATCATGGCGATGATCCGCAACATGAACATGCCGCTGCCGAAGGCGCTGTCGGCGCCGGCCGAGTTCATCCTGAACGAGGACATCTGTGCGGCAATCCAGGCGGACCACATCGACCTGAATCGGCTCCGGGACCTCGCGGACGAGGCCGAGCGGCTGTCGCTGACCCTGGACCGGGAGCGGCTGAGCTTCGAGGGCAGCCACAAGATCAACAACATGGCCAGCATCTGGGAGGGCTCCCCCGAGGACCTCGACCTGCTGTGGTCCATCGAGAAAGGCCTGGAGATTCTGCGTGTGCTCACGCCGGAGATGGACTTGCAGCACGCACAAAACGTATTTTTTACGATTGCCAAGAGCAAGTACCCCGAGATGAAGCGAAAAGCGGTCGCCGCCGATGAAAAGGCGGCGAGCTGGGTCGAGCATTTCGGGCATTTGGCCCAGCGGCTGGGGCTTGCGATACCATGAAGTTGACGGAGGATTTCAAAGAGCAAAATGTAAATATCAAATTGCGGAATCGCCCTCGGCGATGGCTGTTTTTCATTTTTGCACTTTGCTCTGTAATTTTGATTTTTGCATCTTGATTTTCGACATGGTGATCCGTGCTTAGACGACGATCCAGCGGCATTTTGATGCATGTCACGTCCCTGCCCACAAAGTACGGCGTGGGCGATTTCGGCCCCGCGGCGTACAGGTTCGCCGACTTTCTGAAGGCGGCGGGGCAGAACTACTGGCAGATGCTGCCTCTGAACCATACGACGGTCAAAACGGGGTATTCACCCTACAATTGCTTCTCCGCATTTGCGGGCAACCCGCTGCTGATCAGTCCGGACCTGCTGTGCGAGGATGGCCTGTTGCGGAAGGCGGAAGTCTCTCGCGTCCCCGCATCTGACGCCGACGCGGTGGACTATGACAAGGCTGCTGCCTACAAGAACAAGCTCCTCAACGCCGCATTTGCGCGATTCAAAGACCGCCCCAGGTCGGCCGACTACGAGGAATTCGTTCGAGAGCATCGTGCCTGGCTGGAGCCCTTCGCCGCCTTTGTGGCCCTGCGACGTCGGTTCAGGGGGCGTCTCTGGTCGGATTGGCCGATGGCCCTGCGGGATCGCAAGGCCGGGGCCCTGGAAACTGCCAAGAACGAGCTGAGTGAGCCGATCGCGCGAGAGCGGTTCCTCCAATATGTTTTCTATCGGCAGTATCTTCGTCTGAAGCGGTATTGCAATGAACGGGGCATCCAGGTGGCCGGCGATATCCCGATCTACGTCGCCCACGACAGTGCCGACGTCTGGTCGCACGCGGACCTGTTCAAGCTGACGCGAGACAAGAGGCCGCGGCTGGTCGCCGGGGTGCCGCCGGACTACTTCAGCAAGACCGGGCAACTCTGGGGCAATCCGGTCTATGACTGGGAGCAGCTCGAACAGACCCGCTTCGACTGGTGGATCCGACGAATGAAGCACAATCTCCTGCTGTTTGACTTCGTTCGTGTCGATCATTTCCGCGGGTTCGTCGATTTCTGGGAGGTGCCCGCCGGGCACGAGACGGCGATCCGCGGCAAGTGGGCGCAGGCCCCGCACGCAGAGTTTTTCCGGGAGTTGTTCCGGCAGATCCCGTTTGCCGCCATTTTTGCCGAGGACCTGGGCTATATCACCGCCGATGTGAGGGAAGTCGTGACGAGGTATGGTTTTCCCCGGATGGCCGTGCTGCAATTTGCCTTCGACGGGGACCCGGCCCGCAACGTACACATGCCGCACAACTACAACGAGAACCTGATCGTTTACACGGGCACCCACGATAACAACACGACGCGCGGCTGGTTCGAGAGAGATATCACGAAACAAACCCGGCAGAGGCTCTTTGATTACATCGGCCGGCGAACCTCGGCTTCCGAGATCTCTTGGGAATTGATCCGGGTCGCCATGGCCTCCGTGGCCAGGATCACGATCGTTCCAATGCAGGACGTACTCGGCCTTGCGTCGCGGGCCCGGATGAACCACCCGGCCCAATCCAAGGGCAACTGGCTCTGGCGGATGCGCCCGGGGCAGACCACCTCGCGGTTGGCCGAGAGACTCAGGAAACTCACCGTCGCCTACGGTCGGGCATGAAGCCGGCGATTCTCCTGCTCATTCGATCTGCATCGGTATGGATGTGGAACCGGGCGGCAACTCTCTTCTGAATACGACGACCCCCAGCGGCGGAAGCGTGATGGCGAGGGTGTAGTCGAACTTTCCGTAGAAGGACATCCGCATGGCTTCCACGCCGCCCAGGTTGCCTTGGCCGCTGCCGCCGTATTCCTGTGCGTCGCTGTTGAGGATCTCGTTCCAGAACCCGCCGCGAGGCACGCCGACTCGATAGCTGCTCCTGGGCACGGGCGTGAAATTGCACGCGACGGCCAGCAGAATATTCCCGGCCTTGTTCTTGCGAAGGTACGTGATCACGCTGTCGTCCGCATCGCAGTAGTCGATCCACTCGAAGCCCTGGCCGTGGAAGTCCGTCTCGTAGAGGGCCGGTTCGTTGCGATACAGGTGATTGAGATCGCGGACCCATCTCTGGATGGCGGCGTGCAACGGATCGTTGAGCACGTGCCAGTCGAGGCTGTGCTCGTGCGCCCACTCGGCGTACTGGGCGAACTCGCCGCCCATGAACAGCAGCTTTCTGCCCGGATGCGTGTACATGTAGCCGAGGAGCAGGCGAAGATTTGCCAGCTTCTGCCAATGGTCGCCGGGCATCTTGTTGTAGAGCGAACCCTTGCCGTGCACGACCTCGTCGTGCGAGAGCGGCAGCAC
>DCUI01000254.1 GCA_002327785.1 Phycisphaerales bacterium UBA2218
GCTCGAAGGCCAGGAACTTCAGCACGCCGAGATTGACCGATGGATGGAAGCGAAGCCCCCCTTTGTACGGGCCGAGCAGACTGCTCATCTGGATGCGATAGCCCCGATTCACCTGAACCTCGCCGGCATCGTCCGTCCAGACGACCCGGAACATATAGACGTTCTCGGGCACGACGAGCCGCTCCAGGACCTTGCCGTCCCGATAGGCGCGCGTGCTCTGCACGAGGGGCATGACCGACCTTGCCACTTCCTTGACGGCCTGGTGGAACTCGATCTCGCCGGGCGATTGCGCGACGACGCGAGCCATGAAGGCATCGACCAACGGTTCAACAGATGATTCCTCGGTGTTTCGTGACAACGCGACAGTCATAGATTCTCCTCAAGTTGCCATCATGCGGTTTGTATTCTTGTGCATATCGTGCGCCTCGACGCGGCCCCGGCTGCCCGGGCGATGCTCATTGGCGTCTTTCGCAGATTCTCTGGATCGAGTCCAGATAGTGCTTCAACAGCCAGAATTTTTCGAGAAACTCCGGCCACCCGCAGACCGGCACGAAGCCTTCGGCCGCCTCCGGGATAATCATGCCGCTGCCGGTCACAATGCGCCGGAACTCGCCCCACATCTCGGCCCAGATCTGGTTGGCGTCCTGGGAGACCGAGCCGGCGACCTTGAGCAGGTGGTCCAACTCCACCAGCGGCGTGAAAGGCAGGACCGTGGGTAGCTCCACAGGAGTCTCAGCAGCGTGTGCCTTACGTCTCGGTTCAGCGGCCATCGCAACCTCCCAAGCTCAAACGATCGTGGTTTGGTCGTGCACGGACGCCACCACGGCCCCGTGCGACACAGCGAACAGTACGCATTGTAGCCCGGATTCGGACAGCACCATCCCCAACAGAACGCATATAGACTGTGTACCTATCATGTGTAATGAATAACCCATTGTTTACATATGGTTATGCATACATCCATTACGGAGTCTCACCCAACAATCGGAGGCATGAACGCATAACCCAATTTCAAAACATGACTTATAGTAATTCTCATGTGGAATGACAAAATACTTGCATCGGGGGCACATTTCCCAGATCATGTATGAATTAGGCCTTCACACGTTCGAATTCATGTGTATTAGATGGGTAATCGAGATGACCAAAGCTCCGAGTCGCACCCAACTGCTTCAACAAGTCAAAGCCCTGCAGAAGCGGCTGGCGTCGATGGAAACCGCAGTCGGCAAACAACCGCACTTCGAACTCGAGATTGCCCTGCGAGAGCGAATCAAGGAGCTCGATTGCCTCTATACCATTTCGACCTTTCGGGAAATGTACTTCCACGCTCCGGATCGCTTCCTCCAGAGCGTCGTGGATTGCCTGCCCAAGAGCTGGCAGTTCCCGGAGCAGGCTTGTGCGAGGATCGCCTACGGGGACAAAGGATACGTCACCGAGCAGTTCGCCGAGAGCAAGTGGCGGATGGCCGCGAACATTGTGACTGACGGTCAAACCTCCGGCGTGGTGGAGGTGTTCTACCGAAAGATCGTCCCGACGTCGGCCACCGGACCATTCCTCAAGGAGGAATACGCCCTGATCCGCGACGTCGCCGAGCGAATCAGCACGATCCTCATGCACATGAAGACCCTGTCGGACCTGCGCGAGGCGAACCTCGCCATTCAGAGGGAGCACCAGGCGCTGCAGGAGGCCAACATCGCCCTGCGCGCCGTGCTGTCCCGGCTGGAGGAGGAAAAACGTGGGATCAAAGCCTCGGTCGCCGCCAATATCCAAAAGGTGATCATGCCGATCGTGTTCGAGCTGGAGCTTGAGGTGACCGGCCGCCAGCGATCCTACGTGACGCTCCTGCGTCGCAGCCTCCAGGAGATCACGTCCCCGTTCCTCAGCCAGATCGCAAGGGACCACGTTCAACTAACGCCCGTCGAGATCGCCATCAGCACGATGATTCGCAACGGCCTCTCGACGAAGGAAATCGCCCAGTTGCGGTGCATCTCGCCCGCAACGGTCCGCCGGCATCGCGAGAACATCCGTCACAAGCTCGGGTTGAAGAATCGCAAGGCCAATCTCGCCACCTATCTTCAGGCCTCGGTCACCAACGAATCCGCCACTCCCATGGAAGCAGCCCCGCCGCAGCCCTTGCCCGCCGCCGAAGACCTGGCACTACCCGGCGTCTGGACCGCGGGCGACTTCAGCGGCACAAGCCGCCGATTCCCCAGGTGAAATCTCGGCAAGACGATCGAATAAGGGATCAGACTATCGTAGTCGGGATGGCAAATGCACAGAGGTATCGCCACATTTACGCCGGATACGGGCCGATGCCCACCGTGGCTGTTCGAGCGGATGGTCAAGCTGGGCCGGGAGATGGTCCGCGTGCTCGTGGCCGAGCACGGCCCGGATGAATTCATCCGCCGGATCGCCGACCTGTTCCCTGACTGGCCCTTCTGCGCCACGAGGATCGAGGTCCTCGGGACGAACGGTTTCATGTACGTCGGTCGGCACGGCGGCGGCTGGCAGATATTCGCCTCCGACGACAAGGTGATCGAGTCTCGCTACGGTCGACAGGGCGACAAGTGGCACCAGGACAACTTCGTCCAGTGCATCCGCACGCGGGAAAGACCCAACGCCGACGTGGAGCAGGACCCCTACTCCGCCCTGCTGTGTCACATGGCGAACATCTCCGGCCTCGTCGGCAACCGGAAGCTCCGCTTCGATCCGAAGACCGAGACGTTCATCGATGCCCCGGAGGCCCACAAACACCTCAAGCGGACTCACCGAGAACCGTGTGGGTGATCCCCGACACGATCTGATCCGCCAGGTCACACGCTCACCGCTCAGCGTGCGCCCGTGCTATCCCCGTCGACGAAAAAGACGTCCTGGCGGTTGTTGCCGCGTTGTGTGATATGGTGCGCACATCGCACCGCCACTGCTCGCGATTGTCTGGGCATCGTCCCCTCTCGGAAGACCGCCAGGAAAGCACGCGTTTCTTGCGCGGGCAGCCATACAGGGATCATATCATATCGCCGGTGGGCAGTCAAGACCGCAAACCGATTTTTGGGGGCGGCCGGATGCTTCACTTCGTTCAACATGACAAGATCGGACGCGACGCGGGCAGTCGCAGACTCATTTGCGGGTTGCGTTCTGCTGCCGGGCCTCTTGCAGAACCGCGGCCAGCTCGACCTTTGCGCCGTTGAGGGCCTTGGACTCGTCCGCCGCAGTCATGAAGGCGAGGATTTCGATGGTCTCCTCGGGGGAGATCGGCGCCTGGCCGGTCTTGAAGAACGTTACGATCTCGTCGACCAAGTGGCCATAGCCCTCGTAGCCGCCACTGCGGACGATTCCCTTGGAGCCATAGACCAAGGCGCCGTAATCGTGCCTGCCCGCCCGCAGGCCACGGAAGGTGCCGATGCGCCCGTCCTTCCAGACGCCCACGACCAGTTCGTAGTCCTTCGTCTGGGTCCGCTGGACCGTCTGGCAGCCCGGCCCCATGATCGTGAAGAGGATTTCCACGCCGTGGATGCCATACCAGTACAGATCAGGGTGATGCTCATCAAGACTGCACGGGCTGAAGGCTTCGCAGCCCATCACCTGGCCAACGTCCTCGCGGTTCTTCATGCCCGCGATACTCGGGCCAAAACGTAGCGACGAGCTGGACCAGCACGGCACGTCGTTTTCCTTCGCCAGGCGGAAGATCTCCAGGCCATCGGCCAGACTGCCCGCCATTGGCTTGTCGATGAAGACGGGTTTCTTCGCCGCAATCACCGGCTTGACCTGCGCCAGGTGCGGGCGGCCGTCCACGCTCTCCAGCAGGACGCCGTCCACCTTGCCGCAAAGCTCCTCGATACTGGCGACGATCTCCACGCCGAACTCAGTTCGCATCTGATTGGTGTACCCCTCGACCCGATTGGCCGAGGATTCGATGTCGGGCGAGCCGCCGGGATAGCCTGCGACCACTTTGCAGCCGTAGTTCTTCGCGGGGTCGTGGAGCAGCTTCGTGAACGCAGGGACATGCGACGTATCCATCCCAATGATCCCGATTCGAAACGGCGTGCTGTCTTCCGCCGCCCAGAGCGGACCAACCGTCAGGCAAATCGCTGCGACAATCCAAAGGCTTCTGCGGAGCATCGTTCCAACCTCCCTTCGATTCCAAACAACACAACCCACCCGCCGGCCGAACGTCCCTCCCCAGGCACTCCCGGCGACCACAACCCGGCAGTATACCAGAACCCGTAGCAGGTCGCCACCTACCCGCGCCTATAGTGGCGCCGTAAGGCGTTTCGCGAGAAGTGTGATGTTTGAGGCGTGAAAGACACCGCCAGGACGACCTTCGCCCGGAACCGAGGCCGGTTCACACCGCGGCGCAGAGCCGCGAAGAAAAGACCGCAAGACGGCAACTGCCTTTCAAACCCAAGATTCCTCCGCCTCTGCGAACGATACACGTCGTTTCTCGTGACGGACTTGCGCCTTCGGCCTTCTCCCTGCGGCCGACGATTTGCCTTTTTTCGCTTTACAGACCCTCGTCGCCAGACCATAATTGGGGATAGGCTATCCAGCCCGTAGTTGCTCCGGGGGTAACGAGAGGCGATTGCTGAGGGCCATTTTGAGACGAAGGGTGCAGAGGAGATGGGCTTGACGGATTGATTTCGCTGAAGGAATCTGAGAATATGACTACTCACCGTCATACGGACAAGGGCTTCACCTTGATCGAGCTCCTGGTTGTCATTGCCATCATTGCCCTGCTGATGTCCATCCTGGTGCCGTCCTTGAGCCGTGCAAGAAAGCAGGCGCAATTCGTCGGCTGCAAATCCAACCTCAAGTCCTATGGCCTGATGGCGTTCATGTACGCCGATGACAATGACGACAGGATGCCGAATGCCTGGACGAGTTTCTACAGCAGCCGCACGTATGCCGGCGAACCCCATCGCTACTGCCGCTGGCACAATCCCGATTGGGACCTCGTCCATCACCCCGAGTACGCCGGACCCATGTGGCCCTATTTGAAAGGCAAAGACATCCACATTTGCCCATCCTTTCCTCCCATTGCGAAGGAGTTCGGGCCCATTCACCCCGAACACGTGGCGAGCGTGCCCATCAAGCCGAACTACAATTACGCGATGAATTCCTATCTGAGTGATAAGAAGCTCACCTCCATGAAACGCCATTCGGACATTTTCTTCTTCGGCGAGGAGAACCTCTGGATCACCAAGCCTTACAACATCTACGCTTTCAATGACACCGCCATGTGCGTCTATGAGGTGTGGGACAGTTTCGGCACGTTTCACCTGGCTCGGAATTCGGATCTGGAAGACGGCGTGGTGAATGCCGTCTTTCTGGACGGCCAGGTCCAGACCGTCAATCGGGTGGACTCCTGGCGATATTGCGCGCCGGACGGTCAGAGCAAGTCGCCCGTGAAGGATCAGTAATTCCAATTGATTGTCATTGTATCAAGCAATGGAAGGAGAAGAAGATGAAAAGGCTCATGTTGTTGTTCCTGATTGTTGGTCTGACATCGCAGTTGCAGGCGGGCGTTCCCGCTCCGACAGGTGCGTGGGAATTCAATGCGCCGGATCCCGGCGCTGCGACTGTCGGTGCCCCGCTGCAACTGGTCGGCCCGGCCGAGAGCATCACGGGCGCGTATGCCGAGGACGGCGCCATTCGCATCGGTGAAGGCAGCTACTACGTATGCACACACGGTATCGCCCCGAACGGCGGCGGCGCCAAGGTAAACGAATGGACGCTGCTCATTGACTTCAGCTATCCGGCCAGCAGTCTGTCCGATCCGCCCAACGGGTACAACGATCTTTTCCAGACGGATCCGACGAACGCCGATGACTCGGACTGGACCATCACGTCTTCCGGCGCGGTTGGGATCGGCGCGGTCGGTTACTCCGACGCGTATGGTTACCGCACCCAGGCAGACACCTGGTATCGCATGGTCATCGTGGTCGATAATGGCGTCCGATACGATGTCTATTTCGACGGCGTGCAAATCTTCAAGGGAACCCCACAGGGAATCGACGGCCGTTTCAGCCTCGCCGAGGCCCTCCTGCTCTTCGCCGCCGGTTACAACCAGGACGGCGATGACGCAACCATCAACGTATCAACCGTAGCCATTTGGGATACCCCGCTCAGCGCCAATGACATCCTGACCCTGGGTTATGCAGGGGAGAGCGTCTTTAAGGAAACGCTTGCCCCACTCGTCGATGCCGGCGCCAATCAGAGCGTCGAACTGGACGAGACCTCCACCGTCGTCGTCACTCTCGAAGGGATCGTCACCAGCGACAATGAAGATCTGACCGTCGCGTGGCAGAGGATCGCGGGCCCCAATCAGATCGTCATTGAACCGGCCGACAGTCCAACCACCACGGTGACCATCACCGCTCCCGGCCAATACACGCTCGAACTATCGGCCGACGACGGCGAATACTTCACGACCGATCAGGTGGTTATCAGCGCCTGGGCTCACAATTACGGTGGCCTGCTCGTCCATTGGGATTTCGAGGAGGTCTGGAACGGTCAAGACGTCAACGACCTCTCCGGCAACAACAATCATGGCACGATCGTCGACGGCAACGACGGCATCTCTGAGTATACGCCGGGCAAGGTCGGCCAGGGCCTTAATCTCCTCAGTGACAATCTGACGGTCGACGGCGACTGGCTGGCACTGGATTTGGTTCTGCCCGACAGCGGCACAATCGCCCTGTGGGCCAAGCCTGTGAACTTTTACAACTACCAGTCTGTCTTCGACAACTCCGGCAACGGCAACGACTGGGAAATGTGGATCTATGCCGATTCGCGGGCCCGGTTCCGCGTGGAAGCCGACACGGCAGTCACGGCCAATCTGAACAGCCTGGCCGAGGACGGCGACGGCCAGGGCAAATGGTGGCATTTCGCGGCCACCTGGGCCCGCGACGGAAATCAGGTGACCACCCAGTTGTACGTCAACGGCAATCTGATGGAGGAGACTACAGGAACCTGGATCGCCCCGGGCGCCACCTTCTTCCTGGGCGGCGGCCATCCCGACAACAACTTCTGCAACAGCGCCTTCGACGAAGTCATGATTTATGACAGGGTGCTGCCCCCTGAGGAAGTGGTCGGCTTGGTCCATCCCGACAACAAGCCCCCGTCCGTTGACGCCGGCAAGGATCAGGTCGTGTGGCTGACGGAAGCAGGTTCGGCTTCGATCCTCCTGAGCGGCATTGTCGAAGACGTGGACGGCAGCCCCGTCGGCGAAGTGACCCAGTGGTGGCAGAAGATCGCCGGCCCCAATGAAGTCGCCGTGGGGAGTCCGACGGCAGCAGAAACATTCGTCGTGTTCACCACCCCAGGGGTTTATACGTTTTCGCTCACGGCCAGCGACGAACAATTCGAGCGTTCCGACGAGGTCGTCATTGAAGTACTCCCCTTCGGCCATACCGGCCTGGTCGTTCACCTGCTGCTCGATGGCAGTGTGGAAGACGTGGTGGGCGGGTATCCCACGACATTGATTGACGGCATCGATGGCAATCATGAGTACGTCCCCGGAATTGATGGACTGGCGATGCAGTTCTCCGGAACCGAGGACAACACGGACAACGACGTGGTCGCGATCGACTATGTTTATGCGGACAACGGTTCCGTCTCGCTCTGGTTCATGCCGACCGCGCTGTACAACTACAACAGCATCCTCGACAACAGTGGCGATGGCAACGACTGGGAAATGTGGGTCTACAGCACCGGAGAATTCGCCGGACGGATCCAATCAGGCTCTGTACGAGGCTACTGGATGGAGGTCAACGCCTGGTATCACATTGTCATGACCTGGCGCCGCGATACGGCCAATCCTGCTGTCGTCGTTCAGTGGTTGTACATCAATGGTGAACCGGTAACCTCCAACCAATCAGAGTGGGTCGATCCCGGCACCACCATCTTCCTCGGCGGCGGCCATAGCGGCAATGACGACTGTAACGGCGTCATCGACGATTTCCGGATCTACGACCGGCCAATCACCCTCGCGGAAGTGGAACAACTGGCAGCCCGATGAGAATAGGACGCCAATCGAGACCGTAGGATCAATCTCGCAGTCCTTCAGGCATATCGGCTCTCGATAACAAAATGCAGCATCGACTCGGTCTTGGGTCCATGCTGCATTTCTTTTTGGGGAGCAGACTCGGGGGACTGCACTCTCTCCACACCGGATTCGTGCGGATACATCTGTATCGCTCGTGAAGCGCGAAAGGAAGCCAAGAACCCCTGGAAACTGACGTACTTCGGCGTCGGCAACGAGAACTGGGGTTGCGGCGGCAGCATGCGGCCGGAATACTACGCCGACCAGTACAGGCGATACCAAACCTACGTAAAGAACTTCAGCGGCAATCGCATCTTCAAGATCGCCTGCGGCCCGAACGGCGCCAACTACGACTGGACGGAGGTGCTGATGCGGGACCTCGCCGGCGGCGGCCGACGGCCGATGATGCAGGGCCTGCCCCCCCACTACTACTGCGGCACCGGCCGGAGAAGCCGCTCGGCGACGGAGTTCACCGAGATCCGCTCACACAACACGTTTGAGAAGCCGACGGTCGTCGAGCCGGCCGGGTTCACGGATGCGAAGGTCACCAAAACCGGCTTTACAGCCAGGCTGCCCGCTAAATCGGTGGTCGTGCTGGAGGTCGAGTAGCAGGGAAACCAGAGTTCCGTCGGAAAACAAAGCGTCCCGCCGCCGAATGGCACGCCGGAGAACCCGGGTGCCCCGACGACGGGACGCATCGGATGATCAAGACACTCTCACCTGAATACCATCAGGTCGTTTGCCCGACTACTGGTTTGCCCCAAGGTACAGCCGGATGTTGTCGATGTAAACCGTATCGACATCGTCGATCGCCTGGCCCGAGTTCTCCCCGGAACCGACGCCGATGGTGATCTTGGCAACCGCCGCCATATCCACGCCGGTGAAATCGACCAGGTTGATGCCCTCCCAGGACCGCCACGGCTCCGACTGAACCGCGTAGTTCGCCGGATGGGTGACCGTCGCCTGGTTCCCCTCAACGTCCTCGATCCTCAGGTACATCGCCTGCTCCACATTGTCCCTCACGCCCCGGAAGTTCAACGCGAGGGAGGACGCGTTCAGGCTCGCCCAGTCCAGCGGCGGATCGAACGTGCGGGTGGCCTCCGTAAGGAACGGCTCGTACTGGTTCTGATACGCCAGCCGCATAGCCTTGGCGCCTTGGGCGAACGTGCCGGTTTCGACGAAGACGTACTCAAACCCGCCCGGAATGTTGTGAGGCCATGCTGCCGCGATTGCTGCATTGTCCGCGTAGGATTCGAAGTCGTCAACGGTCAGGGCCTGACCGGTCGTGAACTGCCAGACATGGCCTGTGACCGTACCGGCGGGCCCAACCTGGTCCACCCGCCACTGGTAGGTCTCGCCGGGTTCCAGCAGTCCCGTAACGTAGCTCGCACCGGTGGGAGCCGGATCGACGAGCGTCAGATTCCCCGGCGTGCCGAACCAAAGCTGGCGGCCCGTGGCAAACGTTGCTTCGACCCAACTCAAGGTCGGCGCCATGGAGACGCTCGCCGCGCCGTTGGCCGGGCCCAGGAGCACCGCCGCCGGACCATCGGAGACGGAGGACACATCGTCCCATGTGATAAAGAAGCCCGCCGGCTCATCGTGCTCGTTCTGTGCGAAAATGCCGCTGATGCCTTCCGTGAAGACCTTATCCCGTTTGTTCGCGTCTTCCCACCAGTCCTTGGCATCGGTATCGACCATCGTGGGGGTCTGGGCCACGAGCGGACCGCCCTTGTACTCGTAGAGGCTGCCCGTCACGTACACGGGACCCGATCCGACGACATCCAGCTCCGCATAGTAACTGCGTGCGTTCACCACGACGGGGATGACGATCTCGATGTCCTTGTCCATGATGTTCTGATTCATGACCACTTTTTCGAGGTCGAGGCTCAGGTTGGCCGGACCGTTCTCATAGTTGATGTGCATGATGTAGCAGTCCGCGACAAATCCCGGCGCTACGCCCGTCATCTTTCCGTCCGGATCGATGAAGTAGCTGCCGCGAGCGAGCAGGCCGTAGTAGCTGTGTGAGGCATCGCCGGCCACGTTCACCACCGCGCCGACGCGGACATCCTTAAACTTTTCCGTGCTGCCGAAGCCTGCGCCAAAGGCGGCCCCTCCCTGCGAGACGGGGGTGGTCTCTGTGAAGGCAAGATAGTGATTCCCCTCACCTGCGGGCGTGAAGGTCTGCTTGAAGGTACCGGTCACCTGCGGAAACGACGGAAACTGCCACGTCGCCAGGTTGAATGTACCCCCGTCGAACGAATCCGACCAGTTGGCGTAGCCGACCGAGGCCAGGATCGCAACGATCGACAACACTCGCGTTGCCTTAGTAGTTACTGTGCCCATGGGATCTCCTCTCAAGAAGTCGTGTGGTTAAACAGGCTGCGCAGAGATGGCTTCTGCCCCCTGCGCGGATCATGAACTGGTAAACATGCACAGGCCGTCCTCCTGTACTCCAACTAAGCCATTCGACTCTATTCTACCGCGCACCCGTGGGGCAGGTCAAGAGGCACATCAAGTTTTCCCAACATTGACAGGTTCTGCGCGGATTCCTGTTGAAATCCCGTCACCAATATAGTACAAGCAGGATGGTGGCAATTCGTGCGATTCTGGTCTGGGCATCATCTGCGATAGGTACGTCCGGTTTTAGTGAGAGCCTTGACACGCGGTGTGTGGCCCATGTCGGGTGGAGGGTTCAGAGGCTCAGGAAAAGGAGGAACACTATGTGGAAAAGACCCATCTGTGCAGTATCCTGTCTTCTTATGCTGGGGATGGCCAGTGCAACCCTGGGCGAGTTGGTGGGCCACTGGGCCCTCGATGAAGGCAGTGGCGCCACGGCAGCCGATTCGTCCGGCAAAGGCAATGACGGGACAATTGTGGGCAATCCCACCTGGATCGAGGGAATTCTGGGATCTGCCCTGGAATTCCATGGTACAGGCGTCGTTGGCGGATTCGTGGACTACATCGATTGCGGCAAGGGCGCCAGCCTGGATATCACGAGCAAGATCTCCATATCCCTGTGGATCAGACCCGATGCAGATGAGCCGGAGGCCAAGGGCACGGCCGGCGGCGAGACGGCGCCGATGGCCAAGGCGGATTCCGCCGTAGACTGGAGCTGGCAGGTTCGATACGGCTGGGGGAGCTCTCAACCCTACATGTCGTTTACGTTCAATACGTCGCCCAGGGCCTGGGCCTATGTCGGCAGGAACCTGGAGCGCTATGAGTGGTGCCATATTGCTTGTTCGCATGACGGCACAACGCTGAAATGCTATCTCAATGGAGAACAGACCGATTCGACCCCTATGGGCGCAATTGCCAGTACCCTCACCCCGGTCCTCATCGGCTCGGACGGGTGGGGTTGTGACTGGATCGGCGGGATCGACGACGTCCGGATCTATAACCATCCCCTGACGGCCGACGACATTGCCGCGATCTGCCCGCCTTCGCGGATTGCGAAGAAGCCGGCGCCTGCCGACGGCGCAGTGGGCGTACTAGCCCCGCTGCTCGAGTGGAAGGCGGGATACGCCGCCGTCCTGCACGAGGTCTATCTGAGCACGAGCCCGGACCTGGATGCCAATGACCTTGTCCGACCGCGATCGGCTCAACTGATGTACTGGCACATCCCTGGAATCGAGGCCGGCGTCACGTATTACTGGCGGGTCGATGAGATCGAGGCCGACGGCGTGACGGTGAACCAGGGCAACGTCTGGAGCTTCACGGCACAGGCATTGACCGCCTATCTCCCCAATCCGGCGGACGGAAGTGCGGATGCCCCGCCGGCGCCAACGCTCACGTGGGCGCCGGGCCGGGCAGCGATCAAGCATCATGTGTACTTCAGCGAGGATCTCGACGCGGTCAACCAGGGCGCTGCGGATGCGGATAAAGGCGAGGTGGAGGAGACCGCCTTCACCCCCGGCGAACTCGAGAGCCTGACCACGTACTACTGGCGTGTGGATGAGATCCTGGCCTTCGACGGAATCATGGCCGGGCCGGTCTGGTCGTTCACCACCCATCTGCCCATCGAAGACTTCGAGGGTTATACAGACAACATGGACGCCGAAGAGGCAATCTTCCAGACCTGGATCGACGGCCTCACGAACAACACCGGGTCTTACGTCGGCTACGAGAACGCCAGCGGCGGCACGTTCGCAGAGACCGCCATTGTCCACCGCGGCGGCCAGTCCATGCCCGTGGAGTACAACAACCTCGATTCCCCCTTCTACAGCGAGGTCGAGCGGAAGTTTGCCTCCGTCCAGGACTGGACAGTCGGCGACGTCAACGCACTCGTTCTCTTTGTCCGGGGCAAGGGCAACAACGGCGTGGTCCCTCTCTACATCATGGTTGAGGATGCCTCTGGGCATACCGGTCTCGTCGTCCATCCCGATCCAAGGATCGTGACGACTACCAGGTGGATCGAGTGGCGGATCCCATTCGATGAGTTTGTCGCTGCCGGCGTCAACATGACCCGCGTCAAGAAACTCACCATCGGTCTGGGCGACAAGACCGATCCCAAGTCGGGCGGCACCGGCCAGATATACATCGATGACATCTACGCGATGAGACCCTGATCGCATTTGATGCGGCCAATCGTCGGCCGCCGGCCGTTAGACGTGTTTATTCCTGCGAGGGGGCCGTGATAGGATGTCACGGCCCTCCTCTGGGCCGCATGTCCTTGCATCCCCGCGTGAAAACGCATACAACAGCGTCCAGGTTGTGCGCCGGCTCAAGCCCGAGGTCCGAACAGACCCTGCACATATGTGTGAGAAGGAAGGCCGCATGATGAACGGAAGGTTGATCACCGTTGTCTGGACAGTCACGCTTGCCTTGATCCCTATCGGCCATGCCGGAGTGGATGCCCTGCCATCAGGCAATGGACCGCCGCCCATTGAGATCCGTCATTTCCCCGACCGCCTTCATGCGTTCGTCTGGCGAAACTGGGAGATGGTCTCGCTGGAGCGAATGGCCGAGGTGCTCCAAACGACGTCCGAGAAGGTCCGCACAATGGGCCTGTCCATGGGTTTGCCGCCGCACAAAACACCCCCGGAACAGTATGCGCAGCGAGGATATATCTCCATCATCCGGCGAAACTGGCACCTCCTGCCCTACGAGCAACTGCTCCAATTGCTCGGTTGGGACGCCGAGAAGCTGGCGTTCGCGCTGCGAGAGGACGATTTCCTGTGGATCAAGCTCGGCTCACTCAAGCCTGTCTGTCCCGTCTTGCGATACGCAGAGCCGAATGAGGCGGTGACCAGGCGATGTGACCAGATCAGGGTGGTCGTGTCCTCAGATTTCGCGGATCAATTCACAACGCGATGGACACCGCGATTCGATTTCCTCAAGAGTCTGTCTTCCGCGACGTCGCATGCCGTTCCTGTGCGCACAGAGGACGAGGGCGGGACGCCCTCGCCACCGAAGATCCGGTTCCTCTATTCCTATTGCGGCGTCTTCGGGGATCCGCTACTGAATCCTGAACTGGCCCCGTATCCGGATGGGCTGCTCCAGCAATTGTCTAATCTCGGTGTCAACGGCGTCTGGCTGCACGTCGTGCTGCGCCAGCTCGCCCCGAGTCCTATCTTCACTGAGATGGGCGCCGATCACGAGCAACGAATCGCCAATTTGCGGCGACTGGTGGATCGTGCGAGAAGATACGGGATCGACGTCTACCTCTATATGAACGAGCCTCGCGCGATGGAGGCCTCGTTCTTCAACGGCAGAGAGCACATGAAGGGCGTCCAGGAGGGAGACCATTTCGCGCTGTGCACGTCCGTTCCCGAGGTCAGGCGGTGGCTCGCAGACTCGCTGACCTACGTGTTCAGGCAGGTGCCGGGCTTGGGCGGCGTCTTTGCCATCACCGGCTCAGAGAACCTCACCAACTGCTATAGCCACGGGCGGACGGCGGCGGGTTGCCCCCGCTGCTCGAAGAGGTCCGGGCCGGAGGTCATCGCCGAGGTCAACCGCACGATCGCAGAGGGGGTGTGGGCCGGGAGTCCTCATGCCAAGGTCATCGCCTACGATTGGGGCTGGCCGGATGGCACGGCCGCCGGCTGGGGCGGCCCTGACTGGGCCTCGCAGATCATCAACGCCCTACCCGACAACATCTACGTGATGTGCGTCAGCGAATGGGGCAAGCCCATCACTCGGGGCGGCATCAGCAGCGGCGTCGGCGAGTATTCACTCTCGGCCGTGGGTCCCGGCCCGCGTGCCGCAAGACATTGGGAACTGGCCCACAAACGCGGCCTGAAGACCATCGCCAAAATCCAAGCCAACTGCTCGTGGGAGCTGTCGGCGGTGCCCTACCTGCCGGTGATGAACCTCGTCGCTCAGCACTACCACAACCTAGCCAAAACGGATATCAATGGCCTGATGATGAGCTGGAGCGTCGGTGGATACCCCTCGCCCAATCTGGAGCTTGCCAGGTGTTTCGAGTCGAACCCACTTCCCACCGTCGAGCAGGCGCTAACGCAAATTGGCGAATCCCGCTACGGCCTGGATGCCGTCGCGGAGGTCTTGGCCGCATGGTCCAGATTCAGCACCGTCTTCTCGGAGTACCCCTTCCACGGCGGCTTCCTCTACAACGGTCCGATGCAATGCGGCCCGGCGAATCTGCTCTATGCAAAGCCCAGCGGCTACCGCGCGACCATGGTCGGATTCCCCTACGACGACCTCGACGGATGGCGAGCAATCTACCCGGCGGAGGTCCTGGCCGGACAGTTCGAGAAGATCGCCCGCGGTTGGGAAGATGGTCTATCCTCCCTGCGACGCGCACGCGAGAAGACCGCCGCACCTTCCCAGCGGGCCAACCTGCGAACGGACCTTGTGCTTGCCGAGGCGGCCGGCCTGCATTTCCGCAGCGTCGCCAACCAGATTCGCTTCATCATGGCGAGAAACGCCCTGCTATCCGGCTCGCCCCAAGGCGCAGAACGAGGCGCACAGATTGAAATCGCCAGGAAGGCCACCGCTGACGAGATCGAGAACGCCAAGCGGCTCTTTGCCCTGACGCTGGAGGATTCCCGGATCGGATTCGAGGCATCGAACCACTACTACTATCTGCCCCTCGATCTGGTGGAGAAGGTCGTCAACTGCCGGCACATCCTGGATACATGGCTCGCCGGAATGTGAAATAGTGACGACCGGTCCACCGTCCTACCATCGGCCACATGGGTTCGACGCGAGGTTTTGGAGATGCAATCGATGAAACAGATGATGATCGTAACCTTAGTCGCTCTGCTGCTCGCCGGGCGGGCCCATGCCCAGCCCGGCTCAAACCCAGACGCCCCTGCTGTAGCTGCCCCGCCGGAGTCGTTCTTCAGCATGATTCGCGAGAGGGACCGGGAGCCGGCCCGGCAGTTTTACAAGAAGTATATCGATATCAAGGGCCTGCCCGTCGCGGCGTCGGGCGAGGTCGCGGACCTGGCCCTGCAACGAACGCATGAAATCGTCACACACATGCTGGCCGGGCGGCCCGACGTGCTCCAGGCCATGGTCGAGCAGGGCATGTACCTGATCGTCATCGGCAAAGACCAAGTCTACACCGACATGCCGGAGTACCGCAACAGCCGCAACCCGGACTTCCAGAACGAGCGAGTCCGCGGCACAGGCGGCCTGCCCACCAGCTTCGGCGAGGAGAACCTCCTGAGTCTGCCCATCGACCGCTACGACGACGAGAGCATCGCCGTGCACGAGTTCTGCCACACAATCGACGGCACCCTCGGCCGGATCGACCCGACCTGGCGCGACCGTAAGAACGCCGCATACCGGAATGCCTGCGAAAAGGGACTCTACGACAACACCTACGCCGGCTCCAATGCAGCGGAGTACTGGGCCGAGATCGCCCAGGCGTATTTCGACTGCAATCGCATCAACAACTGGAACCACGGTCCCATCGGCCATCGCGAGCAGCTCAAGGTGTATGATCCGGTCGGCTACGAGTTGTGCCGGACGGCGTTCAATTTGAACCCCGAACAGGATTGGCGATACCGGTGGCTCCAGGACTTGCCCAACGTCGCGGCCCCGCCGGCGAAGTTCAAGATCGACCCGTACTACACGAAGTTCACCTGGGCCCGCGAGTTCCCTGTGCTCGGGCGGCAGGCCAGCAATGAGGCCCTGCTCCAGGCCAATGAAACAATCCGGCGGATGTTCGCCTACCGTCACGACATCCTCAAGGCGTTCATTGCCGACGGCACGAAGCTGGTCGTGCTGGCGCCGGATGAGCATATCTACGACCTGCCCGAGTATAAGAAGCTCAACGATCGCAACGCAGTTGACGCCCTGACTCGGTACCTCACGTACACGCCCGAGATGAAGCTGCTGGTCGTTGGCGAAGAGAACGTGCTGGCCGATCCCCGGGACATGTACGTGGGCGACAGCCAGGTGATCCGAGTGTTCGCGGATGCAATCGCTCGGGTAACGGCCGCCCGGCCGGTGGACCCCGACTTCGAGAACCGGCCTCGCCACATCTGGCAGCAGTACGAGTTGCGGGTTCAGCGCCTCGACGAGCGGTTCAACGCAAGGCTTACGGACATTTTTGAGAAGGCCATGGCTGCGGGCAAATGGCAAGGTACCGCCGCCGTCGCGGATCGCATCGCCTACTGGACCGAGGGCGTCCTGGCCTATTTCGATGCCCTGGGCCAGGACGATGCTCCGAACGACGCGGCCTGCCCGATCAACACGCGGGAAAAACTCAAGGAATACGATTTTGACCTGTTCGCTCTCGTCAACGAGACGATGGCCTATGAGACGAAGGTCGATTGGCGGTACCGGCCGTATAGGCAGTGAAGGACGCCGATATGATTCTTATGACCCTGCTCGTCATGAGCGCCCAAACGCAGCTTGTCGATTATCCTTATGTCCCCGTCCCATTCGCACAGGTGCAGGTCGAGGACGAGTTCTGGGCCCCTCGCATCGAGACCAACCGTACAGTGACCATCCCGTTCGCCTTCCGCAAGAACGAAGAAACCGGGCGAATGGACAACTTCCGGATCGCCGCCCGTTTGATCGAAGGAACGTACAGGGGCAAGCGGTACAACGACACCGATGTCTACAAAGTGATCGAGGGCGCCGCCTACTCGCTCAGGCAGCACCCGGACCCCGATCTGGAGGGATACATCGATGGTCTTATCGAGGTGATCGCCAAAGCCCAGGAACCCGATGGGTATCTCTTCACCGCGCGCACCTGCGACCCGAACAATCCGGCCCCCGGCGCCGGCCCGGAGCGATGGTCCCTGCTGGCGGTCAGCCACGAATTGTACAATGCCGGCCACATGTACGAAGCGGCAGTCGCGTACTTCCAGGCCACAGGCAAGCGCAAGCTGCTCGATGTGGCCATCAAGAATGCCGACTTGCTCGACCGCACCTTCGGCCCCGGCCGGCGAGTCGGCACGCCGGGACACCAGGAGATTGAGATCGGCCTGGCCAAGCTCTATCGCGTCACGGGCGAGGAGAAATACCTGCGGCTCGCCCGCTACTTCCTCGACGTGCGAGGTCGCATCGAGGGCTACATCCCTCGGTATCCGACGGACTCGCCCTGGTCGGTCTACAACGATCCGGTCCAGGTGCAGGCCCATAGACCTATCCTGGAACAGGATGAAGCGGTCGGCCACGCCGTTCGCGCAGCCTACATGTTCTCAGGAATCGCCGACGTCGCTGCTCTCATGGGCAGCAAGGATTATGTCGAAACGATTGACCGTCTGTGGGACGATGTTGTCGGCCGCAAGATGTACGTCACGGGCGGCATCGGCGCACTGCATTCCAATGAAGCCTTCGGCCAAGCATACGAACTGCCCAATCTGACCGCCTACAATGAGACGTGCGCCGCGATTGGCAACGTCCTCTGGAATCATCGACTGTTTCTCCTGCATGGCGACGCCAAGTACATCGACGTGCTCGAACGCACCGCCTACAACGGACTGCTCTCGGGCGTATCGCTCAGCGGCAACCTGTTCTTCTATCCCAACCCGCTTTCCTCCGACGGCAAGTTCCGCTTCAACCAGGGCTCGACCGAGCGCTCGCCGTGGTTCGAGGTTGCCTGCTGCCCCGGCAACATTGCGAGGTTCCTTCCGTCGTTTTCGGGGTATATCTACGCACAGCGGGGAGACACCCTGTACGTGAACCTGTTTTTGTCAAATCGCGGAGAGGTGGACTTCGACGGGCACAAGGTCATCGTAAGCCAGCAGACGCGCTATCCGTGGGAGGGCTCCGTAAAAATCGTTCTGGAGCCGCAGACGGATTGTGAATTCTGCCTGGCGGTCCGCATCCCCGGTTGGGCGCGAGGCGAGGTCATGCCGGGCGGCCTCTATCACTTCCTCGACCACAGCGACACCCGCCCGACAATCAGGGTCAACGGCATTGAGACGACCCTCGACATATCAGCCGGGTTCATGCACGTGCGCCGGCGATGGTCCAGGGGCGACACGATTGAGTTGGACCTGCCCATGCCCATTCGCAGGATCGTCGCCGACGAGAGAGTAAGAGCGAACCTCGGGCGAGCGGCGTTGCAGCGAGGCCCTCTGGTCTATTGTGCCGAGTGGCGAGATCAGCCCGGCAAGCGGGCCCTGAACCTGATCCTGCCCGACGACGCCCGGCTGGAGCCGCAGTGGCGAAGCGATCTTGCGGGTGGGATCATGACGCTCCAGGGACGCGGGCAAGCCCTCCAGGACGACGGCACGCTGCGCGAACAGGATTTCGTCGCCATCCCCTACTATGCCTGGGCCCATCGCGGGCCGGGCGAGATGGCCGTGTGGCTGGCACGCGACCGCCAGGCCCTTGCTCACGTCGAGCACGCCGGGCCCGAACAAGAGCAGTAGTGTTTTGCATCGAGGTAGATAATGACCGTGACAGTACGCGTGAAGTCGATTGGGGTTGCTCTGTCGCTTGTAATCCTTGGCACATCCCTCGCAGCTGATGCTCGTCAGGCATCTCCGCAGCGCAGGCCCTCCCAGTCGCGCCGCGTGGAGGGATACTACAAAGGCCGGATCACGCCGCACTGGTTCGACGAGAACAGGCGCTTCTGGTATCGCAATGACCTCAGCGGCGGCGTCAAGGAGTTTATCCGGATTGACGCAGAGCAAGGGACACGCGGGCCCGCATTCGATCACGCAAGACTCGCCGCCGCCCTGTCCGAAGCGTCGCGGACGGAATACCAGGCCGACCGGTTGCCGTTCGACATCATTGAATTTGTCGATGACGGCAAGGCAATCCTGTTCAACGCGGCCGACAGGACGTGGAAATGCGACCTGGGAACCTACGCCGTGTCGCCCAGCGACGCCACGATCAGCACAACCGAGGAGACTCCTGCCTTCGGGACGCGGGGCCGCCGCAGCCAACGAGGCGGTCAGATGGGGCGACGCCGCGATCCCTCGCCCGAGTCCCCCGACGGCAAATGGACGGCCTCGATCCAGGACTACAACGTGTTCGTGCGTTCGCAGGACCCCAACCAGGAGGTTCGGCTCAGCACGGACGGCGTCGAGAACAACGCCTACGATTTGCTCTCCTGGTCGCCCGATTCGAGCGTGTTGGTTGCGTGGAGAATCGAGCCGGGAGATCGCAAGGAAGTTCATCTCGTCCAGTCCTCGCCCCCAGGAGGCGGTCGCGCCGTCCTCCGGACGCGACCCTACGCGCTGCCGGGCGACAAATTCCCGTTTTACGAGCTGAATCTCTTTGACGTGGCCGCCGGCAAGCAGGTCAAGCCGAACATCGAGCGATTCGAGCACGAATGGGAAAGACCGCAGGTGCACTGGAGCCGTGACGGCAGTTTCTTCACCTACCAGCAGGAGGACCGCGGCCATCAGCGGTTCCGCGTCGTCAAGGTCGATGCGCACACCGGTGCTGTATCCAACGTCATCGAGGAGAAGACCGAGACCTTCATCTGGACCGCACATACGGAGAATCTGGGTCTGAGCCTGGTCAACTGGCTGGAGAAAACGGACGAGATCCTTTACGTCTCGGAGATGGACGGCTGGCGTCATCTGTACTTGGTCGATGCCGGGCAGGAAAGGATCGTGACTCAGATCACCAAGGGACCCTGGGTGCTGCGCGGGATCGACCGCATCGACGAGGACACGCGGCAGATCTGGTTCAACGCGTCGGGCAAGAACCCGGACCATGACCCGTACTTCGTCCACTATTACCGCGTCCATTTCGATGGGGCCGGCCTGGTCGCGCTGACGGAGGGCAATGGCCACCACAGCATCGAATACTCCCCCGACCGCAAGTACCTCATCGACACCTACAGCCGGGTCGATACGCCGCCGGGGCACGAGCTGCGGCGGGTCTCGGACGGCACACGGATTTGTGAACTCGAGAAGGCCGACATCACCGAGCTGATCGCCGGCGGATGGGTCGCGCCGGAGGTGTTCGTGGTCAAGGGCCGCGACGGAAAAACGGATATCTGGGGCATCATCTGCCGGCCGAAGAACTTCGATCCGGACAAGAAATACCCCATCCTTGAAAGCATCTATGCAGGACCCCAGGCGGCCTACGTTCCAAAGTCCTTCAGTCCCATGCCCCATTTCAGCTCGCTCACGGATTTGGGCTTCGTCGTCGTGCAGATGGATGGGATGGGGACCGCCTTTCGCTCGAAGGCCTTCCACGATGTCTGCTGGCACAATCTGAAGGACGCCGGCTTTGCAGACCGCATCCTCTGGCACAAGGCCGCTGCCGCCAGGTATCCCTGGTATGACATCAGCCGCATAGGTCTTTATGGCACCTCCGCCGGCGGGCAGAACGCGGCGGGGGCCGTGTTGTTTCACTCGGACTTCTACAAAGCCGCGGTGGCCAATTGCGGCTGCCACGACAACCGCATGGACAAGGCGTCCTGGAACGAACAGTGGATGGGTTATCCGGTCGGGCCACAGTACTCCGAGTGCTCGAACATCGACAACGCCGCCAGGCTCGGGGCCCATCTGCTCCTGATCGTGGGCGAGATGGATACGAACGTGCCGCCCGAATCGACGATGCGGTTCGTGGACGCCCTGATCCGCGCCGAGAAGGACTTCGAGATGCTCGTCGTCCCCAACGCCGACCACGGCGCCGCCAGTCCGGTCACGCAGCGGCGGTTGCAGGATTTCTTCGTCCGTCACCTGCGCGACGTCGCCCCCCCAGCTGCAACAGCAGTGGATCACTGTCCTTGACTGATGGTCGCTGACCGCCAGGGATGCTCGTAGGGTCCCATTTCGTCGAGCGGGATAGGCGACCACAGCAGCGATTTGAGTTGCGGGTCGTTGCGGACGGATTGCTCATCCGACACGATGGGCGGATCGATGGAGCGGTCCGTTGCTGCGTTGAGGGCTACCTTCTCCACGCCGCCGTCGCGCGCAAAGACGGCGTCGCAATGGGCGAAGAGATTGCGGCTGATGAAGTTGACGTCCGCGTCTGACTTGAGGTTGGCCAAATCGGGATAGCGGGTTGAATACGGCGGCTCGCCCGCCTGCTGCAGGAAGCGCTCGATGGATTCGAACCAGCGTTTCTGGCCCCAGCGGGAGAAGCTGATCCCGGCGTGGCAATCGACGAAGACGTTGCCATCCACGAGGTTCTCTTTGCCTCCATGGATCTGGACGCCGCCGAAGAGCTCCGCTCCGCAACGTTCGAAGAGATTTCCGTGGAGCACGATGCCTGAGATCATGTCGTCCAGACGAATGCCGGCGGCGCCGCAGTGCGTGCCGCCGACGATGTCGCTCCAGCGGTTCCAGCGGATCACGACGCCGCGATAGAGTGGGTTGCCGAACATGTCGATGCCGCCCTGGTCGTCGGATTCCTGGACCACGTTGCGGACCACGTTCAGCTCGATGAGGTGATCGTTGCCCTCGATTCTCATCGCCGAGGACGGCATTCGCTCGAACAGGTTGTGGGCGATCCGATTGCCACAGCCGTCGAGGTGGACGGCGGGCGTATAGGTCCGTTTGAGCCGGGAGATATCGAAGACGGTGCAGTTCTCGACGAAATGCTCCCCGCGCGTCAGGGTCTTGCGATCCCCGCCATCAACCCGGGCCCCGCCGCAGCCGAGGGTATGCATCGTGCAGCCGAAGACGCCATGGCGCTGCCCGCCTTCGACGATGATCGCATCGCCGCCGAATCGCCGAACCATACAACCTGCCACAAGGCAATGCGCCCCGCCGCGGATGTGAACGGCGTCGCCCCGCCCTTCCTGGAACGTCAGCCCCATGAGCATCACATGCTCGACCTCGCTCATCGTTATGAAGGGCTGATCGAACACGCTCAAAATCGTTTCTGCCCTGGACCAATCGACGCTTTGCGACGGGAACCAGTAGATCTTGCCGGTCCCACGATCCAGGTACCACTCGCTCGGCGCATCGATCTCTCGGAACACATTCACAGCATAGTACCGCTGGCCCTTGCGGTAGCCATAATTCGAGTACGGCGGTGATAATGTGAACACCCGGTCGCTCGCGTCGATCCCAGCCACTTTCTGGTATTCTTCGAACCAATCCCAGAACCAATAGCCGTAGAGGCGAACATCCGGCTCATCAAACCACCGGTTCGGCCGGTCTTCGAGATACCGGAATTTGCCATCCTTGCAGCCTTTGATCGTATTCCACACGGTGAGGGTGTCCGTGCCCAGAATCTCGCCGGTCGTGACGAAACCCTCGTTCGGCCAGCGGGCGAGCGTCTGTGGTTCGCTATCGACGAACAGTTCCGGCCGACGACGTAATGCGGTCGCGTCGCCCAGATCCGTCACGCCGAGCCCCTTCACATCCGCCTCCAGAACACGGCCGCGAATCGAAGGGTCGAGCTTGTCCCCCAGCTTCGGGTCCGCAATGGAGTTCCATCCCGTGATTCGCACCCCGCCGTGAAGGACGGGGACTTGGCCGACTTTGGCCCGATAGATCACAGGCGATTCCACACTCCCCGAGTCCTCGGCGCCGAGCGTCAACGGCCGCTCGATACGATACGAACCGCCGCCGATCAGGATTCTCACTCCGCCCTTCGGCAGCACGCCTCCGCATGACTTCTTCAACGTCCGCACGGCATCTCGAGCCCTCTCGATGGTGCGAAATGGCCTGGCCTCCGAGCCATCGCCGTCATCACTGCCCGCCGGAGCAACGTGGAGTACGACGGCAGGTTCCGGCAGCACCGGCAACTGAACACGATAGGCAGCCGGATCACGACCAGGCAAACCTTGCTTTCGCCGGTCGGCTTCCACAATGCACCGGCGCGCGGTGTCCCGGTAGAATTGCGGCACCTTCGCATCAGCCGCCAGCCGCTGCCACGCCGCCATCGCCCCGGCGGAATCCTGGCGTGCCAGAGCCGTTTCCGCCAGCCCGATCAAGGCCAGGCCGCGAACGAAGGCCGGGGCCGCCGGATCCTGTGCGACGGCTTCAAATCCGTCGCCGGCCGTTTCAAGCCGTCCCTCGGCAAGGGCCCTGGCCGCCGCATCCAGTGATGGCGAGCATGTCGCAGGTAGCTCACCCGCGGCGTCCACGCGGACGACGAGGATTGTCAGCAGATACAATGCGGGCAGGAATCTTCGTAGTAGCATCATAGAGGTCCGTCAACGCGCCTCGCGCTGTCCATCATTCCGTTCTTCCGGTGTCACAGGAAGACGGTGCGTGACACGCACCCTACGCGAGCTTGTCGCGATTCTCGTAGATCTTCGCGATGGCATCGGCGATGTCGTCCATGTCCTGTTTTCCGGTCAGCAACATGTTCTGGCCGATCCAGACGGCTTCTTCGCAGAGCTGGTCGTTGCCGGGGTAATTCAACTCGTTGCGGTACTGGTCCAGTCGGGTCTTGGGGAAGCTGCGCGTAAAGTTCTTGGAGGTCAGCGCGTCCTCGATCAGGCCGTCGCTGTACTGCGGCCCGTATCCGCCGGAGCAGGGGATGCCCTCGGCGCTGAGAGCACGGAGGAATTTGTCCCGCGGCGCGTTGTTGAACTGCTCCTTCTTGTAGCGGAACGGATACAGATGGAACACCGCCCGGGTCGTCCCTTCGTACAGCTTGCACGGGATGATCCCTGGGATGTCCTTGATCTGGCTGGTCAAGTACTGGCCGTTCTCCCAGCGCCGCGCGGTGTCCGATTCGAGCCGCTGCATCTGGTTGAGCAGGATGGCTGCCTGGTACTCGGTCATGCGGCGGTTGGTCCCTATGATGGGATAGCTGCTGGTCCGCTTGACGCTGCCGTAGGGCCGGCCGCAGTTGTGGAACGAGTGAATCCGGTCCATCAGCTCTTCATCATTGCCGACCACCGCGCCGCCCTCGCCGCACGGAAGGTGCTTGGAGTTCTGGAAGCTGAAGCACCCCAGGTCGCCGATCGTGCCGCAGCACTTGCCGCGCCACTGGGCCAGCCATGCCTGGCAGGCGTCTTCGATCACCACGAGGTTGTGCTTCCTGGCGATGGCCATGATCCGGTCCATGTCGGCGGGGATGCCGAGGATGTGGACGGGCATGATCGCTCGCGTCCGCTCGGTGATGCGTTCCTCGATCGTGTCGGGGTCGATCTGGAACGTCTCGGGATCGGTGTCGGCGAAGACCGGCAGCACGGCCGAGTTGAGCAGGACATTGTACGTCGCAATGAACGTGTACGGCGAAACGATCACCTCGTCACCCACGCCCACGTCGAGCGCGTGCATCGCGGTCAGCAAGGCGTTGGTCCCGTTGAACGTGCACACGCAGCGCTTCACACCGAGCAGTTTCGCGTATGCCTCCTCGAATTGTGTGACAGTCTTGCCCTGGCCCCGGTACCAGTTCCCGCTGCGGAGGATCGTCAGGACCGATTCCTCCGCCGACCGGTCCCAGACGGGCCACGTCGGCCACGGTTTCGCCCGGACCGGCTGGCCGCCCAGCATCGCCAGCTTGCCCGCGTTCCTGCCGAGGTTGCCGAAAGCGGGGACAGTCCGCGACGCAACCGCTGCAAAGGTCCCGGCCGAAGCAGCCCCCACGAATTGTCGTCTGCTCATCCGATGTGTATCCATGTTCCGCCCTTTCAGTAGTCCAAGACCCGATGCATACAACAAGGTATTTTACCTTCGCCCATCGACTGAATCACGCGAAATCGCTTGAAATTCGGCCGCAATTGTCGGACAATCGTCAGATACAGGACCCAAGGACCGTGGGGAGCCGGCATGAACGATGTCACTCGCATCCTGAGCGCCATAGAACGGGGGGACACGAAAGCTACGGATGAACTGTTGCCCCTGGTTTACGAGGAACTCCGGCTCCTGGCGGCACAAAAGCTCTCCCACGAGCCGCCGGGCCAAACCCTTCAGGCAACGGCGCTGGTGCATGAAGCGTATCTGCGGCTGGTTGGGGACGAACCGCAGGACTGGCAGAATCGGAGTCATTTCTTCGCAGCCGCAGCCGAAGCGATGCGACGGATTCTTGTCGAGACCGCCCGCCGGAAGAAATGCGAGAAGCACGGGGGCGGGAAACGACGGGTCGAGCTGGACGGCGGGGCGTTCGTCGCTCCCGAAGGCATCCCTCCCGACGACATGCTTTCGCTGGATGAGGCCCTGGAGAGATTGGCAGACCACAACAAGCCGATGGCGAACCTGGTGAAACTGCGTGCCTTTGCGGGGCTCACAGGCAAGCAGGCCGCTGAGGTACTGGGCATATCCGAGTCCAAGGCATGTGAAGACCTCGCCTACGCCCGGGCCTGGCTGGCCTTGGAGATGAACAAGGGCGACCAGCATCCCATGGGCTGACACAGTTTTCCACCCATCCCGGGGTGTTTTTTTGAGGGTTTTCTCATTTCTGGCGAATTTCTCGCCCCGTGATCTCGCATTGTGATACGGAGACAAAGGTATGTCCGACCAGCACAAAGACGAAGAGGCCATTTTCAAGGCGGCTGTGAAGCTGAGGACTCCCCCCGAGAGAGAAGCCTATATCGAGGAGATCTGCGGCGACGACCCGGCACTACTCGCCAGGTTGACCTCGCTGCTCAAGGCCCACGATGCGGAACATGCGTTCCTGGATTTCCTGATGCCGCAGCTTGACGCGGGTCTTGACGGTTCCGCCGTCTCCGAAGGCCCCGGAACAGTGATCGGCCGCTACAGGCTCCTGGAGAAGATCGGCGAAGGGGGCATGGCCGTGGTCTACATGGCCGAGCAGGAGCAGCCCATCCGCCGCAAGGTGGCCCTCAAGATCATCAAACTGGGCATGGACACCCGCCAGGTCATCGCCCGTTTCGAGGCGGAGCGACAAGCCCTGGCCCTGATGGACCATCCCAGTATCGCCAAAGTCCTCGACGCCGGGGCGACCGAGACTGGGCGGCCGTACTTCGTCATGGAGCTGGTCCAGGGGATCTCGATCACCGAGTACTGCGACAAGAATAACCTGAGCACCAAGGACCGGCTGGGTCTGTTCATCCAAGTCTGCCACGCCGTGCAGCACGCCCATCAGAAGGGCATCATCCACCGCGATATCAAACCCTCCAATGTCATGGTCACGCACCATGACGGCAAAGCGGTGCCCAAGGTGATCGACTTCGGGATCGCCAAAGCGACGAACCAGCGTCTGACGGAAAAGACGCTCTTCACCCGCTACGCCCACATCATCGGCACCCCGGCCTACATGAGTCCCGAGCAGGCGGAGTTGAGCGACCTCGATATCGACACCCGCACCGATATCTACTCGCTCGGCGTCCTGCTCTACGAACTGCTGACCGGGACCACGCCCTTCAGCGAAGAGGAACTCCGCAAGGCGGGTTACGTTGAGATGCAGCGGGTCATCCGGGAACAGGAACCGATGAAGCCGTCCACCCGGATTC
>DCUI01000139.1 GCA_002327785.1 Phycisphaerales bacterium UBA2218
CCACCCCGATGACGATGCCCAGCACCGTCAGGAAGGACCGCATGACATTGCGTTTGATCTCTCGCAGGGCCAATAGGAGCGTGTTCCAGAACATCAGTCTGCCTTCCCATTGTGCTTATCGGATTCGATTCTGCCGTCTTTGAAATGAACAATTCGCTTGGCGTATGCGGCCATGTCCGGCTCGTGCGTGACCATGACGATGGTGATGCCGTCTTCGTGGTTGAGCCGGCAGAGCAGTTCCATGATCTCCTGGCTTCGCGCCGTGTCCAGATTGCCCGTGGGCTCGTCCGCCATGAGGACCGACGGGCCCGTGATGATGGCCCGGGCAATGGCCACTCGTTGCTGCTGGCCGCCGGACAGTTCGCTGGGGCTGTGCGATTCCCAGCCCTTGAGGCCCACGGACGCCAGGGCCCGGCGCGCGATCTGGTGACGTTCCCGCGCGGGCACGCCGCGATAAATCAGGGGCAGCTCTACGTTCTCGATCGCAGAGGTGCGTTTCAGGAGGTTGTAGCCCTGGAACACGAAGCCCAGATAGTGACGGCGCAGCTTGGCCCGCTGGTCGCGAGTCAGTTGCGAGACCTCGACACGCTGGAAGCGGTAGGACCCGCCGGTCGGGGAATCCAGGCACCCGAGAATGTTCAGACAGGTGGATTTACCCGATCCGCTGTGGCCCATGATCGCCACAAAGTCGCCCTGCTCGATCTGCAGGTCGATCCCGGCCAGGGCCTGCATGGCCGCCTGGCCCTCACCATAGACCTTGGTCACGCCCTGCAGCTCGATCAAGGGCGCGCTGTTTGCTTGGGTAGAGGCGATCATGTTCATCTCCCTGCACGAATCGTATCCACGATTACGGGCATCCCTGTTTTGATTTCACCCGACAGGATTTCGGTCATGATCCCGTCCGAGGCCCCGATGGTCACGGGTACAGCGACGGGCCGGTCGTCTTGCAGGACCCACACGGTCTGCTGCCTCTTGTTCCTATCCACCACTGCCTCGGACTTGGTTTGCCGAGGAGGACCCGGGAGCAGCATGCCCACCAGGCCGCGGGAGGTTTCTTTCTGTTCCTGGGCGGGCGGCGAGAACCGCAGGGCCGCATTGGGGACCAGTACGGCGTTCTGGACCTTCTGGACCGTGATGTTCGCGGTCGCGGTCATGCCCGGACGCAAAGACAGGTCTTTGTTGTCCACTTTCAGCACAGTCTCATACGTGACCACGCCGTCCACGGTCTGGGCGCCATAACGGGTCTGGACAATCTTGGCCTGGAAGGTCCGATCCAGATAGGCGGACACGGTGAATTCCGCGTTCTGACCTTCCTTCACCTGGCCGATGTCCGCCTCGTCCACATCCACGTGCAGCTCCATCTGAGTCAGGTCTTCCGCCAGAGTGAAGAGCACCGGGGCCTGGAAGGCCGCCGCCACGGTCTGGCCCGGCTCGATACTGCGGGTCAAAACAATCCCGTCGATAGGCGAGCGGATGACCGCCTTTGCGATGTCCGTCTGTGTAACCTCCAGAGTGGCCTGGGCCTGCGTGACCGCTGCGGTGGCGCTGGCTTCATCGGCTTTGGCCCGCTCGAAGGCCGCCTGGGCCGCATCGAAGTCGGATTGCGAGGGCACCTTGCCACCGCTCAGCTCCCTTACGTGCTGGAGTTGCGAGAGCTTGGCCTCGGTCTCACTCACGGTCGCTTTGGCCTGCAGGACCTTGGCCTGGGCCGACTCCAGGGCAGCCTTCAATTGCGTTTCCTGGGCTTCGTATTTGGAGGTGTCGAGCCGGGCCAGAACTTGGTCGACCTTTACCTTGTCGTTGTAGTCCGCCTCGACGCTCTTGACGATGCCCGAGATTTCACTGCCTACCTCAATTTCGTTGGTGGGTTGCAGGGTCCCGGTGGCGGTGACGATCATAGTCAGTTCCCCCCGGTCAACGGGCTGGGTCTTGTACTGTGGGGCGTTGGGCTGTGTCCCACCCTTCCAGACCCACCCAGCGGCGGCACAAACCACCACCAGGAAGATCACAAGGAGCCATCGCCTCCGCCGCGTCTTCCTGCGGGTTGAGGACGAGTCGATCCCCAACGTCTGGGCGATCTGGGATTCCGTGTCTTTCGTCGATTTCATAGGTGCTCTCCGTGTCAAAGGGGGTTGCTCAAGAATCAAGGCAGGTCCAGCCGCCGCCCAGGGCCTTGTACAAACGAATCAGGTTGGAGGTCACGGTGCCATCGCTCTGGGCCAGTTCGTTCTGGAACGACAGGAGCGAACGCTGGGCGTCGAGCACATTGCTGAAGTCCGTGAGCCCGGCCTGATACTCGTATTGCGCCAGATCCGCTGCGTCTCGGGCCGCCTGGGCCGCGTCCTGGAGGGCTTGGCGCCTGTGCTGTTCATTTACATAGGACGCCAACGCGTTCTCCACCTCTTCCAAGGCAGCGAGTATCGCGGACTCGTATTGGACAAGAGATTGCTCTTGCAGGGCGGATTGGATCTCTATGTTCCGGTGGATCGCGCCGCCGTCAAAGATCGCCCACGTGATTTGGGGCCCGCCGCTGATGGCGGACGAGGTGCCTGAGACCAAAGAGAGGGCCTGCATGCCGATCGAGCCATTCAGCGAGAACCTGGGATACAGGTCCGCGGTGGCGACACCCACGCGGGCCGTCTGTGCAGCGAGTTCCCGTTCCGCCTTGCGGACGTCCGGCCGTTGACGCAGGGCATCGGCAGGCACTCCGACGGCCACCTCCTTTGCACAAACCGGCACGAGGCCGGGCACTGCCAGTTCCTTGTGAAGCGCACCCGGTTGTTCGCCCAGGAGCACGGCAATTCGGTTCATGGCTTCGTCCAGACCGCTGCGCAGGCTCGGGATCTGGGATCGCGTGCTCTCCAGGTTGTACTTAGCCTGATGCACCGCCAACTCATCGCTCAGCCCGGCCTGAGACTGCCACGAGGTCAACTGATAGGTCTGCTCCTGGGCCTCAAGACTCGTCTGGGTCGCGGCCAGCCGTGTCTGATAGGTCCGGACCTCCACGTAGTTCAGTGCCACCTCGGAGAGCAAGGTCACGAGCGTGTTGTTCAGGTTCTCCCGGCCGGCCTGGAGGTCTGCATCTGCGGCCTCGATGGAGCGGCGGGTGCCGCCGAACAGGTCTAGTTCCCACCCCGCGTCGAAACCAGCGGAGTGAAGCTCAGTGGTCTGGCCCGTGCCCTTTTCCCCACGGGAATGGCTCCACGTATCCGACCCTGCGAGATTGACCGTGGGAAGCAGGCCTGCTCTGGCCACACCCCGGGCTGCGCGGGCCTGGCGCACGCGGGCCTGGGCGTTCCTCAGGCCCAGATTGCCCGCTACGGCCCTCTCGATCAAGCCGGACAACTGTGGGTCGTCGAACGTGGTCCACCACGACGCCAGCGCGTTGGGGTCCGTTGGTTCGCCGATCAGGCCGTCTCTCAGTTCGCTGTGCCAGGCCGGCGACGCGGAAGACTCCGGCGGGACGTAATCAGGCCCGACCGTGCATCCCGCCAACATCAATACGGCTGGCGCCGCACACAGCCAAAGAAGTTCCGTTGTGATGATATTACGCGGATTGTTCATGAGTACCTCTGCTTCGAAACCAGTTCGTCTTGCCGCCTTTTTTGTTCCCCCGAGCTTCCTCCCTGATCCCTCGAATCCCGGCCAGACTGAATTGCGTGACGTGATGGGCCAGCTCCTCCACGCTGCACGGAAGACCGGGAGGGTGGGGTTTGGGCATCGTCTTGGCAAACCGCGAGCGCAACATGGGGTCAAAACACTGGGTCATGATGCTCATCTGACACAGGTTCACCCGTCGCTCATTCGCTTCATCGCCCAGAAGCTCGCGCACGATCGACCGGAAACCTTGCTCAACCGGCTCTATCGCCTTCCGCATGGGCTCCATGAGCAAGCCGGTTGGATTGGCCATTTCCTTGTGTATCAAGTCGATCTCGTGTGTATGGGGATCGGCGATGGACTGCATCACAGACAGGATTCGGGCGTGTAGTCTCTCCTGCACGGGGGCGGTGGGCGGCACGCCGCCATCCGGCGGGTGGGCCTTGGTCGATTTCACAAAGGAGTGCTTCCATGCCTCGACGTACAGATTCTCCTTGCTGCCGAAGTGGTAGTTCACGGCGGCAATGTTGGCCTTGGCCCTCTCGCAGATTTCCGCATGGGTGGTCTCCCAGAATCCCCTCTCGGCGAAGACCTCGGCGGCCGCCGTCAGCAGGCGTTCCCGTGTCTCCTGTGCGTCTTTTCTCGGCTTTCGTTTCATCCGCACGTCCTTTCACAGAAAAGATTCTATCACATAGTTTAATTGTCTAATTGAATTTGTCAATTAGAAAAATGGAACAAGAAGGAAAAAAAGCACAGGGGATCGGAATCCAGGAGAACTCGATGAAGCAGCGGGCTATCGGGGAACCACAGCGATGTCCAGATCGCGGATTTGGACAGCAGCGTCGAATGTGCCCGGGATTTCCCAGCCGAGATTCATATTCGCGACGGCGTAGTCATGGGGGGCCGCGTCTTTCAGATACCCCCTCTTCACCGCCTCCTGAAGGCTGCTGCGGATGAACGGTAGCAGGTCGGCCCGCACAGTGATCCAATTGCCCTCCTTCAACGGGGGGATGCCCAGCCGCTTTGCATCCACGGTATAGATGAACTTGCCCGTCGCGTCGTCCTTGCCCACATCCTTGGCCATGTAGGCAGGCGGGATGTCATATCGACTGTCAAAGAATGGAACGCCGAACCAGAAATATTCGTCGCGGTCCTGTGAGAGCAGGGCGATGTTCTTGACGATGAAGAACAACTGAAACTGGGCTGCATGAAGCCCCGGATCATACCGCTCCGGCGGC
The DNA here is from genome assembly GCA_002327785.1 of Phycisphaerales bacterium UBA2218. Classification (GTDB taxonomy): domain Bacteria; phylum Planctomycetota; class Phycisphaerae; order Sedimentisphaerales; family Anaerobacaceae; genus PLanc-01. Next base: position 4,836 of record DCUI01000139.1, read on the forward strand.
GTGTGATTCGTGCAGTGCAGAAGCCGCAGATTGATTGCCAGCCGGATTCCAGCCAGTTCGTCGAGCGGATGGAGTGTGACCGCGTCCTGCTCGACGAGAAGATGCGGCCAGCCCTCGCCCTGGTTCCTGGCCCTCGTGTCATATTCCGCCTTCCCGCGTATTTCGAGGACCAGATCTCGACTCTGCGAGTCCCGCCCTCCAACGACAACCCTCTTTCCTTCATTCTCATAGGACAGGTCGCCGGCGATTTCCTGAGTACATGGGACCGTGACCAGGCTGTACTTCGTAGCCCACTGGCACAACCTCCAGACAGGCACGTTGTTCGCGTCACCGAGATGGAGGACGGTTTCCACCGCGCGTCCCCTGGAAGAGTCCGGATAGCTGAGCAGGAAGCCCTGCCGGAACTGGAGGTCGGCAAACAGGGCCGTCGCATCGGCCGTGCAGGCACCCCGAACAGTAGAACCGGCCGACAGGATCAGCAGAGCGAAGAGGTTGCGATGGATAGAACTCATTACCAGTGCACAATCAAAGATGTCTGTTGACCTGTTGTCTGAACATCCGAACAACTCTCGATTCCTGGCCTGCTGCACTTCGCCGACGGGCCTCCCAGTCGCGGCAAGCCGATGTTCCCGAGGGCCCGGGACCATTCTACCAGGAGAACGGCATCCTTGATAACAGGATTCCTCGCCAGTGCGGACAATGGCCAGTTTCATTCCGGACCGGAACCGGAACGCAAAGAAAGACCCGCTGAACATTGACGCATGAAGCAGTAGAGCCTATAATGGAGCAGTCATCACAACAGATTGACATGCTCCGATTGCCTAAGGAGGACACATGAGACAAGGCAGGATTCTGATCATCGACGACGACCCGGATATCACCGAAGCGATGAGAACTGTTCTGGAGAACAGGGGCTACGAGGTTCGCAATGCGTGCGACGGCGCCGAAGGCATGGAGCGGCTTCGCGAGGCGCTGCCGGACCTGATTATCCTCGATGTGATGATGAGGACTTCGCAGGAAGGCTTCGAGCTTTCCAGAGAGCTCAAGCACAACGCGCCGTATAAGGACATCCCCATCCTCATGTTGACGGGGGTCAAGCAGAAGACGGGGTTGGATTTCAAGCCGGCGGCCGGCGATGAGGCCTGGCTGCCCGTCGAGGCGTATCTCGACAAGCCGGTCAAGCCGGACGTACTTGTCGAGAAGGTCAACGATCTTCTGGGCAAGTCCTGAACCACATGGAGAATTTGCTCAAGACCACCAGCCTGATTCAGAGGGCGTACTGGCTCATTGGCCTGCGATGGGTGGCGATTGCGGCCCTGGTTGTCGCCACCTTCACGGCCAGCGAGTTCATGGGAGTCTCCCTTCCTGTTTCCGCGCTTTATACGATCGCCGGAGTGTTGCTCGCGTACAACTTCATCCTCTACGATCTGCTGCGGTATTGGACGTGGGGAGATCGCAAGCCATCCGAGACGAGGATAGGCAGGATTCTTACGTTCCAGATCTGTGCCGATCTGCTCATCCTGGCCACGATCCTGCACTTCTCCGGCGGCATCGAGAACCCGTTCTCATCGTTCTTCGCCTTTCACATGATCATCGGCAGCATTTTGTGCTCAAAGCGGCAGAGCTATCTCCAGGCGGCGCTGGCCGTGATGCTCTTCGGCGGGCTGATCGCGCTTGAGGGGGCCGGGGGGCTCAGGCACTATGCGCTGGACGGCTTCGCCGGCCATGGGCTGTACCGGGATTGGCTCTATATCTTCGGAGTGCTTTTTGTATTCACCGCTACGCTGTTCTTGCTCGTCTATATGACCACCTCGATCAGCGAGCAGCTTCGCAAACAGCAGGCCGGCTATGAAGCGGCGAACGCACAGCTCGAAGGCAAGGATCAGCTCAAAAACGAATACGTGCTCCGTCTGACTCACGACATCAAGGGGCACCTGGCGGCCGTTCAGAGCTGCCTGGACATTGTGTTCAGCGAGATGGTCGGGCCTCTCAACGAAAAGCAAAAGGACCTGGTGGAGCGGGCCTATCGGCGGGCGGGCAAATGCATGGCGTTCATCACGAGCCTGCTGAAACTGACTCGCATGAAGCTCACCGGGCGACTTGATATGGAGATCTTCTCGCTGCGGAACTGCATCTTCAACTCGTTGGGGTCGGTCCAGAACAGCGCGCAGAAGAAACACATCGCGATCCGCCATCAAATCGATCCGGCGGTCGATGAGGTCTGCGGCGAAGCCGTCCTGATCGAGGAGACGATCATGAACATGCTGTTCAACGCGGTCAAATACACGCCTGACGGCGGACAAGTGAGCATGGACGTGAGGCAAGACGGCGCATTCGTTCTTTTCAGCATCAGCGACACCGGCATCGGGGTGCCGGACGCCGACCTGGGCCGCATCTTCGAAGAGTTCTATAGAGCAGACAACGCACGCGCCATCGAGCGAGACGGAACCGGTCTGGGGCTGGCATTCGCCAGGCAGGTGATCGAAAGACACGGAGGACGAATCTGGGCCCGGAACAACCCGGATGGCGGCGCCACGTTTACTTTCACCATCCCCAAGGCCGCGCCCCAGCCATAGGATAATCCTCTCCCTTGCAGCCATCCATGGCCCTCTGCGATAGCGGCCCGGCCCGAATCGCGCAGGGGACGCAAGATCTGGCGGAGAGATACTTGTCGCCGAATTGCTCGTGACATTTCAATGCGGTCAAGGTGGTCTGTTGGACGGAAGAGCAAGGGGGTATAAAAACCATTTTACAGACCAAAAGATTTTTTATTGCACATAACCCATTGTTAACAAAGGCTTTATCAATGTAATGAATCATAAGAAAAAAATGAAATGTTATTGACACTGCCTGTCTTGGGCTGGTAAAGTACGAGTAGCTGTCTGTGAATGTGAACACAATCACTTGGGATGGGACCGATGCGGCATCAACGGATTCCAGACGAGACAGTCCGGCGCTTGCCGGTCTACCTTCGGGGAGCCTTGCACCTGTCCGGCAGAGGACTCGAGAGCACCTCCAGCCAGGAACTGGCCAATCTGATCGGCGTCGAACCCTGGCAGATTCGCAAGGACTTTTCCTACTTCGGGGGGTTTGGCACACGGGGCGTGGGCTACAACCTCGACAATCTCATCAGACACGTCAGCCGGATCTTGCGGCTCGACGCAACTCAGAATGCAGTCCTGGTCGGGGTGGGCAATCTGGGATCGGCGCTCTTGGCGTTCCCGGGGTTCCGCATGTACGGATTTGAGATTGCAGCGGCTTTCGATATCGACAAACGCAAGATTGGGCGAAGGAAATCCGGCGTTCTCATCGAGGACGCGGCCGCATTGAACCGACTGAGCGCGCGAGGCATTCGTCTCGGAATCGTTGCGGTCCCGGAGGCTGCCTCGCAGGGCGTGGTCGACACGCTCGCAGAAGCCGGAGTCAAAGGCATTCTGAATTTCTCTCCTCGCTGCGTCACGGTTCCGCGGGGAGTGAAGGTAATTACGATCGACATCGCCATGGATCTCGCTCGTCTGCCCTATTACATTCCGGCGGGTCGAGCGATCCGGCAATGCGTGTAGTTTCTTTGTAGAGCCCTGACAATTTGGATCGGGTAAACAATGGAAACGGCCTTCATCAGCAGGCTCAGACCGCTCCTGGACGCCATTGCGGAGACAATGGACGTCTACATTCCGCGAAGAATCGCCGAGCACACCGTATGCAGCCGGTACGATCCGGGCGTCCCACGAGATCCGGAGATAAACGAGATTCGGATGAGCACGCCCGCGAAGGAGTTTCTGTTCCCGCTGCGGGAGCTGGCGGCCGTGCTTCCTCAGCCGCTCGAGCCCGAGCCGGTGAGGCCGTTTGCCGTCTTCGGACTCAAGGCGTGCGATCTGCGTTCCATGGAAATTCTGGACCGCGTCTTTAAGGAAGACGAATTTGAGGATCCCCTGTATGCGGCCCGCCGGGACAAGATGTTCACAATCGTCTCGGACTGTTCCTCCCCCGGCGAGAGCTGCTTCTGCAATGTCCTCGGAGGCAGACCCTATGCGGAGGACGGATTCGACCTGAGTGTTTCGCACGTGACCGACGGATACATCATCCAGGGCAGCTCGCCCCGGGGCAGGAGCTTTCTGTTTTCCCACGCAGAACTGTTCGGCGACGTTCCCGACGCCCTGTTGAGCGAGCGGGCCCAGCTTCGTGAGGCGGCTCTGGAGCGACTGGCGCAAGCCCACGAAGGGATGCCGGTCGGCATTCCTCTCAAGGAAATCGTGGAACGAGGCTACAGCTCGGAGGTATTCGACGAAGAGGCCTGCACGTGCGTCGAGTGCCAGGCGTGCACGCGGGTCTGTCCGACGTGTCACTGTTTCTATCTCTACGACACGAAGCAGCAGGATTACTTCGCCAAGATGAAGATGTGGGATAGTTGTATGCGGGTGGGCTACGCCGGAGTCGCGGGAGGAGCGAACCCTCGCAAGATGCTCGGAGACAGGCTCCGGCACAGGTTCATGCACAAATTCGTATGGTTTGTCGACCGATATGGGATCGAGATGTGCGTGGGCTGCGGTCGCTGCATCGATGCCGAAACCGGCGACGTGGACATGCGCAGGGTATTCACGAGGCTGAACGACGAGATCCTGGACACGGGCGGAAAAAAAGTGAAGGCGCCAAGATGACAGCCAACCTCTATCAGCCGGGAAACGCCGAGATCGTGGACATCATCGACGAATCGCCCACGATCAAGAGCTTCGTGATCGTGCCGGACGAGCCGTTCCGGTTCGACACAGGCCAATTCGTCGAGCTGACGCTGCCCGGCGAAGGCGAGGCGCCGTTCACGCCGTCATCGTCGCCGACCGTGGTCGAGCAGATGGAAATCACCATCATGAAAGCGGGACGCGTCACGACCTTGCTCCACGAGTGCCGTAAAGGTCAGTCGGTGGGCATTCGTGGGCCATACGGAAGCGGCTACCCGGTGGATGGATTCGCCGGCAAGCACGTGTACATCATCGGCGGAGGCGTGGGTCTGGCCCCGATCCGGTCGTTGTTCCTGACGCTCGTGGATCGCATCGAGGATTTCAAGTCCGTTGTGTGCCGGTTCGGGGCGAGGACGCCGGAAGATTTCATCTACAAGGACACCCTTTTCGGCGCTTGGCAGAAGCTCAAGGGCGTGGAGATCAAGCTGACGGTCGACAAGGCCAATGGTGATTGGGACGGGCACGTCGGCGTGGTCACGAAGATCCTCAGTCGCAAGGACGTGGATATCGACAACGCCGTTGCCATTGTCTGTGGGCCGCCGATCATGATGAAGTACGTGACGATCAGTCTGCTCGATTTTGGTTTCGACCCCGGCAAGATCTATTTGTCCATGGAGAAGAACATGAGTTGCGGCGTGGGCAAGTGCGGGCACTGCATGCTCGGCAAGTACTACGTCTGCAAGGACGGACCCGTCTTCACCTTCGACCAGGTGAGCAAGTACCCGAATATTTGGGAATAGCGTGCAATGCGGGAATGACATGTCTGCAAAGCTGATCATTGATCTCGCGAAAGTGAAGCCACAACGGCCATCGGGCATCAAGTGCTCGTACAAGCACCATCCCGACAACAAGGGGTTCGATGCGGTGCTGGAGATGGTTCGTTTCTCGCTCATCTGCCGGCGGTGCGAAAGTGCTCCGTGCGTGACCGCCTGTCCGCGGGGGGCGTTGGAGAAGGTTCCCACCGGGACAAACGACGACAGCGTGCTCAGGCGAGCGAACATGCTCTGCACCGGCTGCGGCACGTGTGCGCTCGCCTGTCCGTTCGGGACCGTCTACGACGACCTGATGCCGTTCTCGAGCAGCGTGTGCGACGTCTGCAAGGGTCGGCTCGAACCGGCAGAAAAGCCCCTGTGCGTTCGGACCTGCGAGGACGGCAGCATCGACTATGCCGAAGCCACGCCGGGCGGTGATCTGGTCGAGGTCGCCGAGGATATTCTGGTCCGGGTCGCGGAGGGCAGCACCTGGAGGCCGTTCCTGAAGAACCGGCAGGAGGCCCGCAAATGATCAACGCACTGCAAAACGTATTCTGGATTCTGATCTTCCCGGGCTTCGTCTTCACGCTGGCCGTGGGTCTGCTCGCCTCGTGGCTGGTCCGCAAGGTCGGCGCCCTGGTGCAGTATCGTGTGGGGCCGCCAGTCTACCAACCGGCGGTGGATGTGGTGAAACTGATGGGCAAAGAGATCCTGATCCCCCAGGACGCCCATCGAGGGATATTCGTCCTGGCGCCGCTCGCGGGTTTTTCGGGCGTTCTACTGCTCTCAACGGCGCTCTGGCTCGCCACGGCGAGGATCAGCTACGTCGGCGACATTGTCGTCGCGATGTACTTGATGGTCTTCCCGTCGTTGGCTCTGATCCTGGGCAGCAGCGCCAGCGGCAGTCCCCATGCGGCCGTCGGCGCCGGTCGGGAGATGAAGCTCGTGCTGAGCTATGAGTTGCCACTGGTTCTGGCCGTTCTCGTGGTCATCATCAAGACGGCGGGACAAATCGCGCCGGGCGAACAACTCAGTCTGGCCGCGATGGCCCAGCATACCCCGGTCCTGAGCATATCGGGGGCCCTGGCGTTTCTGGTGGCCTTGCTGTGCGTGCAGGCCAAACTCGGGTTCGTACCCTTTGATATTGCGGAGTCCGAGAGCGAGCTCGCCGGCGGCGTGATGATCGAATACTCGGGAGCCCTGCTCGGCGTCTGGAAGCTGATGCAGGCAATGATGCTCGTGGCTCTGCCGTTGTTTCTGGTCGTCGTGTTTCTGGGTGGCATCGACGCATCCGGCCTGTCGCTGCTGTGGGGCATCGGCAAGTTTGTGCTGGTCCTGGTGCTGGTGATCCTCATCAAGAACACGAACCCCCGAGTTCGCATCGATCAGGCGATGCGGTTTTTCTGGTTCTACTGTGGGACCGTCTTGGCGGCCGCCGTGATTCTGGCGTCGATCGGCAATACCTATGACATTGCGTGGCTTTAGGGGAGCCCATGGATTGGAAATTGTGGTCGTTGAAGAAATCGATCTGGGTGTTTCATGTCAATACGGGCGCCTGTAATAACTGCGACATCGAGATCGTGAACCTGCTGACGCCGAAGTTCGACGTGGAACGATTCGGGATCAAGCTGGTCGGTTCGCCCCGGCACGCCGATGCACTGCTCGTGACGGGCGGGGGCACGCGCCAGGCCGCGAAACGCCTCCAGGAAGTCTATCGGCAGACGGCCAAACCTTGTGTCGTGTTCTGCATGGGAGCGTGCGCCTGCGGGATGGGCATCTTCGAGAAGGCCTACCACATGGCCGGGCCGATCGACAGCATCGTTCGAGAAGTCGATCCCCAGGCAATCATCGCCTATGTTCCGGGCTGTCCGCCGAAGCCGGAGGCGATGATCGCGGGGGTAGTCAAGGCACTTGCCGCCCTGGAACCGAAAGAGAAGTATGCAACTGAACGAATTGGACAAACAGTTGTCGCCGATCCGCGATAGACTCACAGGCATCGAACACAGGAGCGACAATCGCGTGTTCCTGCCATGTGAAGCTGAGCATGTCCTTGAGATCTGCCGCTTCCTGTTCGAGGAACTGCGGCTTCGCTATGTGATCTCGACGGGCATCGACGCCCAGGATTGCTTCGAGGTCCTACACCATTTTTCGGATGACGAGTCGGGCTGCATCATAACGGTCAAGGCCTTTATTCGCAACCGCGAGGCGCCCGAGCTGGACTCGATCACCCCGCTGATTCCCGGCGCCGAATGGATCGAATGCGAGATGCACGATCTGCTGGGCATCGGCTTTCGGAACCACCCCAATATGCGACGACTGGTGCTGAGCGACGACTGGCCCGAGGGCGTCTACCCCCTGCGGAAGGAAACCCAGACATGAGAGAGACGTTGCGAAAACCTGTTCTGGCGGTCGGGCCGTTTCATCCGCTCCAGGAGGAGATGGAATTCTTCCGGTTGACCGTAGACGGCGAGACAGTAACCGATATCGACGTGCGGATCTCCTACAACCACCGCGGCATCGAGAAACTCAGCGAGACGCTGCAGTTCGACCAGGTGCCGTACCTGGTCTCGCGTGTGTGCGGGATCTGTTCGGCGTCTCATCCGTTGGCTTATGTCCAGGCCGTGGAGGAGATCGCGGGGGTCAAGCCGCCGGAACGGGCCTTGTATGTACGAACGATCATCAACGAACTGGAACGCATTCACAGCCACCTGCTCTGGGTCGGCCTCGCAGGCCATTTCATCGGCTACGACACCGTCTTCATGTGGGCGTGGAAGTACCGCGAGCCCGTGCTCGATCTGCTCGAAGAGATCACGGGCAATCGGAACAACTACGGCAATGTGAAAGTGGGTGGCTGCCGGGAGGATATCCCCGACGAGATGATCCCGAAAGTCCTCGCAGAGCTGGACACCATTGAGCAGAAGACCGAAATGCTGACCAAGGCCGTGTTGGACGACCCGGTTCTGCACCTCCGCCTGAAGGGAGTGGGGATTCTGAGCAAGGTGGACGCAGTCAAGTACGCGGTGACGGGTCCGACGGCCCGGGGCAGCGCCGTCGCCATCGACGTCCGGCATGACGACCCCTATGCCGCATACGCGGACCTGGACTGGAAGGTGATCAGCCAGCCCGATGGGGACGTGTTCGCCAAGGCGGTGGTCCGTCTCCTGGAGACACTCGAATCGATCAAGATAATCCGCCAGGCGTTGAGAAAGCTGCCCGGAGGTCCCGTGGCCGTGGAGGTCAAGGAGATCCCGGCGGGCGAGGGCTGTGGGCGCGCCGAGGCGCCGCGAGGCGAGACCTTCCACTACGTGCGCAGCGACGGCGGCAACCGGCCCGTTCGCCACAAGATCCGGGCCCCGAGCTACGTCAACGTGCCTTCCTTCAAGGCCTCATGTATCGGTGGTGACATCGCGGACGTGACGCTGACACTGGCCGCTGTCGATCCCTGCTACAGTTGCACGGAGCGCATCGCCGTCGTGGACAGTCACAACAAGGTGCTCCACGATTACGAGGAGCTGTTGCGGCTGAGCCGTGAGAAGACCGCATGCATCCGGAAAGAGCTCGGCGTGCCGCCGATGAAGTTGGAGGATTGCTGAGTTGGACAGAATCCTGTTGTATCCCGTATTCCTGCCCCTGGCGGTTGGCTTCATCCTGCTGTTCCTGCCGAGGCGGGCGGTCCCCTTGTTCAGGGTGACCACGTTGGCGGTTGCCCTCGTCGCCTTCGTGCTCTCCGTGCAGATCTTTCTGTCGGGCGAAGGAACGTACCATCGACCCGTGATCGAGATCGGCGATTTCCGGATGGACCTTCTGCTGCGCGCCGCGCCGCTGGGTTCTTTCATTTTGATGTTCGCGATGGGCTTCGGCGTGCTGATCACGCTGTACTCGCTCGGTTCGCGAGCGTCGATCACACGCGTCAACGAATACTATGGCTCGATCCTGCTCGCCGTCGGCGGATCGGCTGGGATACTGCTCTCGGACCATCTGCTGTTCCTCCTGGTCTTCTGGGAGATCGTGACGGCCTCGCTCTATATCCTCATCGCGACCGGCGGCAAGCATTCGAACTTCGCCGCGACGAAGAGTTTTGCCATGATCGGGGCTTCGGACGCGGGCTTCCTGTTGGGCATAGGCATGGTCTGGGTCCTCTCGGGTACGTTCGTCGTCTCGCAGATCAAGCTGCCGACGGCGTCTTCGTTACAGATCATCGCCTTCCTGCTGCTGATGACGGCGGCCATCACCAAGGCCGGGGCCATGCCATTGCACACGTGGATACCTGCTTGCGGCGAATACGCCCCAACCTCCGTGATGGCTCTGTTGCCCGCGGCACTGGACAAGTTGCTGGGAATCTACCTGCTGGTGCTCGTCGTCACGCGTATGTTTGTACTCCAACCGGGAGCCCTGACTATCGTGCTGGCGGCAATTGGAGCGATTACGATCGTGATCGCCGTGATGATTGCGATGGTGCAGCACAACCTCAAGAAGCTGCTGTCCTACCACGCCGTCAGTCAGGTTGGCTACATGATCCCGGGCATTGCCACGCTTACGCCGGTCGGGATCGCGGGCGGCATATTCCACATGTTGAACAACGCCATCTACAAATGCTGTCTGTTCCTCTGCGGCGGCGCGGTCGAGGAGGCGACCGGAACGGCGGAGCTGGAAAAACTTGGGGGATTAAGCAAGAAAATGCCGTTGACTTTCGCCGCCTGCCTGGTCGCGGCATTGAGCATCTCGGGTATTCCGCCGCTGAACGGATTCGCGTCCAAGTGGATGGTATACCAGGGCGTCGTGCAGATGGGCCAAACACCCGAGGCGACCGGCGCCGCCCTGTGGCCCCTATGGCTGGTCGCCGCCATGTTCGGAAGCGCGCTGACACTGGCTTCGTTCGTGAAGATCCTGCACTCGGTCTTTTTCTCTCGTCTGCCGGACCGATTGAAGGGTACGACTGAAGTGTCCGCGTTCCAGACGGTCCCGATACTGGTGCTTGCCGCCTTATGTGTGCTGTTCGGCGTGTTCTATCACGTGCCGTTGCAGGGGTTCATCTTTCCGGCCCTGGGTATGACGGAAAGCCCGGGGATCTTCATCGGTAATTGGAACTCCGTACTGGCCACCGGTTTGCTGCTGGTCGGAATCGGAATCGGGGTCGCGGTGCTTGGAGTCGCCTCGTTTGCCAGGAAGGTGCGGGAAGTACCCACATGGACCTGCGGGGAGACACAGCCCAACGATCAGATGATTATTCCCGGAACGCATTTCTACAAGACCGTATCGGCCATGGGCGGGCTGAGGCAGGCATACACCGGCCAGGAACGAGGCTACTTCGACCTGTACAACCAGAGCGGCAGGGCGGGCCTGGTGGCCACCGGCATGCTGCGGTGGCTGCACAGCGGCGTCCTACCCATCTACCTGACCTGGGTGACGGTGGGCTTGCTGATCGTGCTGTTCGTCATCTGCGACATCTTGTGAGGAACATGGGATGGCTCTGTTTTATATCCTGCTGTTGTTCATGATCATCGCGGCGATCGTCGCGGTGGAGACGAAGAACCTGCTGAGCTCGGTGATCTGCGTCGGTGCGATCGGGTTCGGCGGCTCGCTGATGTTCCTATTCCTGCGGGCCCCGGATATCGCGATCACGCAGATCGTCGTCGAGGTGCTCGGCCTGATCATCCTGATTCGCGCGACGATCTCTCGCGATGTGACATTCATTTCCGGCGACCGCGAGTTCTTCGGCATGATTGTATCCGTCGTGATCATCCTCGTCATCTTCGTGGCGGGCGTCCGCGTATTTGACGCCATGCCGCAGTTCGGCGTCCCGGTGTTCAGCCATCTGCCGGGGACCGCCTCGGAGGCGTATATCAACCGGGGATTGCAGGACACCGGGGTGACGAACCTCGTCACGTCGGTGTACCTCGACTACCGCGCCTATGATACGCTCGGCGAAGCGACGGTGCTCTTCACCGCCATCCTCGGCGCCATGGTGATCCTGCGGGACAAGAGCCGCAAACGACTGGAGGAGTCCGACGCATGAAGGGAATGACCGTCGTTGTCAAAACGGTGAGCAGTTGGGTCAAGATGCTCATCTTCCTGTTCGGGATCTACATCATCCTGTTCGGGCATCTGAGCCCCGGCGGCGGGTTCGCCGGCGGCGTGATCCTGGCCTCCTCCTACGTGCTGTTGATGCTCGCCTTCGGGCGGGAGATCGTCGAGCGGAATCTGCCCTTGCCGCTCGCGTCGAGGCTCGACTGCCTGGGAGCGTTTCTCTTCGCGCTGCTCGCGATCCTCGGGCTTATTCTGGGCGGCGTGTTCTTCGTCAACTTCCTCTATCAGAAGTATCTGCCGGGAACATCGTTCCATCTCGTCAGCGGCGGAACAATTCCTCTGTCGAACATCGTCATTGGGTTGAAGGTGGGCGCATCGCTGTTCCTGGTGATCTTCATGCTCTCGAAGTTCCGATACGATTCAAAGGGCCCGGCCGACAAGCTCGCATCCGACCCGACTATCCCGGCCAAGGAGTGACGCCATGCTCTATGCCTTGTGTTTTCTGCTGTTCATGATCGGCCTGTACTGTGCGGTTGTGAAAAAGAACATGGTCAAGATCGTCATCGGGATCATGGTCATGGAATACGCCGTCAATCTCCTGTTGATCATGCTGGGATATCGCCTTGGGGGCACGGCCCCGATTCTCGGCGGCGCGGATGCCGACGGTGTGACGAAAGTCGTTTCGGCGCATTTCCTGGCCACGGTGGTGGACCCGTTGCCGCAGGCCCTCGTCCTGACGTCCATCGTGATCAGTCTCGGCTCCCTGGCGCTGATGATTTCGATCTGCATCCGAACGTACGCGAGGTACGGCACGTTCGACATCACGGAGATCAGGAGGCTGCGAGGATGAGCGTACCGCTGCCCCTGTTCGTTGTGATTCCGCTGGTGACGGCCTTCGTGCTCCCCGCCCTGGGCGCGAGATTCAAATCGCCCGCCACGCTTCTGGCAAACGCGGCGACGCTCGGCCTGCTGGTCCTGGCGGTGATGGCCGTCGGTCGCACCCAGGTCTATCAGGTGGGCGCCTGGTCGATTCCGCTCGGCATCAACATGGTGCTGGACGGCCTCAGCTCGCTGATGCTGTTGGCCATCGCGGTTGTGAGCGCGGCCGCCATGCTGTTCAGCGTTCGGTACATGGAGCAATATACGGCCAAGACGAAATACCTGAGCCTGTTCCTGCTGATGGTCACGGGGATGAATGGCGTCGTCCTCTCGGGCGATATCTTCAATCTCTACGTTTTCCTGGAGATCGCCTCCATCGCATCCTACGCTCTGGTCGGCTTCGGCTGTGAGCATGAGGAACTGGAGGCGTCCTTCAAGTACATGGTGCTGGGAAGCATCGCCTCCGCATTGATCCTGTTCGGGATCGCCCTGGTTTATGGCAATACCGGCTCGCTGAACATGGCCTACATCGCCAAAACCATCCAGGAGCTTGGTCTGAACGCCGGCCTGGCCTTTGCATTGAGCTTGTTTGTCGCGGGGTTCGGCCTGAAGGCGGCCCTGGTCCCGTTCCATGCCTGGCTTCCGGATGCGCACCCTTCGGCGCCGGCGCCGATCTCGGCCATGCTGTCCGGCGTGCTCATCAAGGCGCTCGGCGTATACGCTCTATCCCGGCTAATCTTCAACGTCTTCGGTGTCTCGGTCCCCGTGAGCTGGGTGCTGATCGCCCTGGGCGTCCTGAGCATGGTGATCGGTGTGTTCCTGGCGGTCGGGCAGTGGGACTTTAAGCGGCTGCTCGCCTATCACAGCATCTCGCAGATGGGGTATGTCATTCTTGGGATCGGGATCGGCGCCCTCGTCCTGGCTGAGCATGGCAACCCCCTGTGGGCCTCGCTGGCCATCCTTGGAGGCCTGTTCCACCTGGCGAATCATGCGGTTTTCAAATCTCTGCTGTTCCTCACGAGCGGCTCGGTGGAAATGGCCACCGGCACGCGGCAACTGAAACAGATGGGCGGCCTGATCGACCGGATGCCCTACACGCGGGCCACGTGCATGATCGCCTCGGCGGCCATCGCAGGGGTGCCGCCGTTCAACGGATTCTGGAGCAAGATGATCCTGGTGGTTGCCGCTGTCCAGGTCCGCCTGTTCGCGTTGGCCGCGGTCACGGTCCTGGTCAGCCTGGTGACGCTGCTGTCGTTCCTGAAAGTCCAGCGATATGTCTTCCTTGGCGAGTTGCCCGAAGACCTCCGGAACACGCAGGAAAACAAAGGCTCGATGCTGTTGGCGATGATGTTTCTGGCGGTGCTTTGCCTGCTGATGAGCCTACTGGTGCTGGTCCCTACATTGCGAAACACGATCTTGCAGCCCGCCGTTGATACACTGCTGGCGGGCGTTGGTCACTCCACAACAATAGTCAGGTTGTGAGACGAGGAGTCGTTCGATGCGACGGTTGATCTATTTCGTACTGGCGTTCATCATGTGGGTCCTGATCGCATGGCCGTTTGTGGACGGCCGGATCGATCTTCAGATCGTGGTGGCCGGATTGATCGCCTCGTTTCTCGTCGCCGTCTTATTCCACGACATTCTGCCGAAGGAGCACCACGTCTTCATCTCGCCGGTGCGGGCGTTCTGGTTCCTCGTCTACGTGCCCGTGTTCTTCTGGTACGTCATCCGGGCAAATCTGGACGTGGTCTATCGCGCCCTGCACCCGGCGATGCCGATTCGTCCCGGAATTGTCAAAATCAAGACCAACCTGAAGACCGACTCGGCCATCACGGCGCTGGCCAACTCCATTACACTCACACCCGGCACGTTGACCGTCGATCTCACGGACGACGGCTATCTGTACGTCCATTGGATCAATGTCAAAGCAGACGACGTGGAGCAGGCGACGCAGCTTATCTCGCAGCGGTTCGAGTGGTTCCTCCACAAGATTTTCGAATAGTCCGAGGCGTTTATGCAGATCCTGATGCAGTTATTCTATCTCGGTTTGTGTGCGTGCTGCTTCATGTGCCTCTATCGGATCGGCCGTGGGCCGAGCGCCCCGGATCGAACCGTGGCTATCGATATCCTGGGTGTCATCGTCGTGGGCTTCTGCGCCTTACTGGGCCTGGCCACGGGGCAGGATTTCTATCTTACGGTCGCCCTGGCCTGGGCGCTGCTGAGCTTTATCGGAACGATCGCACTGGCGAAATTCTTGGAGGGCAGGAGCTTCGATGAGTGACGTGATTGGATACATCCTGATCGTCCTGGGCGTTCTCTTCAATATTTTCGGTTGTGTCGGCCTGGTCCGTTTTCCCGACGTCTACAACCGCCTGCAGGCGTCCACGAAGTGCGTGACCCTCGGGACCGTGCTGCTGTTGGTGGGGGTGGCCCTCGCCAGCGGCTCAGGCGCGATGGCCGCCAAGGCAGTCATCTGCGCCGTGTTCATCCTGGCGACCTCCCCGACGGCCGCACACGCCATCGCCAAAGGCGCCTATGCCTCCGGCGTTGCACTGTGGGAACAGACCGTCGTGGACAGATACGGTGAGCATCTCAAGGAGAAATCATGATCCCGCCCCGACGCGCAGCGGCGCGACGCACCAAGGGCGTGGCGGGAATGGGAGTGCAAACGTGCGATTACCCAAATTGCGAGAATTGAAGGAAGCCGTGACGGCAGTCCTGTCACCGCGGTTTACGACGAGGTTCCCGGCCGAGCCCTGTGTGGTTCCCGAGCGATACCGAGGAAAGCCCCAGTTCGATCCGGATACCTGCGTCGGCTGCGGGGCTTGCGTCAATGTCTGTCCGACCGGAGCGTTGACCCTGGTGGATGATCCCGCCGGAGATCACGCCATGCGGCGAATCACGCTGCGATACGACACCTGCATATTCTGTGGGAACTGCCACGACAACTGCACGACACAGGACGGGATTTCGCTCTCGACCGAGTGGGACCTGGCCGGGCTCGACAGGCAGAGCATGATGGAAACCCATGAATACGAGTTGCAGCGATGTGAAAGATGTGGCGCCTCCATTGGGACAAGAAAACACCTCATCTGGCTCTGTGAGAAGCTGGGACCGCTGGCCTATGCGAATCCATCCCTCCTGCTGGCCAAGAGCGACGAATTGTCGGCAGAACATTCCGACACAGTCTCGTCACGGGCTGCGGATGTCAGGACAAGCGATTTCATGCGTATACTCTGTCCGAAATGCAAATACGACCTCAATATCCGGCTGTGACCTCATGGGGGCTGACCGGTTGCTGTTGGAATCCCTCGCACGATGGCATGGCTCGAAGGCGGTAATCCTCGGCATCGGGAACACACTGAAAGGCGATGACGCCGCAGGTCCGCTCGTGTGCGAGCGTCTGGCAGGCAAGGTGTCGGCCAAAGTGATCGATGCCGGCTCCACACCGGAGAACTATATCCGCCCTATCCTGGAAACGACGCCGGATGTCTTGCTCATGGTGGATGCCGTCGATTTGGGCGGCGAGCCAGGACAGATCCATGTATGTGCGCCCGAACAACTCCACCGATTTGCCCTCTCCACTCACGCCCTTTCCCTTCATCTGTTGATCGACATGATCCGCAGGGAAAGAGAACTTGACGTGTACCTGATTGGCATCCAGGCCGACAGAATGAGATTCGGTGACAGTCTGTCGCCGGCCGTGCAGGATGCGGTCGAGACACTGGTCGATACACTTATCGAACTCTTCAAGCCAACGGAATAGCGTTCAGTGAACCGGGTGGCACAGTGAACGCCACATAGGCCAAGAAGGGCTTCTTGCCGTCGTGGTTTTGAAGGAACCGGATCGCCGAGTCCGCAAACAGCTCGCTGGAGAACTTCTCGCCCGTGCGCTGTTCCGTCAGCTTGCCGTCCGGACCAAGGTCTCTGACCGGTACCTTGGTATGGTCCGACATGCCGCCGAAAAAGATGTTTTGCCCGCGCTGGAAAGCACGCAGCCAGGAGGCTTGGCCATGATGAAGGACCGTCCATCTATTCTCACGCCCCCGCCGGATTTGCGGCTCATGTTATCACGTCCACGGGTCCCATTCAAGTCGCGGCCGTCAACCCGTGTGTTACCCTCTGTCGATTCGCTGCCTTGTATTGATGAAGACAAGTACACGAACGGCACGTTCAGGAGAATAGACCATGAAAAGAACATTGTTGATAACCATTGTTCTGGCGGCGGTTTTCTGTCTGAGCGGCTGCGTGGTCGCCACTTACGAAGAACACCGGCACGCAAGGCATCCGCACGTCTTTCGCTGTCCTCCCGGCCCGGTTGTCGAGGTGATTCACGTTCCCGGCCCTCCCCCAGGACCGCCTTGGTATCGTCCCGGCCCCCGCCCGTGGTAGTGACTGCATAGTGATTTCGTTTGCAGCAATGAGTTCATGGGCGTCTGCCCAGGAAACCCACGGAACCACGGGAAGCACCAGCCGAGAGGACGCGTCATTCTCGCCCAAGTCCGGACTGCCGTTGACCGTGCGCGGTGACTCAGGCGGTCAAGGACGAGCTGCAGCACCGGTTTCTATTCGTGTACGGCACCGGACCGGTCGGCATGCGAGCCACTTATCCTGTGTCTCTCTTCGTGTCGTTCGTCCGCTACCCGGATTGCCTGATCACTCGTGCGGGCCAGGCGGATGCCCGGAGTACTGAAAACGTGGCGGTCGGTTTCTTCGGGTCCGACTGGTCCGTCGAGAATGGGGAATTCGCCTTCGAGAGCCAGACAGAGCCGGCTTCGCCATAACGAGCTTCGAATTTCGGCCCTCCGATGCCCTGTCTCCTGTGATCCTGGCGGACGACGAGCCGCTGACCGCCTTTGAGGCTCCGGTCCCACTTGGGCGGGGCAATCTTACGGAGCCTTTCGGATTGGCCGATCTCGTTCGTGTGAGCATAAATGAGCTGCCATGCACAGGGTGGGCTCGGGCGTAACGGCTTTGCCTTCGGCTGTCATTATCGTACAATAGATATTTTGGCAGGACGTAACAAGGCAGATAGCGATCCAGAGTACTTGCGATGCAAAAAGACTCAACAAGCCGGGATTCGTTTCGAGACGCCCAGTTCGCCACGACTCGTTGGACCATGGTGGTTGCCGCCGGACAGGAGGACTCGCCCGGCGCCCGACAGGCACTGGAGTTTTTGTGCCGGAGGTATTGGTCTCCCCTCTATCTCTACCTCCGCCGACGAGGCTACGACAGGTCTTGGGCGGAGGACTCCGTGCAGGGATTCTTCGCGCACCTGCTGGAGAAGCGGGGATTGCGGAGCGTGAAGCCCCAGAAGTACAGATTCCGGTCGTTCCTACTGGCATCTCTGAAGAACTTTATGGCCGATGAGTGGCGTCGGGCCCAGACCGAACGACGGGGCGGCGGCCGGCGGATCCTGCCCCTGGAATTCGACCAAGCGGAGGCCAGTTACTCGCTCGAGCCCAGCGACCGTCTGTCGGCCGACAAGCTCTTCGACCGGTCCTGGGCAATGACCGTAATCGCGCAAGCGATGGAGGCCCTCCGGCGCGAGTACGCCGGCGCGGGCAAGGGCGATCTCTTCGAGCAGTTGAAGGACCATATCACAACCGAGCCGGAGGCAGGCTTCTACCGCGAGAGTGCCGCTCGCCTGGACATGAGCGAGGGAGCTGTCAGGGTGGCGGCCCACCGGCTTCGCCGGCGACTGCGAGAGCTGATTCGTGGCGAAATCACGGAAACGGTCACGACGACCGAGCAGCTCGAGGAAGAGATAGGCGACCTTTTTGCCGCATTCGAGCAGTGAGGCTCCCGAGAAATGAAACAAGGACATCCGAATGGTCCGGCAGGACGGGAAGAATCCTGCAGATTCGTGTAACGCTCGCACAATTTCTCCGTAGGCAAAGGCAAACACAATCGAGCCACGGAGATCGGAGATGGTTATGAGCGACGTAAAACAGTGTCCCCGGTGCGGCGGCGTCCTCCCAGGCGGCACGCCGGAAGGGCAGTGCCCCCGGTGCATCATGCAACTGGTTGCCACCCCCCAGGCCGGTGATGGCGACACTCGCGTGCCATCGGCCCCGATCGAGGGCCCTGGCACAGTCATCGGGCCGTACAAGCTCCTCGAGAAGATCGGTGAAGGGGGTATGGCGGTCGTCTACATGGCCGAGCAGGAAAGGCCGCTGCGCCGGCGGGTCGCCCTGAAGATCATCAAGCTGGGCATGGACACCCGGCAGGTCGTGGCCCGCTTCGATGCCGAGCGTCAGGCCCTGGCCATGATGGACCATCCCAACATCGCCAGGGTCTTCGACGCCGGAGCGACCGAGACGGGGCGGCCCTATTTTGTCATGGAGCTGGTGCGCGGGCTCTCCATCACGGAGTACTGCGACCGGAACCGTCTGGGCATGCGGGAGCGACTGAACCTGTTCATACCGATCTGCAACGCCGTGCACCATGCGCACCAGAAGGGAATCATCCACCGGGACCTGAAGCCCTCGAACATCATGGTGACTCTGCACGACGGCGAGCCCGTACCGAAGGTCATCGACTTCGGGATCGCCAAGGCCACAAACCAGCGTCTGACCGAGCAGACGGTCTTCACCCGATACGCCGAGATGATCGGGACCCCCGAGTACATGAGTCCCGAGCAGGCCGAGATGAGCGGATTGGACGTGGACACCCGAACGGATATCTATTCGCTCGGGGTGGTGCTGTATGAATTGTTGACCGGCGCGCTGCCCTTCGACGCCCAGACGCTTCGCTCGGCCGCCGTCGGCGAGATCCAACGAATCCTCCGCGAAGAGGAGCCTCTGCGCCCCAGCACACGCCTGTCCACCCTGGGCGAGACGGCACAGCGAATCGCCGAGACCCGGCGCACCGACGTCGCCACGCTGTCCAAATCCCTCCAGAACGAGCTGGAGTGGATCCCGCTCAAGGCGATGCGCAAAGACCGCACGAGACGGTATCGCTCCGCCTATGAGTTCGCCGATGATATCCGCAACTACCTCAACGGCGCCCCGCTGATCGCCGGCCCGGAATCGCCGGCCTACCGCCTCCGCAAGCTGTTGCGGAAATACCGCGTCCCGGTGGCCACTGCCGCGATCATCATCGCGACGCTCCTCGCGGGATTCACGATCAGCACATACCTCTACGTGCGAGTCCGGCAGGCCCGGAATGCCGTCGTCGAGCTGGAACGCAACGTCCTGGCCGACCGCAAGCTCTCCAGGGCGCAGCAGCTCCAGGCGGAGGGCCGTTACGGACAGGCGCTCGGCGAACTGGACGAGTATCTGGCAACGGAGCAGGCCGAGCCGCCCGTCCGACTCCTGCACGCAAACCTGTTGTACATGCTCGACCGATTCGACGAGGCCCAAGCGGAGTTGACCCGCCTGTTGGACGGCCCGTCCCAGATCGCCGGGCCAGCGCACTGCCTGCTGGCCACGATCCACATGGGCAGCGATCCTGTCAAGGCCCAGGCACACCAGCAGGCCGGCGAATCGCTGCTGCCACAGACGGCTGAAGCCTACACGTTGCGAGGCGTCACCGCCGACGTCTCGGCTGCGACGACCGAGTGGTTGTCGAAGGCACTGGACCTGGACCCGACCTACTACCCGGCGAGAAAGGCGAGGGCCCTCGCGTGCGATGCTGTAAGAGACTATGCGACGATGACGACCGATGCCGAGGCTATGATCGTCATGAGGCCGAAGGATGCGTTGGGGTACGCCCTTCGGGCGGTTGCCCGGCGGGAGGCGGGACAGTATGTCGCCGCTATGGAGGACCACAACCGTGCGATCTCGTTGTGCGACGGTCTGACCGACGTGTTCGAACACCACGAGCAGCGCCGCAACACGCTGACCCAGATGCGCGATTACCAGGCGGCACTTCGAGATGCCCGGTATTGCGACGAATTGAGGCCGGACGACCTTCACAGCGGATTTGAGCTTTTGGTGGCTCTGGTCTTGGCGGGCGACTACGCCGGAGCAAAGGAGCAGCACAGTAAACTCGGCATGCACCCTCACTACAGGTCCTTCAGCCTGTGGATCTACCGATACACCTTCAGACTGCTCATCGCAGGACATTCGCTGGAGCTGCCCGAGGACATCATCCGCGAAGAGCCGTTCTCCCTCATGCGCAAAGCCATCGAGCAATACCGCGTGTGTCAGGGTTTTGGGACGTGCCTGGTTCCATCGGCATTTGGGGTGCCCGCCTGGTCCCCCGACGGCAAGGAGCTGGCCTACGGCAGGATCGATCTGTACGGCATGAGCAGTGGGTCTTCAACCTCAGGGGCCCCGCTGGTCTACGAATCCGGACGACTCGAAGCGATGAACGTCGAGAGCGGACGAGTCCGCATCCTGGCTTCCTCGGGCAAGGACTGCGCCTGGTCGCCGGACGGCCAGTGGGTTGCATTCGGTCGGGCGCCGAACCGCGGGCGGGCGGGCTGCGCCACAGAGTTGTGGATCATCCCTTCGGCCGGCGGATGGCCGCGATATCTGGCGCCTGGGGCCTGGCCCGTCTGGGCGGGCGAGACGGGACAGGTCTTCTACCAATCCGGCGGTGGTGCCTGGTCCGTCGATGTAGATGATCCTTCCGGCAAACCGCAGCCGGTCCTTTCGGGCCCTTCCTACTTCGCCGTTTCGCCGGACGCCAGGTATCTGGCCCATGCGGACGGCGACAAACTCTCCGTCGTGGAGATTCCCAGCGGCAAGGTGAAGACAACGTGGACAGCGCCTCCGCCGGACGGCCGGTATGGCATGGCCCTGAAGTGGGCGCCAAACGGAAAGGAGATTCTGGCCGGAGGGCTCCACAGAGGGGAACTGGGGCTCTGGAGTTTCGACATCGAGCAAGGAAAGGCATGGCAGCTCTTCCCATCGCCGGCGGTGCTGGGCTCCCCCTCGCCTGACGGGTCCCGGATGGCGATCGAGATTCGCAACTGGTACGGCGGAATCTGGCTGGCGGAATTGAATCCGGCAGATACGCTTCACGAGGCCGTTCCCTCGGCCCTGACGGAAGAGCAGTACCTGCGGAAGAGCTGTCGCGAGTTCGCCAAGGCGATTCGTCGCCGCCCGTACCCCGGTGATACGGGCACACGCCTCTGCGAGGCGACTCATCCTTCACGGCGCGAAGAATCGGCAGATGCGCCGGAAGGCGCGCCAGTCGTCGCCCGGATCGAAGCCCCAGTGTCGCGCGAGCGCCTCGAGCTGCATCGGCGCCAGGCAGCAGAAGCGCAGGCCACACGCAGGGCGTCCCAGTCCGGCGCCGCGATCCGGGCCGTCATCCATCTGCGGTACGACGCCCGGCGCAACGCGAGGTCCGGCGGCGTCATCGCGTCGAGCACGTCGAATCCGCTTGTCACGAACTCATTTCCCATCGTCCGGCTCCTTTCGCAGGATGCTCATGAAGACCGCGCGGGCGTTCCTCGCATAGCCTGCGGACGCCTCGCGAGCCATCAGCAGGACCCGCCCGGAGATCTCGTCGTTGAAGCGGCCCGCTCGCACGCCGTCGGCAAGCCACTGTGCCACGTGCCGGAAGCACGTGCGGTCGGAGACGCTCTTGGCGGGCAGGATGGCCAGCAGGGTCTCGAAGAAGGCCATCGTCTGCGTCGTCACCGAAATCGAAATCGAAGTCTCCATGCGCGCTCTCCGAGGTCGAACTCGAATCAACGGGGTTCTTCCGTCGGCGACCGGTCCGACGGACACGCTGTGCGCTCGACNNTCGACGGCGCTCGAATTCGAAAGAGAGTCTCCAGAGCACTTCGTATTCTCCAGACCCACTTGGGAATGCGCCTGGACTTGGTTCGAACTCGAACTCGGAGTTCTCTCTTCTCTCTTTCTTGCTTCTTCTTTCTCTCTTCTCTCTTGCGAATCAGGACAGAGAAGCTCGGAAACAAGGCGCTGGGCGCGCCTCGGCGGCCACCGCGTCCGAGCGATAGAGAAACGAGAGCCAGTCGATGTCCTCGACGAACGACAGGAGCAGTCGCCGATCGAACGGCACGCGGATGACTCCCTGCTCTTTGCCCTCGCCCGTCGCGTCGATGTGGTTCTCTTGCATGACGGTGCTCCTTTCTCGGCGCGGACCGTCCGCGCGTAGGGTCAATGGTTGGTCTGCCGGCGCAGACCTTCTTCCTTCGCGTAGGCCCGATCCGTTGGAAGGATCGCAAGTCTTGTCGGCCGACTCTTCGTTCGGAGTTCCGCGTTTACGCGGTCTTGACCCGCCTGAAGGCGGAACTCCAAACCTACGCTGCTCAGTGGTGGGCACAGCCCACCTTACACGCTCATTAGATACTACTTTATAGTAGTATCGGCGAGCAGTCCATCTTCGCTCCAGCTTTTCTTTGAGATTTTCCTGGACGTCAGGTATTTTTTTT
>DCUI01000246.1 GCA_002327785.1 Phycisphaerales bacterium UBA2218
CCGAATCTTATGCAACGTTAGGGTCGACGCAGCCACTCAGGTCGTTTCATCGTTGTTGAGGCCATAGAGAGACTGCTCCAAAGCACCCATTCAAAGTGGATAATCCTGTCATACAGTTCGGGGGGCCGGGCCACGGCTGAGGAACTACATGAAGTTATTACCGCCACGGGCAAGGTTCTTGAGGTGGAAGAAATCGACTACAAGAAGAATGTGATGGCGGGGATGAAGTGGACAAATGATTGGATTCGAGAATCCGAGACACTGCACTGCGAATTCCTTTTTTTGATTGAGAAGAGATAGGCTCCAATGATGCGATGGAGCTTGTCGCGTTGGTTGAGAATCGCTCCCAGGTGCAAAGAATCACACTTGGGAGTCTGAATCCATACATGTCATCGCATGCCGCCTCTCCTCTGCTCCTGGCATTTTGGCGACAGCAGAATCACTTCACCGGGTATGGCGGCAGCGGGGGGATCTCCTTTTCCTTGGTCTTGAGCTCTTCGAAGATCATCTCGATGGCCTTGTCGAGCTGCTGGTCGATGCCGGCGTATTCCTTGGCGGGGTCGTTGTCCACGACGATGTCCGGCTCGACGCCCTGGCCTTCGATGATCCAGTGCTTGCCCTCGACGTCGTAGCGGGAGAACTCGGGCTTGTTCAGCGAGCTGCCGTCCAGCAGGGGCAGACTGCCGCGGATGCCGATCACGCCGCCCCAGGTCCGCTTGCCGACGACTTTGCCGAGCTTGTAGTGCTTGAATTGGTACGTGAACAGGTCGCCGTCCGAGGCGGAGAACTCATCGGCTAAGCACACCATCGGTCCGTAGATCATCTGCGCCGGGTCCGGCGCGGGGGCCGTGTTGCGGGCGAACTCGATCATCGCGATCTCCCGCCGGAGCCGCTCGATCAGCATGGGCGAGACGTTGCCGCCGCCGTTGCCGCGCACGTCGATGATCAGGGCCTTCTTGCGAATCTGCGGATAGAAGTGCTTGACGAATTCGTTGAGGCCCTCGACGCCCATATCCGGCACGTGGATGTAGCCGACCTTGCCGCCGGTGGCTTCCGTGACCTTCTCGATATTGCGCTGGACCCACCGGTAGTAGTAGAGGCTCTCCTCGCTGTCCGTCGGCACGACGATGGTCTCGTGACTGCCTTCCATCTCGGGCTTCGAATTCACCTTCAACGTCACCTGCCGGTTCGCCTTGTTGACCAGCAGTTCGAAGAGGTTCTTTACATCGGCGGTCGAACGGCCGTCGATGGCGAGGATGAAGTCGCCCTCATTGACATCGACCCCGATCTCGGTCAAGGGAGACCGTTTGCCCCTTTCCCAGTTCTCGCCACGCAGGATCCTGGTGATCCGGTAGTACCCGGTCTGTGCGTCGCGGGTCAGCTCGGCGCCGAGCAGGCCCATCGGAATCCGCTGCGGCCTAGGGGCCTCGCCGCCGCCGACGTAGGTGTGGCCTGCGTTCAACTCGCCGATCATCTCGCCGATGAGGTAGGTCAGGTCGGCCCGATGGTTCACGTAGGAAACGAGCGGCTCATAGCGGGCCCGCATGGCCGGCCAGTTTACGCCGTGCATGTTCGGGACGTGGAAGAAGTCCCGCATCTGCCGCCAGCACTCGTTGAAAATCTGACTCCACTCGGCCCGCTTGTCGAGATGAACCTCCATCTCGGAGAGGTCCAACGCGTTCTTCATGTCGATGTTGCCTTTCGGCAGGTCCATGATTGCGTACTTGCCGCCTGATGCCACGAGCATCTTCTTTCGGTCCGCCGAGATTTCGTAACCGCCCACGTGACCGAGCTCCGTTTCCTTCTGCTCTTTGAGGTCGTACAGGCACAGTTGCCCTTTGCGAACGTAGTAGACCAGATCACCCGCCGAGCCGAGGCGGTAGTAGGACGACACGGCGGTGGGCAGCACGGCGATACGATCCTTGATTCCCTCGAGATCAACCTTGATCGGCTCCGGCTCGGACTTCTTCTTCTCATCCTTGTCCTCGGATTTCTTGGCGTCTTCCTTCTCGGCCGGTGGTTTCTCTTCCTTGCCTTCGGCCTTCTCCTCCTCAACAGCTTTCACCTCGACCTCGTCGCTCTTGGGCTTGAAGGGCGATTCCGTCGATTTCGCCAGCGTGAGCAGGTAGATGCGGGACATGTCCTGATAGGCATGGTTCCACTCGGTCCTGCTGTAGATGGGGTGGAAATCGCGTTCGGAGACGAAGAAGACGAACCGGCCGTCGGAGCTGAAGATCGGGCTCGACGAATCGTACCAGCCGTCGGTGAGCTCGTGCGAGGTCTGGTCCCTGAGCGAATAGAGGCAGATCTTGCTCATAGAAGCCATCTCGGGCTTGGTGTAGACGATCCACAGACTGTCCGGCGACCAGGCGTACTGGTTGAACTCCCACTTCTCACAGGTGGCGACTTCGGTGATCTTACCGGTCTCGACGTTGACGAAACGAAGCCGCAGGGCCTTGTCCGCCCAGAGAATCTTCTTGCTGTCGGGCGACCACTCGATCTGGTACATATACGTGTCGCCGGTTTTGGTCACCTGCCGTGCGGCGCCGCTGCCATCCTGCGGGACGACCCAGATCTCGTTCTCGCCCGATGCGTCGGAAACGTACGCGATCCATTTGCCGTCCGGAGACCATTTCGAATTGCGGTCGTGCACGCCGGGCGAGGCGGTCAGATTGCGGATCGATCCGTGCTTGGCGGGGACGGTGAACACGTCGCCCCTCGCGCTGAACAGCGCCCGCTTGCCATCGGGTGAGACCTCGTAGCTGCTTATCTTGTCGGCGACACTGACCAGCCCGCCTCGGCCGCCCTGGAGATCGTCGTCGATCGAGATGCTCACCTTCTCGCATGTGTCCTTGTCGATGTCGTAGCGATAGATATAGCCGCCGTTTTCGAAAACAATGGCGTGGCCGCCCAGCGACGGGAACTTTACATCGAACTGGGCGAAATCGGTCAACTTGCGGGTCTCCTTCGACGTCGTGTCGTAGGCGAAGAGGTTCATTCGCTTGTTGTCGTCGCGGTCGGAGAGGAAGAAGATCTTGTCGCCGCTCCACATCGGGATGATGTCGCAGGCCGGATTGTTCGTGATGTTGTCCGTTGTCTTAGCGTCAAAGTCGTACACCCAGATATCGTCGGCCATGCCGCCGCGATAGCGTTTCCAGGTCCGGAACTCGCGGAACACGCGATTGTACGCGAGTTTCTTGCCGTCCGGGGAGAAGGAGCAGAATCCGGCGCGAGGCAGGGGCAATTCCTCTGGCAGCTCGCCGGTCAGTGAGACGGAGTACAGCCGGCCCAGGAACGCGTTGAAGGAGTGCATGCGCGACCGGAAGACGACGTGTTGTCCGTCCGGCGTCCACGCCATCACGATGTTGTTCGGTCCCATGCGATCGGCCACGTCGTCCCGGCCGACCGTGGCGGTGAAGGTGAGCCGCTGCGGAGCGCCGCCCGAGGCGGGTATCAGATAGACCTCGGTGTTGCCGTCGTACTGGCCGGTGAAGGCGATGGATTGGCCGTCGGGCGAGAACCGCGGGAACATCTCGAACCCGTCGTCGCTGGTCAGCTTGCGTGCGACACCGCCGCCGGAGCCGACGGTGTAGAGGTCCCCTGCGTAGGTGAAGACAATCTGGTCTTCGTAGACCGTCGGGAACCGTAAGAGCCGGGCCTCCGTTCCCGCAGACGCCGGGGCAAGATTCATGAGGGCAACGATAGAGAGTGCAAACAGATTCTTCATTCCGGTTCCTCGCCAATGCAAAGCCATAACATTCGATCCTTCAGTCGCGTGTCGTCGACGATCATGGTGCATCGTATCAGGCCGGCCGACCGTCGTCAACGATCCTGCGGAGCCTGAAGAGCGTCAGTATCTATGTATGTCTTCCGGCCTCGACGATTCCTGTGGGCGGTTATAGCCGGCCGGCAGACGCCCGTGGGTCTGGTTTGTAGGGACGCCGTAAGGCGTTCTCTTATTGTGGTTCCATATCTTCCACGAACCGTCCCAAGGTGGTGCAGGCGTGGCGTCGATATCGCCGACAAGTCGCGATCATCGCGTCAGGGAGCAGTCATACGGCAAGCTATGGCCGATTCCGAATCGCAGTCTTCGTGGATCGCGGCTTGATGTTTCTTGCGGCTTCGCGTATACTGTAACATTTGTTCATCGTAGGAAATATAACGTAGCCATGAAGCTGGTCTTGCACAATTTGACGTATCATGATTGCCCCGTGGAGGTCCGGGAAAAGGTGACCTTAACGGCCGAGCATCGGCGCGAGATGCTCCGCCGGATGCACCGCCAGGACCGGATCGGCGAGGGGCTGATCCTGCAAACCTGCAATCGGCTCGAGTTTTACCTGTACGTGAAGAAGGATTTCGACAGTCGGGGGTTCCTGGGCGGATTGCTCGCGGCACACGGCGCCGACGCGGTCGATGCCTGGACGGCCCACAGCCGAGACGCATTCGGGATGGATGTGGTGCGGCACCTGTTCGAGGTGGCCGCCGGGCTGGACTCGCAGATGGTCGGCGAAAACCAGATCCTCGCCCAGGTCAAGTCGGCGTACACCGAGTCACTCGAAGCCCGCATGAGCAGACTGATCTTCCATCGACTCTTCCACAATGCGTTCCGCGTGGGCAAAGCGGTGCGGACGCGGACCCAGATCAATTGTGGCGCGGTCTCGATCGGGCTGGCGGCTGTGGAGTTGGCGCGGGCGAAGGCCGATCTGCCTGCCTCCCGGGTGATGATGATCGGGGCCGGGGAGAACGCCGAGCTGATCGCCGATTACCTGTCCAAGGGCGGCGTATCCGGCCTGATCGTCGCCAACCGCGATGTCGAAAAGGCCCGGGCGATGGCAAGGCGATTCGAGCGGGCCGAGGCCATCGGCCTTTCGGAGATTGTCTCTCATCTGGCGGACGTGGACGTGCTGATCAGCTCAACCGGATCGCCGGAGCATGTCCTGACGCGGGCCAATGTGGAATGGTCGCTGGCCGGCCGGTCCCGACCGCTGCTGATTGTGGATATTGCGGTCCCGCGGGACATCGATCCCGCCATCGGCCGGCTCGATTGCGTTCGTCTGTACAATATCGACGATCTCGACGGGCAAATCGCCGCCAATCGCGAGAAACGCAACCGCGAGGTCCCCAAAGCCCAGGAGATCGTTGCGGAGTTCGTCGCGATGTTTTCGCAATGGTACGAGTCGCTTGACCGGGTGCCGGTCATCTCTCGGCTGACGCAAATGGGGTTGGAACTCGCCCGCGGCGAGGCCAAACGCTACGCGAAGGACTTCGGCGACGCCAACGCCGAGAAGCTGCAATCCTTCGCCGAGTCGCTGGTCAGAAAGGTCCTGCACGGGCCGATCAGCTTCATCAAGGACGGCGGCGGCGAGCCCAGCGCCGAGCAGCTCCAAGCCATTGATCTGATCAACAAGATGTTCCTCTCCCAGGACAAAGGGGACGAATGAGCCACGTGCTGACGGTCGCAACACGCCGGGGGGAACTCGCCATCGCGCAGACGCGGACCGTCATCGCCGCATTGAAGGCGAAGCATCCGCAGATCGAGATTCGTATCCGGGAGATCGTCAGCGCCGGCGACCGCGACCGCAAGACTGCCCTGTGGGACCTGAAAGATACCGGGTTCTTCACCTCGCAATTGGAGGAGGCGCTGCTCGCAGGTGAGGCCGATCTGGCGGTACATAGTTTCAAGGACCTGCCCACCCGGGAGCGTCGGGGTCTGGCGGTCCCGGCGATCTGCGAGCGCAACTGGCCTGAGGACTGCCTACTGGCGAAGCGGCCGGCGAAATCCCTGGGCGACCTGCCGCCGTCGGCGCGTGTCGGCACATCCAGCCTGCGGCGGGTGGCCCAGTTGCGGCATCGGAGACTCGACCTGGAACTGGTCCCGCTTCGGGGCAACGTGCAGACGCGGATCAACAAGCTGCGGACGATGAACTTGGACGCGATCATCCTTGCCCGGGCGGGTCTGGAGCGTCTGGGGCTGAGGGACGCGATCTCGGTCGTGTTCGACCCGAAGGAGTTCGTCCCCGCCCCCGCTCAGGGTGCATTGGCCGTGCAGACACGGAGCGACGACGAGGCAACCATGGCGGTGGTCCGATCCATCGATGATGAATCGTCGCGGGCCATGGCCCTGGCGGAGCGGCAGGTGCTGACCACGATGCAGTGCGGCTGTCATGCCCCGGTCGGCGCGTACGCCGAGTGCCGGGGCGATACAGTCGAGGTGTTTGCGTTCATATCGGATGTCGAGGGCCGTCGCACGATCCGGAGGCAGGCGAAAGGACCCCTGTCGCAGGTGATTCAAGTCGGCGAGCAGGTCGCCCAGGAGTTACTCGATGCCGGCGGTAGGGAGATCCTTCGCGATTTGGAGCGGGACCAGGGTGAGGGCGACAGCGGTAGGGTGGGCTTTGCCCACCACACAGCTACGGCAAACGTCGGCGGGAGAAGCGCCAAGAAGCCGATGGTGCACTTGGTGGGCGCTGGGCCGGGGCGGGCGGACTTGATCACGCTGCGCGGGGCCGAACTGCTCAAGATCGCCGACTGCGTCATCGTGGACAAGCTGGCCAATCCAGCCTTGCTGGAGCTGGTCCGCAGAGACGCCGAGATCATCTACGTCCCCAAGCGGATCGGTCCCGGCTCATTCACCCAAGACCAAATCAACCAGATTCTTGTCGACAAGGCCCTGGAGGGCAAGACGGTCGTCCGGCTCAAGGGCGGCGACCCGTGCATCTTCGGCCGATGCACCGAAGAGGCCATGTTGCTGAACGAGGCGGGCGTCGAGTTCGAAATCGTCCCGGGAATCACAGCGGCCATAGCCGCCGCCGAGTACACGGGCATCATGCTCACCGACCGGCGATATAGCTCGCAGGTAGCCTTCATCACCGGCCGGGAGGCGGAAGGCAAAGAGGAAACGAACCTCGATTGGGGAGTGCTGGCCCGGTTCCCCGGGACGCTCGTGTTCTATATGGGCATCGGCGCTCTGCCCTCGATAGCGGGCAGGCTTATCGAGAGCGGCATGTCCGCCGAGACGCCCGCGGCCCTCGTGGCCGATGCGACGTTGCCCACGCAGCGACTGGTCCAGGCTTCTCTGTGCCGGATTGTTGATGAGTGCGAGAGGCAGCGAATCGAGCCGCCCGCACTGATCGTGGTTGGTCCCGCTGCGGCGGGCGATGCGAGCCTGAACTGGTTCATGCGGTTGCCCCTGTTCGGAAAGGGGCTGGTCATCACGCGAGATGCCGCGGGCAATGCGGACTCCGCTCGCAAGGTCATCGCTCACGGCGGCCGGCCCGTGGAATACCCTACGCTGGCGATCCGGTCCCTTACGGATCGCAACGAGTTTGTCCATGCGCTCGCGGGATTTTCCGGCTACGACTGGGTGATTTTCACCAGCGCCAACGGTGTCCGGGTGTTCTTCGATACCCTCGGCGGCCTGGGCAAGGACGCCAGGGTCTTCGGCGGGATGAAGATCGCGGCCATTGGCCCCCGGACCGCCGAGACCCTCCAGCAATTCGGAATTCGGGCCGACTTCGTGCCAGGCGTCTTCACGGGCCGAGAGCTTGCCCGACAGCTTATCGGTTACACCGAGCTGCGGGGCAAGAGAGTATTGCTCCTGCGGTCAGAAATCGCCTCCGACGAACTGGTAAAGGGCCTCGAAGCAGGTGAGGCTGAAGTGGCGGATGTTGCGGTATACACGGCCATGGCGCACAAGGGCGACAGCGCGGGCCTGATTGCCCAGATGCAGCAGGGCCGGATTCAATGGCTGACCTTCGCCAGCCCATCGGCGGTCCGGTCGTTCTTCGAACAAATCCCGCCCGAGGTGGTACTCTCCTATGGCGTCAAGGTTGCCTCGGTCGGCCCGGTGACCTCGAAGGAACTGGCCCAGTTCGACGTGCGGGTCGATGTCGAGGCCACGGAGCACACGATCGACGGCCTGCTCGACGCGATCGAAAATTCTGAGAGAACCTGATGCAGCGTATTGTCATACTGAACGAAGTGAACCATCTGGCCTGCGAATCGAGAGTGCCCGCGGCATTCATGGGTTGTATCCTGTACGGCGGCCAGATCCTTCGCTTCGCTCAGGATGGCGATTCTGTGCTTCTGATAGGAAGGCAATGATTAATGTCTCGAAACTGTATTGCGGCCTGGGCGGCCGGTCGGATGACCTGCGGTATCGCAGGGATCGCGAGGTCGGCCCGGTCGTTGCCTATAACTGCACCCGTCGGTGTAACCTGCGATGCCTGCACTGCTACAGTGCCTCCGATTCCGGTTGTGGCGAGTATGAAATGACTACGGACCAGGCAAAACGATTCCTGGGCCAACTCAAGGATGCCAAGACCCCGGTCTGTCTCTTCAGCGGCGGCGAGCCCCTGCTTCGTCGTGACCTCTTCGATCTCCTGGGCGAGGCCAGGCGAATCGGGCTGCCGACGGTCATCTCGACCAACGGCACGCAGATCGATGCCGAGGTGGCCCGCCGGCTCCGCGAGGCGAACCTGCGCTACGTGGGTGTCTCGCTCGACGGGCAGGAGCCGTTCCACGACAGGTTTCGCCAGGTCAAGGGCAGTTTTCAGGCGGCTCTTGTCGGTATCGAGCATTGCCGTCAGGCCGGCCTGCGAACGGGTCTTCGCTTCACGATCACGCAAGCCAATGCGGACCAAGTCCCGGCGGTCTTCGACATTGCCCGCGACATCGGCGTGCGGCGGATCTGTTTCTACCATCTTGTCCGCAGCGGCCGAGCCGCCCAGTTGCAGGAGCAGGGGCCGGCGCGGGGGCAAACGCGGCTCGTGCTTGATACGATCTTCGACCGGACCCGCGAGTTCGTCGAGCGGAACATGGTGGATGAGGTGCTCACCGTGGGCAACCACGCCGATGGACCCTATCTGTTGCTGCGGATGCAGCGGGAGAATCATCCAGGCTTTGCGCAGGCCCAGGACCTGCTTCTGGCCAACGGCGGCAACCGCGTTGGCGACAAGATCGCCTGCGTTGCCTGGGACGGCGTCGTGTACCCCGACCAGTTCTGGCGCAACTACCCGCTCGGCAACGTCACGGAGAGGCCCTTCAAGGAGATCTGGTCGAACACCGCCGATCCGGTTCTGACGAAGCTCCGCAACAAGGACATGTTCGCCGACCTGCGATGTCTGAAGTGCCAGTGGTTCCGTCTGTGCAAGGGCAACTACCGATTCCTCGACTCCGATCCGGCGGATGTCCACTGGCTCAATGAGCCCGCCTGCTACCTCGCGGACGAAGAGACGGGGTTTACAGTCAGCAAATGACGGCTTACAATCTGTGGTGAGTTGCCCCCCGATCCGTGTGGGCTGTGGGCTGGGGCGAAAGCCAACAACAAATAGTGAATTGTAAAGGGTAAATCCTATGCCCTTTCCTGGGATTCGAATGCGGCGGCTTCGCACCAGCGCCACGTTGCGGCGGATGGTCCGAGAGACTTCCCTGAGTGTGGATGATTTCGTTTATCCGCTCTTTGTCCGGGCGGGCGAAGGGACCAGAAAGCCGATCTCCTCGATGACCGATTGCTTCCATTTCTCGCCGGACTTGATTGCCGAGGAGGCCGCCGAGGTTGCTTCGCTGGGGATTCCCGCCGTGCTGTTGTTCGGCCTGCCCGAGAAGAAGGACGAGCAGGGCTCGGAAGCTTGGTCGGAGGATGGCCCGGTGCAGCAGGCAATCCGCGAGATCAAGAAGCAGACGCCGGAGTTGCTGGTCATCACGGACGTGTGCCTTTGCGAATACACCAGCACGGGCCATTGCGGCGTGATCCGGGACGGCAAGGTGGACAACGACCCCACGTGCGAGCTGCTGGCGAAAATGGCCTTGTCGCACGCCCAGGCGGGCACCGATATCGTCGCGCCCTCAGACATGATGGACGGCCGCGTCCGGGCGATCCGCGATGCGCTGGAGCAGAACGGTTTCCAGGACGTCGCCATCTTGTCCTACGCAGCCAAGTTCGCCTCCGCGTTCTACGGCCCGTTCCGCGACGCCGCCGAATCGGCCCCGGCGTTCGGTGACCGCAAGACCTATCAGATGGACCCGGCCAACGCCCGCGAGGCGCTCCGCGAGATCGAGCTGGACATTGAGGAGGGCGCGGACATGGTCATGGTCAAGCCGGCCTTGAGTTATCTCGATGTGATCCGCCGGGCTCGCGAGCGGTTCGATTGCCCTATCGCCGCGTACAACGTCAGCGGCGAATACATGATGCTCAACGCCGCTGCCGACGCCGGCCTGATCGACCGCGACGCCGCCATGATGGAGGTCTTGACCTCGATCAAGCGAGCGGGCGCCGACATCATCCTGACGTATTTCGCGAAGTCCGCCGCCAGGCTCCTTCGCACATGACAAAGCACGGACTATGGGAGTGACCGACCATGACAGGACAACGCTTTTCCCCTTGGACGAATCAGTCGTTGAATATCATGCGGACCTTGTGTGTTCTCTCCACGGCAGCGCTGACCCCGTTGGGTTGTGCGACGAAGGAGGGCGCCGCGACCGAAGGCCGCTGGATCAGCCTCTTCAACGGCAAGGACCTGACGGGCTGGACGCCCAAGATCACCGGCAGCGAGCTGGGCGAGAACGACAAGGACACCTTCCGTGTCCAGGATGGCCTGCTGACGGTGGCCTACGATCAGTATGAGAAGTTCAACGGCGAGTTCGGGCACCTGTTCTACAAGGACTTGTTCTCCCACTACCGCCTGCGGGTGGAGTATCGGTTTCTCGGTGAACAGACGCCCGGCGGCCCCGGCTGGGCCTTTCGCAACAGCGGCATGATGGTCCACTGCCAGCCGCCTGCGACGATGACGAAAGACCAGAGCTTCCCCGTCTGCATCGAGGTCCAGCTTCTCGGCGGCCCCGGCACGGGCGAACGCTCCACCGGCAACCTGTGCACCCCCGGCACACACGTCGTGATGAACGATCAGCTCGTTACCCAGCACTGCATTGACTCGACGTCCAAGACCTATCACGGCGACCAGTGGGTGACGGCCGAGGTCGAGGTTCACGGCAACCGCCTGATCCGCCACGTCGTCAACGGAGAAATCGTACTCGAATATTCCGAGCCGCAGCTTGACGACAGCGACGCCGACGCCCGGAAACGGCTCGAGGCCGGCGCCGACCACATGCTCACCGAGGGCTACATCTCGCTCCAGGCGGAGAGCCACCCCGTGCAATTCCGCAAGGTCGAGCTGCTGCCCTTGGCGGAATAGGCGGATGCCCTCCTCATCTCTGCTTGCGGCCATCATCCTCGTCGGATGGTATGCTGGTGGTGTGCCTGAATTGGGTGACACGGCAACTGTGATATAGATAGAAAGTCGTGTCCAATGGGGTCGAGGCGGTTGCCGGGAGGAGCCATGTTGTCACAAAGATCGTTTGGTGGTATGCGCCTGGGTCTGGCGGAGTTCGTTCTCTTGGTTCTGGTGTCGCAGGGGGCGGCCGGCAGGGAGGCCCTCTGGATCGAGGGGGAGCAGTACGTCATCTCCACGTTCAACCGTCATGGGTGGTACCAGAACACGAACATTGTGAAGGGCCTTCTGTCGCCGGGGACGCCGGGTGTGTCCGAGGGCGGCTGGCACACGCACTATACGAATAGCGGCTCCGAGCAGGCTGCGGCTGTGTATCGATTCACCGTCGCCGAGGGCGGCAGCTACACGTGGTGGGTTCGCCTCAATCCGTTCCGCAACAGCAACGGCGGGGGCAACTACAGTTACCGCCAGCGGAGCCTGGGCGGATCGTGGAGTCCGTGGCAGAGTCTGGATGTCTCCGAGTCCCGCGACGGCATGATCGACCTGGTCGATCCCGGCATCGACATTCGTTTCATTGCGTGGTGTTTCGGGGATCGGTTTGAATTCTCGCCCGGTTCGTATGAGCTGGAGGTGCGGCTTTCCCGCCGCGATGGGGACAAGGACAATCACGGCGGCATCGACGTCATGGCGTTTGTGAACTTCCCCTGGGCGCCGACGGGGACTGTTCCGCCACCCACGAATGGGCCGACCGTCGGACCCAACATCTGGTTCATGCTCATGGCCGGTCCGGATGCGTTCTCCCCGGATTCCATTATCGACATGAGCCGTCTGATCGAGAAGCCCGCCGGCTCGCATGGTTTTCTTCTCAGCCGAGGCAAGGATTTTGCCTTCGAGGACGGGATGCTCGTGAAGTTCTGGGCTATCGACGCCTCCATGACCGAAACGGTCGAAGCCCAGGAGCGGCAAGCGAGGTTCTATGCCAAACATGGTATCAACATGATCCGCCAGCATCCGGTCCAAAGCGTGCTCGGCTCGCTCCGGCGCGACGGCGACCGCCGGCACCTCGACCCCGAGCGGCTCGACAGGCTCGACCGGTGGTTCAGCATCCTGAAGGAACACGGCATCTACATGACGTGGTCGATCTTCTACCATCACGCAGTCCTGCCGGATGAGGGGATCGACCCGGCTCTCTACAGCGAATTGCCCAGCAGCGGGGGTGGCAAAGACACCTACGGCATGGCCACGTTTATCGAGGAATACCAGGATTCGCAATGGGACTACGCGAAATTGCTTCTGAGCCACGTGAATCCATACACGGGGCTGGCCTACAAGGACGATCCGGCCCTGGCTGTCGTCGAGGCGCGGAATGAGGACAGTGTGTTCTTTCACAACCCGCTGGGCGACGCTTTCGTGCGGGGCCAGTCCCATCCGCATCACGCCGCTCGGCTCAAGCAGATATGGCGGCAGTGGGTCAAGAACCGATACGGCAATGACGCCGCTCTGGAGCAGGCGTGGGGCGCGGGTCTGAAAAAGACGACGACCCACAATAGCGACGGGTCGGTGCGGAGCCGGTCCGACTCGGTGGACGAGATGAACATGTACCTGTACGCCGCTTGGGAGATGGAAGGGGACGGTCCCCGCTCGAACAAGACCGCCGAGCGGATCCGCATGGGTGATTTCATTCGCTTCCTGGCCGAGATGCAGCGGCGCACGTATGCGACCTACGAGCAACGGCTGCGCGAGCTGGGCTACAAGGGCGTGACCGTGAGCACGGCGTGGAGGGCCGGCGGCCCGGCGGCCGACGCGGCCAACCTCTGGACCGACGACGCGATGGGAGCCATCGACCGGCACAACTACTGCGGCGGCGGGGCGGGTGGGCACGGCATTACGACCGGGGCGGTGAACAACGGAACGCATACGGACAGGCCCGGCCGCGGCCTTCTGTCCAGCGGTCTGTGGCAGGTCGAAGACAAACCCTTTATCATGACTGAATGGACGCAGAAACCGCCCAACCAGTGGAAGGCCGAGATCGCTCCGTTGATGGTTTTCTACGGCATGGGCCTGCAGGGCTGGGACGCGCTGTATCACTTTGCCGGCTCGCGCAGCGCGATGGGCGACGGCTGGCCCGGCATGAGTTCCTATGTCACGGAAACCCCGCACTACATCGGCCAATTCCCTGCGCTGGCCTTCGCCCTCTACAATGGCCATTTCGACGAGGGCTCCGTTGTCGCGGCTCGTCGGCTGGCCCCGGCGGACATCTTTGCCGGCGTGGATGCCCTGGAGCAGAAGCAAGGGGCCACAGGCTATGATGAGAACGAGTTATTGGCACAGGGAGATACCCCGGTCGAGGCGCTTGCCGTCGGATGCGTGACGCTCAAGATTGCCGAGGGCCAGGGGCCCTCTCAAACCGCCGAATTGTCCGGCTGGCTGAATGCCCGGACACGGACCGTCCGCAGCAACACCGGGCAGCTCACATGGGACTACGGACGCAGAGTCGTGCTCGTACACTCGCCCAAAACGCAGGGCGTGATTGGTTTCGCCGCCGGGGGAACCTATGACCTTCCCGGCGTGGCAATTGAGGCGATTGACACGCCACACGTTGTCCTGTTGTTCACGCCTTTGGACAACCGCTCCCTGATCGAGTCTGAACACGTCCTGATCACGGCAATGGCGCAGGACAAACAACTGGGCGCCGTCTACAATGAGGCCGGAACGGAATTGCTCCAAACGGGCGGCCCGCCGCTCTTGCTGGAGCCGGTGCAGGCGACCATCACGTTCAAAGGCAACCCGGTGACGTCGATCAGGGTTGTGGATGTCTACGGTGTTCCGACTGACAGAGAGGTCGAGCACGACGGCAATACCGTCCGAATCGACGGCCGTTACGCCACTTACTACTACGAGGTCAACAGGCATTAACCTCCATCATCCGCGGGCGGTGTGTATCGTGCAGCGGCTCGATTGCAGGCGGGAGGAAGTTCCGCGACGCGATCGCCGGCGTCACGCCTCCAACCTCGTGCGGTAGCTCAGGGGGACAATGAGCACTGCACACTCGGCCCGGGAGGCGATTTTCTCTGTGACGGCCCCGAAGAGGGTCTTTTCCAGTGTTTTGTGGCCGTGGCGGCCCAGCACGATCAGGTCGATCTGACGTTCGTGGGCGAACTGGAGAATCTGCTGATGGTCCTTGCCCACGCGGATCTCGACCTTGAGCTCGACGCCCTGAGGCAAGCGCGACCGGTAGGTTTGGTCGATCCGCTCGTCGATGTCGCGTTTGGCCTTGTTGTCCACATCCTCGACTTCGTAGATGTAGGTCTTCCAGAACTGGGCGTCCGATTCCGGGATGACGTGGAGGAGGTACAACTCGCTGCCGGGCCGTCGGCCTGCGGCGTCCACGGCAAAGGAGAACGCGAAATCCGCATTCTCCGAGAAGTCCGTGCAGAACAGGATTCGCTGGAAACGCGTCTTTGCCAAATCGATCGTATCCATCGTCTTCGAAGCCTCCCAAGGGTCGTTCACCATGCCACCTGCAAAACGATATCCGATCGTGCCCCATTATACGGAACGCGTCCCATCGGACACCCGAAATTCCAGACAGGTCAAAGCTGTCGGCTCAGGCCGGCCGGATTGGATAATCCCGTTCTGTAACCTGCGGCTGCCCACGTTCTGGGCGAGCCCGCATCGCGCGCTGGGCCGCAGGCCATGCGAACCTGCCAGTTTGGCATCCGCCATTCGGTCTTTCACGAGATATAAATGCATTTGCCGCAATGGTTTACGGATTCTCTCCGTTCCGGCACGCGGTTTGCGGAAACTCGTTCAGTATTCGTAAGCCATGTGAAATCCTATGCTTAGGACCCGGAAATGAAATTCGAGAAATTCACACTGAAGGCACAAGAGGCTTTGGCGACTGCCCAGCAGATCGCGATGGCCAAATCGCATACTGTCCTGTCGCCTCTCCACTTGCTCAGCGCGCTGCTGAGCGATGAGGGCGGCGTGACCGAGATGGCTCTCAAGAAGGTCGGCGCCAATGTGAAACGCATCAAGGATATGACCGACAGTGAGCTAGGGCGTCTTGCCCAAGGCATAAGCACGGGCCAGATGATGCCCGACCCGGTGTTCAACCAGGTCGTGCTCGACGCGCAGAACCGCGCCGACAAGATGGGCGATGAATACCTCAGCGCCGAGCACTTGCTCCTGTCGCTGGCCGGCGTCAAGAGCGACGCGAAGGAGATCCTGGATGTCAATTCGGTAAACGTGGAGAAGATTCAGGACGCACTAAAAGACATTCGCGGCGGCGCAACGATCACCGACCAGAATCCCGAGGAGAAGTACAAAGCATTGGAGCGCTACGGCATCGACCTGCTCGAGATGGCTCGTAAGGGCAAGCTCGACCCGGTGATCGGCCGGGAGGAGGAGATCCGTCGGTGCATGCAGGTCCTGAACCGGCGAACCAAGAACAACCCCGTCCTGATCGNNTGATCGGCGAGCCGGGCGTCGGCAAAACCGCCATCGTCGAGGGCCTGGCTCAACGAATCGTCGCGGGCGACGTGCCCGCCGGGCTCAAGAACAAGAAAGTCATCGCGCTGGACATGGGGGCGCTGATCGCAGGCACGAAGTTCCGAGGCGAGTTCGAGGACCGGCTCAAGGCCGTGCTCAAGGAGGTCATCGCCGCCCAGGGACAGA
>DCUI01000074.1 GCA_002327785.1 Phycisphaerales bacterium UBA2218
TCCTTGAAGCGGATCGACACTTCGCCCCACGACGCGTCTGGAGGTGTGGGGAAAAAGGCTGTGGCACCGTCTTCCTTCGGCGGCGGAAGATTGAAACCGCGAAATTGGGCCAGAATGTCATCCATGGGATGAAAAAGCTGGAACTGTCGTTTGGCCTCGATGCCCACATTTTCAGACAAGGACACCATGCCCGACCGTTTGTCCGTCAATCGCTTTTCCGCTTTCGCGGTGCAAAGCCCGCGCGTGGGGGCCAAGAGAAGGAACGGCGCTTCGTTTCGGCCGAGGAGACCGTCGAGTACCTCGCTGAAATCGTCGGGCTCGATCTGGATGGTCAGGTAGACCGGAAAGCGATATCCGGCGTATGGAGAGTAAACGCCGATGCGCGTCGTTCCGGGAAGGTCGGTTCCCGCGTCGGTTTCTTCGATCAGGCCGAAGACCTTGGCGAGCGCCGTGTCGAGGGCCGGACGATCCAGCTCATAGACCACGATTTCGGATCGCTGTAGGGCAAAGGTCTCGCATCCACGCTCGCACCTGCAGACAGCGACGATGTCCTCCGGATCGTGCACGACCACTTCGTGCTCACAGCCGCAGCCGCGTTGAACCATACAGGGATATGAAGATGCCAGCTTACCGTTCGGACGGAGGAAGGCTTTCGCCGCCCCATGATCGTTCCCGAACCGGACTTTCCACTCGGCATCCACCGCCGCCGCACCGGGGACGGCCTCAAGCGCGTGCCAGAATCCGGTCGGTCTATTCGTCATCGTCTTCCTGCTCAGCAAGGATGAATCCGCGTTGCGTGAGCCAGTCCTCTACCACGGCGGCATCGCTGTCCCTGGTGTACTGGGCAATGTTCGATGGGCGGATGGTTACGGTCCTGGCCGTTTTCGAGTCCGTGAACTTCACTTGAAAGCTCGCCCGGATGATCCGGGCCTTCTGGGGCATGGCGCGGCCGCGGCCGGCGTAGGCGGCGAACACGTCGTTGGCCTTGCGTATCTCGATCTCCTTTTCGGAGCCGCCCCAGAAGAACTGAATCTCCTTGAGCCGCACCCATTCCATCCCATCCACGTCGGTGCAGACGATGGATGTGTCTCCGCCGTTTCGAAGCGGCTCGAGCGTGTACTTGCCGGTCTCAGGAAAGAAATCCTCATTGTTGAACACATGGCGGCCGAACTGCCGGCGGAAGAGGTCCTTTTCCCCTTTTCCGCAAGCGTGCATTCGAATCTCGCCGATGCTCGGTTCGTACACCAGCACGTCGTACTTCTCGGGACGGTAAAAGACGCTCGAAGCCTGACCGCCGTCGAGGCTGCCCTCGCGTCGCAACGGATCACCGTGGCGCACCAGAAACCACACGGAATCTTTCTTGGGGTAAACGAAAACTTTCGATCCTCGCCCGCGCTTTTTCTTCTCGAACCAATCGTCGAGGTCCTTCTCCAGAGCTACGAGCGCTTTCGCTGTCGGCTGTTTGAACTTGGGGATCGGATGCGTATCGGTCTGAAAATACTCGAAAGACCGGGGCTTCAAAAGGTACTGCTCGGCGTGCTTGCGCTCGAGAAGGTCCTTGTCCTGCAGGTAGACCTGAACGGCCACGTCGGCTGCGGTGGGGTCGGGGTTCCCGTCGAGGGAGATGCCATTGTTCTCCGCCTCCTGGAGGAGGACGTCCATGGCTTCGGGCGTGGCCATCTCATGCACGAAGTAGAGTGCGTCGAGCAGCCCCTTCGGCGTGTCCGTATCCGGGTTCATGAGAACATTGACGAGTTGGTCGTAATCGATGCCGTCGGAGGTGGACGGCGGTGGCAACGTCAATCCTCGGCCGTCAAAGTAGGGCTTGTGAGGGTTCAGCAGAGCCAATAGATGCTCACGCGCGATGGCCTTGAGGCCGTCGGCATGGGCAAAACGCCTGAGATTGTAAGTCGACATTCGTTCTTTCCTCCTTAGTTCTTATAGCCAGGCCGTCCCCGGCGTTTGAGTGTTCGATCCGGGCCGCCTGACGGCGACGACCTTGCCGAGGATGCGGAGCCCATCGTCGGGTCCCACCGGGATCGGTTGGTGTTTCGGGTTCTCCGGCCTCAGTTCGATTCTCTCGTCACGGATGAAAAGCCGTTTCACCGTGGCTTCGTCTTCAAGCAGGGCGACGACGATGTCGCCGCTCTCCGCTACGGCTTGCTGGCGGACCACCACCAGGTCGTGCTCCCGAATACCTGCATCCACCATGCTGTCGCCCGTCACCTCGAGGGCGAAACACCTGCCCAAACGGGTAATTCTCCCTTCGACCATGATCTCGCCGACTATGTTCTCCGCGGCCAGAATCGGTTGACCCGCAGCCACGCGCCCAACGATGGGAACGGCGGTCATGATCGGAGGGGTGTCTTCCGATTCACGAACGATGGCGAGGCTCCTGGCTTTCCTCGGCTCGCGTTTCAGGTATCCCTTTCGCACAAGCTGGGTCACCTGCCCATGGGCGCTCGCGTGCGATATCCCGAGGATGTCCGCAAGTTCCTTCATGGTCGGGGGGAAC
Source organism: Phycisphaerales bacterium UBA2218 (assembly GCA_002327785.1). Taxonomy (GTDB): domain Bacteria; phylum Planctomycetota; class Phycisphaerae; order Sedimentisphaerales; family Anaerobacaceae; genus PLanc-01. The sequence goes on from DCUI01000074.1 coordinate 2,516, forward strand.
CCCCGCCGGTTCATGAAAAGGCGGATTTTGTTCAAGGTGTTACGCTGCGTATCGGTTATCTCTTCAACAGGGCGTCGGCCTCTGCCTTTACGTTCCATTTCGATGACCTCGGTCTTCCTATGGCTTATAAGCCTCATGAACGACATCGGCCGCAGTGTCTGTGGAGGCACACTACGGCCACGTTACAAAAATAATTATATTACACTGACATTTGTCAGGTCAATTGAAAAATGCACGCAGGGCGAGAGAGGAATTAAAGTCGCCGATAGGAATGAAGTTGGGCGGAGAAAAGTCCCTCAAAAGTGAGGACGTCGGCGGGATGCATGGAAAGACTATCCGAGGCGGTCTTTGCACATCTGTGTCCACATTTTCCGCTGACGGTTCCAGTGGGGAACGGCGGCGACCGGACGGAGGTCCCTCTCCAGGATCGGATCGCGGCCCTTGGTTGTGTTCGGAAGAAAAAGGATATCCTCCTGGATGTCAGGGGCAAGGTTGAGCAGGTTCATGATCTGGGTGATGCGCGCACGGGTCACATAGCCCAGGCGGGCGAGGTCCGCATAGTCCTGGATATCGCCCCGCTTGACCAGTTTCTCAAAGCGGATCGCCAAAGCCAGGAGCTTGGCGACCCGCGGAATGTTCCCTTTGCCGGTTGATCCACGTCGGCTGTTGGACTGTGGGTCGACGTTCACTCGTTTGTTTCTCGGCTGGAACGTGAAGCTCACCTCCAACCTCCCGTCAATTCCAAGGTTATGCATGGTCGGTTTCATATGCGGTTTTCCTTTCCAAGGGCTGCTTGTCCCAGGCAAACAGCTTTGATGCCGGGGGAGCGAAAAGTCACGGTCACTTTGCCATCACGGCCATCGTAGGCGACGCGCTCGACAAGGGCTTTGATAACCCGCGCCTGTTCGCGTGGGGCAAGCGATTGCCAGATGGGGTCGAAGGCCGCGAGTGCGTTTTCCAAGTCTTCGTCCTCGAGTGTTTCTCTTTGGACGGCGATGGTTTCCTCGCGGATCACGGTCATCCTTTGTTCAAGAGAACGAATTTGGTCTTGGAGGTCGGCCATCTGATCCGTCGCCAGCCTCTGGTCCGTTCCCGAGGACGTCAAGTCTCCCACGAGGGCGCGGAGCCTGGCGTCCAACCGTTTGAGTTCCCGCTCGTGAGCACGACGCTCGGTTTCGAGTGCCGCCAGACGCTTTTCACTTTGAACCCGAACCTGGGAAGCCGTTTTCGAAATGACCTCCTGGTTCGCGCCCAAGCCTCGAATATAGTCCACCACCGCGTCTTCAATTTCATAAGCATTGAGCGACTTGGTCGGGCAGGACGCCCATCCTCGCTGCTGGGCGGTCAAGCAGACATAGTAACGATAATGTTTGCCCTTTCTGGCGGTGTAGGTGTGCACCATGGCGGTTCCACAGGGTGCGCAGTAAAGCAGTCCCCTCAGCAGGGCACCGTATTTGTTGCGGATTTCCTTGCCGCCGGAACGTCCGTTGTGCCGAAGGGTATCCTGGACCTGCTGCCAGAGGTCCGGGTCCACAATTCCCTCATGCTCTCCGGGGTAGACGGTGCCTTTATAATTGATGTTACCTGTATAAATGATGTTGGTGAGCAGTCGGAAGAGACTGCTTTTGGCAAAAAGGTTCCCGCCGCGTTCCTCTCCTTTTTGGGTGGTCCATTTTTTTACACCCCACTTGCGGCGCTCGAGCTCTTGGACGACAGGCATCAAAGCCTTATGCTCCATGTAAAGATCATAGATGGCTCGCACCCGCTGGGCTTCTTCCTCGTTAACGACCAGCCGCCCTCCCTTGCGATTCAGGTCATATCCGAGGACCGGCATGCCTCCGACCCACTTGCCCTTCTTCCGGGCGGCGGCCATTTTGTCCCTGGTGCGCTCCGAGATGATTTCCCGCTCGAACTGGGCGAAGGACAGAAGGATGTTTAGGGTGAGCCGTCCCATGGAACTGGTCGTGTTGAACTGCTGGGTGACCGAGACGAAGCTCACGGCATGCTTGTCGAAAAGCTCCATGATGCGGGCGAAGTCGAGAAGGGAGCGGCTCAGCCGGTCCACCTTGTAGACGACCACGCAATCGATGTCACCGGCCTCGATGTCGGCGAAGAGTCTTTTGAGGGCGGGCCGCTCCATGTTGCCGCCGGTAAATCCGCCGTCGTCATACCGATCGGCGATGCACAGCCATCCCTCGTGCCGCTGGCTCGCGATATATGCCTCCGCGGATTCCCGCTGGGCGTCGAGGCTGTTGAAGTCCTGGTCGAGACCCTCGTCGGTGGATTTCCGGGTATAGATGGCGCAGCGAACGGTCGCTCGCCGGTTATCCATAGATTGGTGGATGGGTGTATTGCTTCTTTCGTATTGTCTGCTCATCCGTTCCTCCCGTCCGGCTCTTCGCCTTGATCTTGCGGTCCCTTGGGTTCCGCAAGCCCGAAAAAGAGGAACCCGTTCCACTTGCTTCCGGTGGCCTCCTGTGCGACAGCGGACAGGGACTTGAACCACCGGCCATCATACTCGAAGCCCTTGTCCAGCACCTTGGCCACGATGTCCCGGCCCCTGAACTCCCTGACGAGCAATGTTCCCGGAAGCGGCAGTCTTGAATCGCGCTGCGGTTGCAGCCTGCCGCTAACCGACCGTTCCCTGACTTCCATCAATCCCGGCTTAATAGGGTCCCGCAGCATGCGGATTCGGAGGTCCGCATCATTGGCAATCTCCTCGGCCCTCCGTCTGGCCCGTTCGGATAGGCTGCCTTCGGCCAAGGCCTGCAAACGCCAAGCAATCCTTTTCCGTAGAAAATCCTTGTGGTGGGACCTCGTCTCCTCTCCGAAGACATCGATATACCTTTCCCGGAGCTCCCCGACGGTCATTCGGGAAAGGGCTTGCACCTGCTGATACGTCGTTTCATTCATGGCAACCTCCAAAGTGTTTATCAGTATCCGAAAAAGACTCGGCAATCCGGCCGTCTCGCGACGTTAACCGGTGCATGAATGAAGGCTTCTATTGGCGGAACAATCAAGTCGGTTCTCTGTAAACGCCTCGGATTCTTTGGTTTGCGTTACATGGCCGGCCATTTCGGGAGTGGATGTCGGCAACCGACGCCCCGCTCGGTAGCGGAGGTAGCCTTCCCCCAGGATCGAGGCGATCTCGGCAATCGTTTCCGCGAGATCGCGTTCTGCGGATTCTCTGAATTCCATCGTGCCCTCCTTGCGGCGACCGCTGAGCTATTGTGGATGCCGTCGAGGAGGGATGGGTCAGCCGCGAGGGTATCGACCGCGGAGTCCATTGGTCCGCCCCGAAGGGTTGACTCGCCGGCACCCACAACGGTCTCCGTTCTCACGGCCGATTCCGCTGTCTGGTGTTTCTCTTCCGCCGGGCGTATTCACCCGGCTTCGCTCGATACCTACCGGAGGACCCATCGGGGTGTCGGGCCGAGTTGACCAGGCGGGCGTTAACAGCGTCCGAAAAAAGGAATGGAGAATCGGAGAATCCGAGGGGCATATCCGAGTGTGGCGGGCGCGAACGTCAACGTCCTTGGTTGAAACTCGAAAGCTGTGAGGGGAACGGAGAATCTGGAAAAATGTTCGGGCGGGCGTAAGTCGGCGTGAACACGCTGGAAACGACAAAACCCCGAGGGGAGTATCCCACGGGGTTTTATGCTAACAAATGACCGTCGAAATCG
>DCUI01000028.1 GCA_002327785.1 Phycisphaerales bacterium UBA2218
CCCTCCAGTGAGAAATGCGGGCTAGCTTCCGAGCGGCCGCCTTGCCTCGCGAAAGCATCTCCTGCAACATCCGTCGTTCCTCTTCCGTCAGGGTCACGATATACTTCTTCTTCATGGCAGGTCTCCTTACCTGGGTCTGTTTATCCCATCGGAAAAGAGACCAAAGAATATTCATCATATTATGAGTAATGGAGCACTAGTCGCTCCGAGTCCGGAGCGTGCGGTGCCGGCATCTCTCCGCACTGCGAGTGTTTCGAGGGACTGGTTTCCATAGAAGAACGAGGATGCAGATGTCGATCAGGCCAATGTGTTTCATCTCGAGGCCAACAATCGGTACGTCCATCAACAACAACGACAGTACACTCCGGAGGATTCGATGAACGCTAACGACAATCGGGTAGAAGTGGCAGGGGGGAATCGTTTCGCGCTGTTGATCTTCTTGTCGATCATTTCCGTCTCGCCCTGTCGGGCTGCTGATTTCTGGGTCCCCGACGATGTGGGACGCATTACTCATGCCTGGACGGCGGATGAATCTCTGACCCTGTGCATGCAGGGCCGCGCCGTGGTTATGCAGGTTCGGTGTTCTCCCGACGGGGGTCTGCGATGCACCATCCGGTTCTTCAACGTGAAGAAGGATTATTTCAAGAGGATCATGTATCAGGTCGGGCCCGATCTGAATCCCGCGGTGCAGATCGATGGTCAGGCATTGGGACTCGAATCCCCGGCAGCAGCCACGTTTGACGGAATGCTCACGCTCACCTACCGTGAAGACCATGGCATAGTCGCCAGGAGGACGGTGTATCCATCGAACATGAAACCTCTGATCATTGAGCAGTGGCAGATCCGCAACAACACGACAGGGCCGGTGAAGGTGGCCATCGCAGGCGGCCGTCGGGCGATTCCCGGCGCCATCAACGGCAAGGTCGAGGAGTCTGACCTGCTCGTCGAATCGATTTCTCCTGACCTCCAATCGACCACGCTGAAACCCGGCGAGGCGATCTCGTTCGCTCGAAGACTCCAGTGCAAGCTGGCTTCGGATCCCGATCTCAAGTTCGATGTCGATGCGGAGCACCGCGACAGGCGTGCTTTAGCCGAGGCGGCCTATCGTGGTCCCGGGCGCCTTGAGACGCCTGACCCCATGCTTGACGTGGCATTCGCGTTGCAGAAGTTCCACGTGCTGGAATGCCCGATCGAGACCTACAGAGGCGTGATTACGCACAACGGGAGTCTTCGGTACTCGCCCGGCATCTGGGCGAACGATCCCGTAGAGTACTCCAGCCCCGTCTTTCCGTTCTTCGGCAACCCGCAACTGAACGAAGCGGGCTTGAACATGTATCGGATTTGGCAGGACTACTGCAAACAGAATGGCATCGATCCGTTCCCCGGGTCCTTCGAGCATCCGGACCTTCGGCTGGTCCAGCGCGATCGCGGCGACAACGCGATGGTGCTCTACGCGCTGCCGAAGTACCTTATGTTCTTGGGCGACCGGGCGGCGGCGGAAGAGCTATGGCCTTTGGTCGAGTTCAGCGCACAATCGGTGGACGACCACAAAACGCCGGAGGGAGTGATCGCCTCGCGGACCGACGAAATGGAAGGCCGTTATCCGACGGGCTCCGCCAATCTGAGCACTTCGTCGCTGGCCTATGGCGGCTACTGTCTCGCGACCAGGCTGGCGCGCGCCCTGGGGAAGATCGACAGAGCGGACGAATTCGAGAGCCGCGCCGCTGCGCTTCGCAAGGCAATCGAAACGTACTTCGGGGCGGAGGTCGAAGGGTTCGCGACGTATCGCTACTTCAAAGAAAACACGACTCTACGCGGCTGGATTCTGTTGCCTCCGGCGATGGGCATCACCGATCGCCAGCAGACGACCGTCGATGCACTGATCTCCGATAAGCTGTGGCCCAACCGTCTTGCCGGCGGCGACATTCTGGCCGAATCAACCCGCGAAACCGAATGGGCGAGAGAGACGTACTACGCCTTGCGCGTCTTGTTCAAGGCCGGGCGAACGGAGGACGCCTTGAGGCTGACTCAGTGCGTGGTCAAGGCCCAGGTCTTCGGCAACGAAGGTCCGTATCCGGATGAAGACGCTATCGATATGCTCTGTCCCGGCTCGCTCTATCCGCGTGTGTTCATCGAAGGTGCGTTCGGCATCGTTCCCACGGGACTCGACTCGTTCGAATGCACGCCCTGGCTGCCGAACACGTGGCCCCGGATGGGGCTGCGCGACATGCGTGCTTTCGGCCACGCTTGGGATATGGTCGTCGAACGCGTCGACGGCAAGCAGAGAATCACAATCAGCGGCGCGGATAAGCAAGTTATCTTCACCGACATCGGACCCGCCGGACGAACCTATTCGGTCTCCTTCAAGGGAATGTCCAAAGATAGGGCACAGGCGCCTGCGGGCCCCGTCGGGGCGGGACTCCAGGAAAGCCTGCAGTGAGGAGCGACAGCATGAGACATCGTGATCGCGTGGCTCTGGCGTTGGCCCATGAGGAGACAGACGGATGCCCCATGCAAATCAGTTTCACACCCGAATCCGCGATGCGGCTCGAGCAGGAGATCCGCAGAAGAACGGGGAAGTTGCATAATCCGCATGGAGGAGGAAATACCTACGAATTGGAACGGAGTCTGGGACAGGACCCGCTTCTGACCTCGGTAGGATGGGCCAACAACGACTATCAGACGTGTGAACCGGGGGAGGAGTATGTCGGTGAATGGGGGGGGCGGTTGGCGGGCCGTCCCTTATGAAACCCGATTCGGCCTCAAGGCCAGCGCGCACTTTAGGTAAATTGGGCTGGCGCGGTAATGTGTTTTCGGGGAGAATCGTTTCGTGTGACATGCTTTTTCACGAAAGACCAGCTATAGGAAGTCAAGGTTGAAGTAAAAGAACTCGATCATTTTTGCTCTCTGACAAGTGAAGATTCCTCAGGGCCGTGGGGGCTGACGATCGGGGGCATAGTCTCGTTCGTCGGTCATGATTCGCCAGATGATGTGACAGAGTTTGCCGGCGACTGCGGTTAGGGCGGCCAAGTGATGTTTCTGCTGGGCCCGTTTGTGCAGCCAGAACTGCGCAGGTCTCCCTCTTGGTAGATGGCCCGATGCGCCATCAGCCAGAGCGTCTGGCGAAGGAATGGACTGCCGCGTTTACTGATGCGTCGCTGTGGCGTATCGTACTGTCCACTCTGGTAGATATGGGGGTCCAAGCCGGCGAAGGCCACCAGTTGCGAGGGCGTTTGGAAGGTCTTGACCGGATCGACTTCGCCGCAGAGGCTCACCACCGATGCGGTGGGCATCCAGTTTGTCCGTTTTCGGCAGTTGATCGGCGATCGCTTCGAGATTCGCCAGAGCCTTGTAGCCGAAGTAGAAGGTGACTCCTTCGTCGTCCCAGGCGTCGAGATGTTCCGATTGGCTGAAGGCGGTGTCGCCCCGCAGCACGATTGTGCCGAAGCCCGCCCGCCGGCACAGGGCGATCGCTGCGTCGGCCTGTGCGGCTGCCCCTTCCTGACTGGGACGGTTGCCCGGGCGGTTGACCAGCCGCAACACCTCGCCGGTCTCGGCCAGCGAGACGATCAGCGGGTGATAGCCCCACGTGCCCTTGTAGGAGATGTCCATTCCCTGCTTGCACGCGGCGGTCGATCGCCTCGACCAGCCCCACCCGGTGGGCCAACTGGTGCATCAGCCCGATGCCGCCGACGCCGATCGCCTGGACCTTGTCGGCCAGTTCCACGCGGATGGGTTGGACGCCGAACTGGGAACTCCCCAGATCCCCCCGCGAACCTCCCAGCCGGCGTGCGAGACGACGCTTGATCTTCTGCAGACGGTTCCTTATCCTGTTGCTCACTCGAAATCCTCCTTGCTCAGGGCTTCAGGGATTCGTTCTCTACCCTTAAGACTCTGGAAAACAAGGATGGTTTCGAGTTTATCTTGAAATCATGGCGAGAGTGTCGCTTGATTAAGGACTAGCTCGATTTTCTGGAAGGTCATGCCATAGTGGCCGCCGGGCGGATTGATAGGATGCGGCTTTTGGTCCTGATCGAGTGAGAAATTCCCCGAATAAAGCAGCCACATCGTCACCCCGTCATCGCCGATGAATTTGGAGGGGATGTTCACGAAGTAGGCCTGCGTTCCGAACTCCTTCATGTAGGTGATGATCTTCCAGCCGCCGTCGAGCCAGTCCGATTCGAGCAGATACGTGTTCATCCGTGAGACCGTGTTGCCGCCGTCCGTGACGCACAGGATGTATTTTTTCAGCACCGGGTTCCAGGTGACGGTGACGCAACCCATGTTATTGTCCCATTCGAGCAGCGGTTTGATCTTCTCGAAATCGTTCGTCCATACCGGTTTGCCGTACTTGTCTTTGCCGCCGTAGAACTCGTATGCAGCCGGATCGTTGATGGTCTTGACGCTTGGCGTGACCCTCAACAGATAGATCTGGTCCCCGGTGATCCAACTGTCGTTCCACATCCGCCAGTTCTTGCTGGTCGTCTCTTGGTCCGCGCCATGCGCCACCAGGTAGGCCTTGCCGTCGGGCGAGTGCTCCATGTTCTTGCCGAAATCAACGAAGTGTGGCGCACCGATCTTGACGGGGTTGCCCCACAATCCCGATTCCCCGAAGATTGGCTTGGACGGCGTGTGCGGTGGCGGCGTCCAGTTGTGGCCATAATCGGTCGAGGTCCTGAAACCGACGAAGGGCCCGATCCACGGCCAGTTGAGGCGCGTTTTTCCGTAATGCACGCCTTCCCCCGGTCCGAGGCAGTAGGTGCCGTAATACCAGACGCCATTGTGGATGAGCGACCCGCAGGGATAGCGCCCGGCGTAGGGCGCGGCGGGCGAGCTTTTGTCGAGCCCGATGCTGTAGGCGATCAGGTTGAGCGGGTCGTCCCCGAGGATGATGCCCTGCCCCGTGGTGATGTGTTCGGGATGGACCCACGATTGCGACCAGTCGGTGTAGCCATCGAGGCGTTTGGTCTTCCCGTCTGTCCAGGGGGAATAGAGGATGTCGTTTTCGGCCCAGGTCGGATACCAGGTGTCGCCATACCGGAAACCGCTTTTCATGCCGAGAAAGCGGATCGCATTGAACGAACCGGAGCGTTCAAACGGGCAATCCTGGGGAATTTCGCTCGGCCAGGTGAAAGGATCAAACCTGACGATCTGCGGTTTCAGGTCGTCAGTCACGTTGTGCTCGCCGATGAAAGCGTTCGACGTCACCTCGGGAGACACAGAGACTGCAAATGCCGCCTGCGGCCACGCGCTCGCCGCGCAGGCCAGCCACAATACCAGCATGATACTCCATCGTTTCATAATCAGCAACCCATCGAGTTCACTATCGTTTCTCGGGCTCTTTCCGTTTTGGGGTACTTGCGAGCTGAGAAGAGTGGACGTGCTGACGCATCCAATAGGTTCTGCAGAGACTTCAGAATAGGAGTCAATCATGTCCACCAGCTCATTCTACCATGGGTTTGGGATTCGTGGCCACCAGGACGTCGGGACCGCATATGAGGCGGGCAGGGCGACTTCACGATCCGTCGGGAATGGGGAGATCTCCGCTTTTGCCCTTGTGGAAAGGCAGCCGTCAGGATCTCCGGGGCCCAATCGCACTGCCTTCATCCCCGGAAGCTCACGAGGCGCCATGCGCTTTGCAGTTGGCCATATTCAGATTCAGCACCTCGTTGAGAATCAAAGATACAGCTCCCATGGCGGCACTCCGCACTCCGAGCGTTACCGGCAAGATCGTCACACGTCTGCCATGCTTGTTCATGACTCTCTTTTCGATTTGCTCCCTGATGCCCGCAAAGAACAGATCGCCGGCCTGGGAGACACCGCCGCCGATTACGACCGCCTGAGGATTCAGCAGGCTGATCAATCCGGCGATCCCAGTGCCCAGGTACTCCATCGCCTGTCGGAACACCTCGCACGCCACCGCATCTCCTTGTTGGGCGGCGGCCGCAACCATCTCGGCACTGACTGTGGTAAGACTGTTGTGGCACATCTCGCGTAGCATGCTCGGACGCCCTCCTGCCAAGGCGTTTTGCGCCGAGACTCCGATGGCCCGCCCTGATGCCAGGGCCTCCAAGCAGCCGTAATTTCCGCACATACAGCGGATCGTGCTGTCTTTGTCCAGAATGACGTGTCCAAACTCACCGGCGAAGCCTTCTGCCCCGTACAGAACTTGTCCATCGATGACAATCCCGGATCCGATGCCGTGACCGACGTTCACACACACGAAATTCCGAAACTTCTTGCCTACGCCGTAGTGCAGTTCGCCAAGGGCCATGACCCGCGTTACATTGTCGAATATGATCGGCAGGTCACAACTGTGGCTCAGGGCACACCGAATCTCCACATTCTTCCATCCGAAATCAGGCGAGAAGGTGACGATCTTTCGATCTCGATCGATCAGGCCGGCCACAGCCATCCCGATACCGAGGATTCGTTTCGCATCCACGCATGAATCCTCAGCGAGGCGTTTTGTGACAATCTCGACTCTTCTCAGTACACCGGTGGCCCCGGTCTGGACTTCCGTAGGGATCCGAATTTCGGAAATCACCTTGCCGTTCAGATCGGACAGCACCCCGTAAATATGGGTGGTTCCCAAGTCAATCCCGATGACCAAATTCTGCTCGGCATTGAACCGGATCAGCACAGGAGGCCGTCCTCCCTGTGGCTGTCCCTCTCCCACCTCGATGGCCAGTCCGTGCGGCTTGATCAGTTCGCCGACTACCCGCGTCACCGTCGGCGGACTTAGCCCTGTGATCTTGGAAATATCGGCCCTGGATACGGATTTGCGCTCACGGATCACATGGAGGATTTTGACTTGGTTGAGCCGTCTTACATAGGCGCAATCCGCATTGGGCGAGTCATCTCTCACTTGTCATACCCTTCGCTGCACGCGCGAAGAAACGGAAATACTAGTTTCTTACAACGTGTAAGTATCATCGCGAGGCCTCGCTGAGTCAAGCGGATTCTCGGTCTCTTCGGATCCTGGCGGGATCTTCGCTGGCCGAAGCTCGGACTTCGCCAGGGTCTCTTTCTTGCGTCTCAGGCCCTCTGTGGATGCCGAGCGAATGAGAGGTGCCCGGCCCCTCTGTCCTATGAACTGTGGCGCAGATGCCCCTGGACGGCCTGAAACGCCACGTTCGGGGCATGACGCTGGTCGTGCAGTTGTAGCCTAGTCGCGACGATTGTAAGGGAATCACCCTGACGAGAATGCTGCGACCACAAGGAAAACCTCGTTCGAAGGATCTACTGTCCATTGACTTTGTAACGACCTGAAATTAAAATCTCCGCGAGTAGGGTCGTCGCAGCCGTGCGGTGGTCATTCGCTCGAGTCATGCTGCCTGATTGCGGGCCGAACCGCCCCAAACGGAACACATAGTATTCGCGTGCGTACATGCGATCCAGGCGATGTCCGCCGTTTGTTGAAAGGACCGGCCAATGGTCTCAGCAACGTTGCTCGCAGCAGCGAGGATCTTGCCAATCGATACCGTGGTCATGTGGGGCTACTTGATCGGCATCATGGTGCTCGGCATCGCGGTGGGATACCGAAAGCACACTCCCCGCGAGCAGTCCTTCCTCGCGGGTAAGACCCTCCCGTGGCGAAAGGTCTGTTCGCTGCGGGTCTCTTGGCGGCGGTGATGAGCACCGTCCAGGCGGCGATGAACGGTGTTGCCACGGTAACGGCAGACGATCTCGTCCGGCACATCTGGCTGGACACGAAAGACAGAACGCTCGTTCTGATCGGCCGGATCACGGCGGGTGTGGTCATTGTCCTCGCGATGCTATGGTCACCACTTGTGTGCAAGACTGAAATCAATGAGGAGATACGACATGCACAGCAGTCGGCTGGATAGGATGTTTGCTGCGACGGCGGTGGTAATCAC
>DCUI01000140.1 GCA_002327785.1 Phycisphaerales bacterium UBA2218
CCGTTGGCGTAGGGGGGGCCGTCGTGCAGGATGTAGAGGGGGGCGCCCTTGCGGGCCTCGCGGATCTTCTCATAGATCTTTTGCTGGGCCCAGTGCTTGCGCATCTGGGGTTCGCGCTGCACCAGGTTGGCCTTCATGGCAAAGCTGGTTTCCGGCAAATTCAGCGTGTCACGATAGCTGTGTTTACTTTCATCCGACATTCCAAGGTCCTCTAAAGCCTCAAAAAGGAATCACACATCATACGAGGTCTGCCGGGCCCCGTCAAGGTCGCCTGCGGCCCACGATCACGAGGCACTCGGCCTTTTCGTCGTAGGGGGCGCCGGCGAGATTCCCGTAGACCGCCACGTCGCGGAAGCCACAGGTCTCCAGAAGCTGCCGTAGCTCCGTCGCCGCGTAGATGCGATGCGAGAATTCCCATTCGCGCGACTGCCCGTCCTCGATCGGGATCCAGCGGCTGTGGATGCCACCCCCGTCGTCGATCCCCCGTCTCTCCTGGATCTACATTGCATCGCCCACCTGCTGCCAGTTCCGGGCCCCAAAGACCCGGGCGACGATCTCCTTGCCCACCACGTCGATGAGCAGCCTGCCGCCGGGTCCGATCCACACCAGTGACCGCAAACCCCCGTTTGGCGAGTTCCACGCTGTGCCGGCCGATGCCGCAGCACAGGTCGCAGATGCGCTCCGTGGGTTCAATCTCCAGCAGCCCCAGAATCCGCTCGATCTCCATGGGGGCGAGGGCCTTGCGCTGCTCATCGAAGAGGGAAGCTTCGAAGGTCTTCCAGAACTCATCCTGCTCGTACCATGGTTTCTTTGTCTTTCTCACGACTCCACTGCCATTACAATCGGCCCAACAAAAAAGCCTTCCAGAGTTCACTGCTCTGGAAGGCTTGGAATCGACCCGATATGTCGGCTTTCTCAGGGCAGCTTCTTTCTCCCAGCAATAATCCCGATCAGACCTACACCGATCCGCATGGCTCGTACCCTGAGTTGTCCCTTTGTTGCCATCTGCATGTCAGTTATTCCATAACCGTTTCACCGGCGTTCCTTATATCAGAATCTTCGGTCGCCGTCAAACGCGGGTTTAGCGAATTCACCTGTTCTGCCCCGTCCCTCGCAGGCCGGAATGGTGGATCAGCCAGTAGGGCACGAGGGCAAACATGCCCCACAGCAGCGTCAGGAGCGCCCAGACCACGGGCGGAGCGAACATCACCTTCTCACCGCGCGCTCGCAGACCTCTGGCCGCGACGAACACGCCCGTGTCGAAGAACAAATGCAGCACGAATGTCAACCCGAAGAAGCACAACATCAAATCCAGGTTGCCCATGCGAAAGCTCATTTCTCTTCGTTGCTACAGTTCCATGAACAGGGTGCGCAGGTACGGTTTGAAGCCCATCTTGGGCCAGAAGTCCGCGGCGAGGTCGTTGAACGTCGAGTGGCGGACCTCGATCCGGCGGATGCCCTCCCTCCGGAACCATTTGCACAGGGGCTCGAACATCTGGCGGCCGATGCCCGTGTGGCGGTGGCTCGCGGTCACCATGAAATCGAGGATCTGGCCGTAGTCCGGCTCAGCCAGCGCCGGCGGGTGATGGTCTATCATGCCCTGGCAGTAGCCCACGATCCCATCCTCCACCACGGCTACGAGCACACAGGCCGCATCGTTTCCGACGTTCTGTTCGACAAACCGCCTGAAGAGGTCCGCCCCATTGCGGGCGCGAGTGAAGAACGGGTCCCGCTCCTGGTGGAAATCCATCAGTTCCTCCCAGAGTCGTACAATCTCGGGAATATCCCGCAGGGTCGCCGATCGTATCACCGCCGTTGCCTTCGCCATATCTGCTCCGAACGAAAAAGTCCTTCGCCGGCCTGCTCCATCCAGGCGGCATCGACGGCGCTATTGTATCCGATACATGGCAGGTGCCAACACTCCGGCGTGATTTCCCGCCTCAGCGGGGCCTTCTTGAATTCCGTTGGCCGGCGAATGTGGGTATACTACGCAGCCTGTGCCGGGGAGAGTGTGCCCCGGCGTCAAGAGGATCGATTGAGAAAGAACTTGGATGGGTCTGTTCCTGGACGTCTTCACGAAGGTGTTTTTCATTTTGTCGCCGTTCTTTTCGGTTTCGATGTTTCTGCTGCTCTCGCGCGATATGGATCGACGGACGCGGAACCATTGTGCGCTCCGGACGAGCCTGTCGATCCTGATCATCTGTTTCGTGGTCTATTTCTTCGGCAACGTGGTGTTCCATGTGCTGGGGATCACCGTCCCGGCGTTTCAGGTCGGCGCCGGGACGCTGCTGTTCCTCACGGCTGTGCAGATGGTCACGGGCAAGCGGGGTGAGCTGACGATGGACGAGGGGGAGGATTTCGCCGTGGTGCCGCTGGCGATCCCGATGATCGTCGGTCCGGGGACCATCGGCACTCTCTTGGTCCTGGGGATGGAGATCAGCAGTACGAGGGAGAAGATCGTGGCCGCCTCGGCGGTTTTTCTGGCGGTACTGATGATTTCGCTGTTTCTCTTCCTGGCCATGCCAATCGGCCGGTTGCTGGGGCAAAAGGGCCTCCAGATGATGATGAAGCTGACCGGCCTGATCTTGACGGCCATCGCAGCCCAGATCGTCTTCACCGGAATCCGGGGATTCCTGGGCGACGCCCGCGCCTGAATGGGATGCGGGACAATTGCCTGTTCCCCTGTAGTAAAAGATCGCTATCGGATGAAGATGGCGCGTGGTACGGACCCTCCGAGCTGCGGGCCATGCGTCATTCGTAGAAGATATGAGCACAGCCGCACATCCACAACCGTTGATTAGGAGAACCGGTCGGATCAATCCAGGAATATCAGACTGATTCGTCGTCGAAGCCGCTCGATTGTCAGAACAGCGGATAGATGAACACCGCCGCACCTGAACCGCCCAACAGGACGAGCAGGCACAGGAGCAGGAGCATGATGATGATGGGCAGGAGCCACCACTTCTTGTTGTGCTTGAGGAAATACCAGAATTCTGCGATCAGCGAAGGGCGTTTCTGCTGAGCCAGGTCACTGAGCTTCGGTGTCTTTCCGTTTGGCGATGCCATAGTCCTCGTTCAATCCCTCTCGATCAGAATTGGTGCAGGTAGCGTTCCATGTTCTCGTTGGGCTTGTGGTCCACCCAGTAGCTCTCCACCTCCGGTTCGTACCTGCGATGCAGCGAATCCCGGCCGATGAGCCGGAAGACAATCGCCAGTGGCGTCAGGAGCAGAAAATAGAAGACGGCCAGCAGGACGAAGCTGACCACCAGGCCGATGGGCATCGCCACAAGGGTCAGGCCGATGTAGAGCCATCGCGCGGCCGTCAGGGAAAACAAGCTGCACAGAAAGATGGCTATTCCCGCCGTCACGGTCGCCAGTGCCCAGAGCACCGCTACCTCCCAAACGAAGACGAGGATCAGGGCAGCCAGAATCGACGCCAGCAGGCCGCTGACGCCGAACACTCGCAACTGCCTGCCGCTTGGATGCCATTCAATTTCCATCAGAGACATACGGACTTCTTCCCTTGCGTTCTGCGGAAACCCTGTTCCGAAGCCCCCGTGTCTTTCATCCTGAGCGGAGCGGAGGATCTGGCCCGCGTACGAAAGGAACCTCTCGTTCGGTTCCCAGATCCTTCGCCTGCGGCTCAGGATGACAGATCGACGTTAGTCGGGGATTTCTCTCGATACATGTTAGTCCAGTGCGAATTTGGCCTTGTACTCATCGACTTCGTGCGGAATCGCCCGTGACTGCTCGTGCTTATACAGGATCTGGTTCTCCAGCACCAGCACGTCCATGTTCGTCGCCAGGAAACATCGGTAGGCGTCCTGGGGCGAGCAGACGATGGGCTCGCCGCGGATGTTGAAGCTGGTATTGATGATTACGGGGCAGCCGGTCCTCTGCTTGAAGGTGGTCATCAGTCTATGCAGCCTCGGGTGCCGCTCGGGATCGACCGTCTGGACCCGGGCCGAGTAGTCCACGTGGGTAATGGCCGGCACGACGCTGCGTTTGGCCTTGAGCTTGTCGAGCCCTTTCAGCGAAACTCCCGGCGAATCCAGGCGCTTGTCCTCCTGCACGGCGGCCACGAGCAGCATATAGGGGCTATCCTCGTTCGGCCGCATCTGGAAGTACGCGGCGACGTCCTCGCGAAGCACACACGGCGCGAAGGGCCGGAAGGACTCCCGGAATTTGATCTTGAGGTTCATGGTCGATTGCATTTCCTGGCTCCGGGCATCGCCAATGATGCTACGGCTGCCCAAGGCCCTGGGCCCGAATTCCATCCGCCCCTGGAACCAACCGATGATTTTACCCTGATCGATCAGCTCCGCCACCTGTGCGATCAGAGCCTGCTCGTCGCTGTACGTATGATATGCCGCGCCCCGCTCCGTGAGGAACCGGCGGATGCAGTCGTCGCTGAATGCCGGTCCGAGCAATGAGGCATGTTGCTTGTCCCGGCCGTCCACGGGCCGCTTGTTGTCCAAGAGCTGATACCACACGAACAGAGCCGCTCCCAGGGCCCCGCCTGCATCGCCGGCCGCAGGCTGAATCCAGAGGTTCTCGAAGGGCGTTTCTCGCAGGATCCGGCCGTTCGCAACGCAGTTGAGGGCCACGCCGCCGGCCAAGGCGAGGTTCTTCATCCCGGTCCGGCTGTGGATGTGCCGGGTCGCACGCAGCATGACCTCCTCGGTGACGGCCTGGATCGAGGCAGCGATATCCATCTCCCTCTGCGTGAGGGGGCTCTCCGGCTTGCGGGCTGGGCCCCCGAAAAGCCCCTCGAACCGGTGATTCGTCATGTACATGGTGTGGCAGTACCCGAAGTACCCCATGTTCAGTCGGAACGACCCATCGGGCTTGAGGTTGAGCAGCTTCTCCATGATCAGATCGTAATACTTCGGCTCACCATAGGGAGCCAGGCCCATCAGCTTGTACTCGCCCGAATTGACCTTGAACCCGGTGAAGTAGGTGAAGGCGGAGTACAACAGGCCAAGCGAGTGCGGAAAGTGCAACTCGTGGCTCAGTTGGACCCGGTTGCCCCGGCCGACGCCGAAGCTGGCCGTCGCCCACTCTCCGACGCCGTCCATCGTGAGAATGGCGGCCTCCTCAAACGGGGACGGGAAAAAAGCACTGGCCGCATGGGATTCGTGGTGCTCCGTGAAGACGTAGCGGCCCTTATACGCGTGGCCGAAAGCCTTGTCCATTTCCCGGGGCAGGTGCAGCTTCTGCTTGAGCCACACGGGAAGGCCCGCCAGGAACTGGCCGAATCCGCGTGGTGCATAGGCCAGGTAGGTTTCGAGGAGCCGCTCGAACTTGAGCAGGGGCTTCTCATAAAACACGACGTAGTCGAGCTTTGCAGGAGTCAGCCCGGCAGCCTGGAGACAGTACTCGACGGCGTGGGAAGGGAACCGGCTGTCGTGCTTGATCCGGGTGAATCGCTCCTCCTGGGCGGCTGCGGCGATCTCCCCGTCGGCCACAAGAGCCGCCGCACTGTCGTGATAGAAAGCCGAAATCCCCAGGATATTCATGCTACGCCTGCCCGTGACGTCCACTATCTCCAGTCATTGCCTATACTTACAGTTCCATTATAGGGTTTGGGGCGTCGGCTGCAAGCCCCGGTGGTCCGCAGGACTCGCAAAATAGCCCGCGCGGGGCATACATCGAGATTCTGGCCTGGTTCAAAGCTACGCAGCGTGGCATTAGAGGCCGGGCGCGTTCTCCGATCTCCATGAGACGGAACCAAGTCAAGATTTTTGTGTTTGCGTGGCAAGGTAGTTGTTGCAAAACATCGCAAGTCCGTTATAATGTCAGTTTTGCATCTGCCAGGGTCCATGGACCTGCGGCAGTCCGGTATGTGAAATGATTCGTTGCGAAACGGTGCAGGAGTTGTGCTATGTCGAGAGAGTGTCCTTTCACGGGCAAGAGAACGATCTTCGGGAACAGCATCACCCGACGTGGTAAGGCCAAGCGGCTCGGCGGCGTCGGCAAGAAGGTCACCGGCATGAGCCGGCGGAAGTTCAAGCCGAATATCCAGAAGGTTCGTGCCGTCATCGATGGCCGGGTGTGCCGGATTCGGGTTTCGGCCAAGGCCATTCGCATGGGCCTGATCCAGAAGCCCCTGAAACGCAGCTACAAGCCCGCTGAACAGGCCAGTTAGGCCGGCAGGGGGTTGCGGCGGGACCTCGGATACCGAATGACGCATCCGGGGTTCTTGTGGGTTGTCTTTTCCCAGCGGGGCATCATCTGCCTCGCTTTTTCTTTAGGCTGGGTGCATGCAACAGAGGATCGATGCAGAGCAGGTCCGGAAGGTCGCCAAGCTGGCCCGGCTGGCACTGAGCGACGCGGAGATCGAGGAGTTTACCGGCCAACTCGGGGCTATCCTCGGCTACGTCGAGAAAATGAACGAGCTGGATACCGCCGAGGTCGAGCCCCTGGCCCATTGTCTGCCTATCCGCAACGTCTTTCGTACCGATGACGTGCGAGAGTCCCTGGGGACCGAGAAGACCCTCGCCAACGCACCGGACCGCGATGGGTCCTTTTTCAAGGTGCCCAAGATCCTGGAAGACAGTTCGGCGTAAAGGGGGCATCAGTTCAGCGATACGGCGGCATCGCAGAAGGAGATAAGAGAATGCGGACCTTCAAACTGGCGTGTTTCGTGTTGACTTCCCTTGTGGGGACGTACTGTATGGCCGGGCAAAGCGAGCAGCAGTTGCACAAAGAGATCACCAAGACAGTGGAGATCCGCTACCTGCTGCACCTGCCTAAAGGCTACGGCGAGAACAAGGACCGGAAATGGCCCCTGATGCTGTTCCTGCACGGAGCGGGCGAGCGGGGCAACGATCTGAACCTGGTCAAAAAGCATGGCCCGCCCAAGCTGGTCGAGCAGGGCAAGGAGCTGCCGTTCATCGTTGTGTCACCGCAGTGCCCCTCGGGAAGCTGGTGGACCGAGCAGCTTGATGCCTTGATGACCCTGCTGGATGAAGTCCAGTCGAAATACGCCGTGGATGCCGATCGCGTCTATCTGACGGGCCTGAGCATGGGCGGATTCGGCTCCTGGGCCTTGGGATGCCGGTGCCCGCAGCGATTCGCGGCCATCGTGCCGATCTGCGGCGGTGGCGATTGGTTCCTGGCGGAGAGACTCAAGAACGTGCCCGTCTGGGCGTTTCATGGGGCCAAAGACTCGGTGGTCCCGCTGCGGGAGTCCGAGGAGATGGTCACAGCACTGAAACGAGCCGGCAGCAATGTGCAACTGACGATCTATCCCGAAGCCCAGCACGATTCCTGGACCGAGACATATAACAATCCCAAGCTGTATGAATGGCTTCTGAGCCATCACAAGGACGGCCAGAACAAGTAGTTCAAACCATGTCGTTAGACGAATTGACAGCAATCGAATTGCGGAATGAGATTGTCGCCAAACGCATCGGCAGCGTGGAGGCGACACGGGCGATCCTGGACCGGATCGAGCGGATCGACCCTACGGTTGGCGCCTATCTCTCGGTATTCCGTGACAGGGCGATTCAGGCGGCCGAGGCTGTGGACCGGCGAATTGCCGCCGGCGAGACGGTCGGGCTCCTGGCGGGGGTGCCGGTCGCCGTCAAGGACGTGATGTGCACCAGCTTCGGCGCCACGACGTGCGGATCGCGAATCCTGGAGGATTTCCATGCTCCGTACGATGCGACGGCGGTTCGCAAGTTGCTCACGGCCGATGCTGTCGTCCTTGGCAAGACCAATATGGACGAGTTCGCGATGGGCTCCAGCACGGAGAACTCGGGCCTGAAGAGAACGGTCAATCCCTGGGACACTTCGCGGGTCCCGGGCGGCAGCAGCGGCGGCTCGGCGGCGGCGGTGGCGGCCCGGATGTGCTTCGCGGCCCTGGGTTCCGACACGGGCGGCTCGATCCGCCAGCCGGCCAGCTTCTGTGGCGTCGTCGGCCTCAAACCCACGTATGGGCGGATTTCTCGTTATGGTTTGGTCGCCTATGGCTCCAGCCTCGACCAGATTGGACCGTTTGGCCGGACAGTGGCGGATACGGCATTGATGCTCAAGGTGATCGCCGGGCACGATCCGGCCGACAGCACCAGCGTCGCAGAGGATGTCGCGCCCGTGGAGGATTACCTGGCGAAGCTGGACGAGCCCGTCGAAGGACTGCGGATCGGCGTTGCATCGGCCTTCAACGCGGGGGCCGACCCGGCGGTCCGGCAGGCTGTCGACCAGGCCGTGGACGGCTATCGTGGGGCGGGGGCCCAGGTTGTGGAAGTGGCCATGCCGCATTTGGACTACGCCATCGCGGCGTACTACGTGATCGCGACAGCCGAGGCGTCGAGCAATCTGGCCCGCTATGACGGCGTCCACTATGGTCACCGGACGAAGAACCCGGCCGATTACGTCGAAGTCTACTCGAAGTCCCGCGAGGAGGCCTTCGGTCAGGAGGTTAAGCGCCGGATCATGCTCGGGACCTACGCGCTTTCGAGCGGCTACTACGACGCCTACTACCTCAAGGCCCTCAAGGTGCGGAACCTCATTCGCGGCGATTTCGTGAAGGCGTTCGAGTGGTGCGACTGCATCGCGATGCCGGTGGCGCCCACGACGGCCTTCAAGCTCGGCGAGAAGGTGGATGATCCGTTGAAGATGTATCTCTCCGATATCTACACGATCGCGGTGAATCTGGCCGGTGTCCCCGGGATCAGCGTCCCGTGCGGCTTCGACGACGCCGGGCTGCCGATCGGGCTGCAACTCATCGGGCCGGCCTTCAGCGAGACCAAGCTGTTGCGGATCGCGAGGATGCACGAAGCCCGGACGGATTGGCATACGAGGAGACCTGTGGCTGTCGGGCAAATCACGGCATGAACGACCTGACGTATAGAATCGTTGTCGGCCTGGAGATCCACGTGCAGCTTTGCACGAGGACGAAGATGTTCTGCGGCTGCGCGCTGAGCTTCGGGGAAGAGGCGAACAGCCGAGTGTGCCCGGTGTGTCTCGGACTGCCGGGGGCGCTGCCGGTGATGAACGGGCAGGCCATCGAATACGCGATTCTGGCTGCGATGGCCTTGAATTGCGAGATCGCCGGATTCACGAAGTGGGATCGCAAGAGCTACTACTATCCTGACCTGCCGAAGAACTACCAGATCAGCCAGTACGATCTGCCGTTGGGCGGCGCCGGCTACATCGAAATCCCGCTCGATGGCGGCAAGACCAAGAGAATCCGCATCCGCCGGGCGCACTTGGAGGAAGACGCAGGCAAGAACCTCCATACGGCCGGATACTATTCGCAGGTGGACCTCAATCGCGCGGGAACGCCCCTTCTGGAGATCGTTACCGAGCCTGATATGGACAGCGCCGAGCAGGTGCGGGCGCTGGCCGTCGAGTTGCAGCGGATCGTGCGATACCTCGGGGTTTCCGAGGCCGACATGCAAAAAGGCCACATGCGGTTCGAGCCGAACGTGAACCTGGTCATCGAAAAGGCGGGGCAGCAGTTCAAGACGCCGATTGCCGAGGTCAAGAATCTCAACAGCTTCCGGGCCCTGGAGCGAAGCGTCGCCTACGAGGCCCGGAGGCAGCTCGACGAATTCCTTGAAACCGGCCGGACGATGCAGATGGGCAACAAGTCCACGCGAGGTTGGGACGACGCGAACGAGGCCACGGTCCTGCAACGGGAGAAGGAAGAGGCGCACGACTACCGGTATTTTCCCGACCCGGATCTCGTCCCTGTGGCGCCAACGCCCGAGTGGCTGGCCGCGATTCGATCCAGGCTCTGCGAGCTTCCCGCGCAGAGGCAGATTCGCTACGTGGGGGAGTACGGCCTGAGCGATTACGATGCGGGAGTCCTGACAGCGGATCGCTCGACCGCCGATTTCTTCGAGCAGGCGGTACGGGCGGGCGCCGGCCCCAAACGGGTGTGTAATCTGTTGACGCAGGTGGGCCTCAAACTCGCCAATGAGCGAGGCCGTGATTTGTCGGGTCTGGGTCTCGATCCTGCCGGCGTGGCCGACCTGGCGAAGATGATCGGCGCCGGCGCCGTCAGTGCCTCGGCGGGCAACACGATTCTCGCGGCAATGGTCGAGACGGGCAAGAAGCCGGACGCCCTGGCGACGGAGCTGAACCTGATCCAGAAAAGCGATGCCGGCGAGTTGGAACGGATCCTGGACCAGGTCCTCGCGGAGAACGCGGCCGCGGTCGCCGAGGTCACTACCGGTGGCAAGAAGAGCCAGAAGGCCCGAGGCTTTCTCCTGGGGCAAGTGATGCAGAAGACCAAGGGCCGGGCCAATCCGAAGATCGTTGCGGATTTGCTGAACAAGAAGCTCGGCGCGTAGTAACGAAAGGGGACGCAATGAAAGTCGCCAGGAGTGCGAGTGTCGCGAAGAAACCGGTGAGTGTCGAAGGGGCCAAGGGGGTTGGCATCCGTGTGTTGATTTCAAAGGACGACGGCGCCCCGACCTTCGCCATGCGGATGTTCGAAATCGAGCCCGGCGGCAACACGCCGCTGCATCGCCATCCGCACGAGCACGAGGTTTTCGTCCTCGAAGGCGCGGGCGTCTTCGTTCACGAGGGCCAGAACTACCCGATCTCGCGGGAGGACATCGTTTTCGTCCCCGGCGGCAACGAGCACTGCTTCAAAAACACCGGGAACTCCACCCTCCGATTTCTTTGTTTGGTTCCGCTGTCCGGCGCGTGATTCCGCCCGCCGGCGTCACTGCAAGGAACCGAGTAGCCGGCGCCGCACCCATCTGAACATGAGCCCAGCGCCGGCCATCTCCGAATCGTCAATAGTAAATCGTCAATTCAGAGGGTTCACTGCACTCTCTTGCCCACGGCTTCGCGTGTCCCTCTGGCCGTTGTGAACTCGCCCGTGAGGGTATCGCTCTCGATTCTGCCCTTGAAGTCCATCGAGAACTGCCGGTCGTTGAATGTCATCTCGATCTTGAAGCTCACCTGATTCCCGTTGACCTTCAAGTCCGTGACGGGGACTTCGTTGTCCCGCATCGTATACGTGCCCGTCATATCGTCCTTGACGGTCAGTGTGCTTGTCCGCGTGCCCTGCTGGGTCTCTCGCGTGAATTCCCATTTGCCGACGATCGCGGCCCCGGCGGGCGGTTCGAGCTTCTTGCCTGTGATGTCGTACGTGCCTCGCTCCGAGCGGCTCTGACCCGCAAAGGTTTTGCCTTGGAGCTTGAATCTATAGTCGATCCTGAATATCTAATCGCCGAAGCCCAGTTCGAGCGCATAGGAAACCTGATCGCCGTCGAGCTTGAGGTCCGTGATGGGCATTTCGCCGCCGAAGAATTCCTGCCGTCCGGTCATGTCCGGAAAGATCGTCAGCGTTGAGGTCCTCGGCCCTTCGTCGATGTTCGTGGTCATTTCCCACTTGCCGATGAGTGCGGCGCCGAAACGAGTCCCGGCGACGGGGATCTCGCCCATGTCGCTCTTGGACGCGCCGGTCAGCTTGTCGCCCTGGGCCGTGCCCTCGAAGGTCATTTTGAATTCCCGGTCGTTGAATTTGACCGTCCGGTCGAAGGTGAGCTTTCCGTTCTGGAATTTGACATTGGAGATCACGCTCTCGCCCATCTGGCTGGCCCACTTCGCGTCGAGTGCGCCGTCCGGCTTCTCAGAGACGGTTAACTTCGATGTGACGTCCCGATCCCCAATCGTATAGGCGAGGTCCCACACGCCGACGACCGGCGGCTTCGGCTTGATCCTGACGCCGTTGGCGCCGAACTCGCCCTGGTCGCTGGACATCGCGCCTGTGAGCTTCCCATCCTTCAGGGTCCCGACGTAATCCAACGAGAATTCGTTGTCTCCCCAGCGGACCGTTCGTGTGAAGGTGAGCTTCTGCCCGTCAAACTTGACGTTGGACAAGTCATCCCTGCCCCATTTCGCCGTGAGCGTCCCGTCCGCTTTCTTGGCGATGGACAACGTGGCGAAGCTCGGTCGGCCGCCGAAGTCCATCGTCATGTCCCAGTCCCCTGTGATGTCCTCGGCGGCGCACGCCTCGGCGGCACTCATGGCCAGGATGAGGCCGAGGGTCAAGAACAGACATCGGGTTGCACTTGTGTGGCTTGTCGTGTCACTCATGACGTGTCCTCCTAAAAAGGTGGTGCTTGTCTGTTGACGGCACCTCTGCCGGTCTTTGACACGGACCTTCCGGGTCACGGTCCACCGGCAATAGTCTTTCTCGCGATGCCGCCAAACCGGCTTCTATATTAGCCTCGGTTGGCATGGATACAAGACCTTTGTGTTCGACGGAGCCGAATTGTTCTTTCTGCAGTTATCGAGCGTCTTTGTCTCGGATTCTGCCTTCGGTGCCTGCCAAGAGTCTCTCAATGTTCGTACGGTGGCGGACGATGACGAATACGGGAATAATGATTGCGGCGATCAGGAGCGGCCAGAGGTTGGAGATACTCCAGTTCGGGGCGAGCAGGATTCCGGCGAGCAGGGCGACCGGAAAGACAACCGCCCCACAGATCGAGGCGAGCGAGACGTACCGCCAGATCAGAACGGCGCCCACCCACACGGTCAGGGCGATCAGCCCGGAGATGGTGAAATAGGGCCACAGCCCCAGGGCGACGCCGAAGCTGGTGGCGACGCCTTTTCCGCCCCGGAACCCCAGAAACACGGGAAAGACATGTCCGAGAATGGCCGCAACGCCGACGATAAGCCACAAGACGAGCGAGCTGGGCCCGCCCGGCGGACCTACAATGGCACGGACGACGACCATCGGAATGAGGCCTTTGAGGACATCCAGGGCAAAACAGACGTACCCCCACTTGCGGCCCACGGCCCGAGCGAGGTTCGTCGCGCCGATGTTTCCGGAACCGATAGTGCGAAGGTCTTTACCATGAGCCCGTGCGATGATCTGTGCGAACGGGATGGAACCTACCAAGTATGCCGCCACGATGCCGGGCGCAAAGACCACAACCATCATCATTCTCCAAGCACGCCGGTCTGCCTCGGGTCGTCCGCGACGCGAACTTCGCCCGTGGTGATAGGATTCTACTGGCGGGTTCTGCGGCAGGCAAGGGGTAGGCCCAAATCCGGCTGCGCAGAGAGATTGACAAGTCCGCGTCCATGTTGTCTAATTGACATAATGCTGGTTCAGAACGAATCCGAGGCCCGCGATGGGCAGGGGCGACACAGAGGAATCTGCAAAGTATCCGATCCGCACGATGCAAAGCGGTTTGCCTTTCCATGTCCTCACGAGGGACTGTTGTCCTCGTTTGAAGCGGGTGTGGCTGGATGGTGCTCCGCAAGATGCGTCGGGTGGATCGATGCCTGTGTGTGCCGGGAAGTCCTGCCCTCGATCGCCTCCTTTCTAACGCACGTGTTGACGTCCGACAGCGACATCATCAAGACGAGCCACGTCAGCGACGTGTATCGTGTGCAGTGGGCCGGCCGGGATCTGGTGGTCAAGCGGTACCACCACTCGGGGCTGACGCACTCGTTGCGCCATACGATCAAAGGCTCTCGCGCCCGCTGGGGTTGGATCAACGGACAGCGGCTGCTCAAGCTGGGCATCCGAACGCCCCGTCCGGTTGCCTACATGGATGAATACCGGGGCCCGTTGCTGTGGCAATCCTGGCTCATCACAGAATACGTGGACAAGCCGACCCTGCACAGTGTCCTGCGCGACGTCTCCGTTCCTGAGGGCCGCAAGCGTCGGATCATCCATCAAGTTCTCCGACTGGTGGACCGATTGGGATCGCGGGGCATCAATCACGGGGATATGAAGCATACGAACATTCTCTGCGATGATGGGATGATCGTGCTGACGGACCTGGATGGCGTGGAGATCCGCGAGCCTGGCTGGTTTCACCGGCAACGACGCGGACGGGACATCGCCCGGTTCCTCCGGGGGATTGCCGTCCCAGGAGAAGGAACTCCGCGACCGGCTGGTTTTCTTGAGTCGGAGCGCACCGGCCGCTTGCTGCGGATGAACGGGCGTTTTCGCAATCGGGAGCTGGAGGAAGCCCTCTTGGCCGGACCGCAGGCCCTCGCCGAGCGCTTCGAATCGCAACCGGTCCGGTCGGCGGCAACCT
This sequence comes from Phycisphaerales bacterium UBA2218, assembly GCA_002327785.1. Lineage (GTDB taxonomy): Bacteria > Planctomycetota > Phycisphaerae > Sedimentisphaerales > Anaerobacaceae > PLanc-01. Next base: position 14,025 of record DCUI01000140.1, read on the forward strand.
CACGTGTGTGTCGGTTCGCGGCCATCTTCAACGGTGTGCCGACGGGCGTCTACCTAAAAGAGTACCTCGATCGGTCCATCTGGGATCGGCTCAAGCACCTGGTCCGTCCCAACCGGGCGGTGCGTGCCTTGAGGGCCTCGCAGATGCTCAGCGAGCACGGCTTCCAGGCGCCCGAGGTCATTGCTGTCGGGAGCCGCAGGGAGCGTGCTGGCCGTGTATGTTTCACGGCCACCCTCGAAGTCGAGAACGCCATGCCGATCCACAAATACCTTTCATCAAGTTCGAACGAGCCACCCCCTTGCTCGCTTCGCGAAAGGCGAGAACTGCTCCGACGCCTCGGCTTGACCATCGGCCGAATGCACCGCGAGGGTATCGTGCACGGAGACCTCAGGCCCGGCAACGTCCTGGCCCATAAGACGGTTCCCGGTTCCCACTTCCCAGTCAACGGTGAGCTGCCGACTGTCAATGGCCAGCCGACCTGGGAGTTTTTCCTGCTCGACAACGAACGCACGTACAGGCCGCTCCACCTGTGGGGTTTCCTGCGGATGAAGAACCTGGTCCAGATCAACATGCTCCCCCCGGATGTCTCACGGACGGACCGGCTCAGGTTCTTCCATACCTATTTGCTGATGAATCCTCGCGTGCGT
>DCUI01000091.1:0-7069 GCA_002327785.1 Phycisphaerales bacterium UBA2218
AACACAAGATCATCCGCCGCCTGCCCAAGACCCGCAAGTATCGCCTGACCCCGAACGGCGCCAAGATCATCGCCACGATCTTCCTGACGCAAAAGGCCGCCACAGAACAACGTAACAAAGCCGCCGCATGAAAATCTGGAAATCCTTTTCAGTTGTTGCCAGTTAGCAACGCGGATGAACACGGATTCGACCTCGTCCTTGCGAGCGAAACGCGGCAATCCAGACTCTTGACACACCACGCATAGTGTTGAGATGCATGGTGGCTTTCAAACAAGTCCCCCCCCGTACGATACTTCACACGGTCTCTCCCTTGTCCTTCTGTTGTCGGAACTCTGCAATGGAGTCCCGAAACTGGAGCGAAAGATCCTATGGGGGGCACAGCAGAAAGCTTGGCACCCCGAAGACTGGAGATGTTTGGAGAAGATGCAGAGTGCGTAGGGGGAATGAGATGGTTCTTCTTGTGTCTCATGCCATTGGCCCGAAGCGGAAAATGCCGGGGGTTCGGAGGCGGAGCCCCTGAGATTGTTTGGGTCATTGGACGACCGGGGTCGGGACGCTGTGGCCCGCCTGTTGGGCGACTTGGGCTTCTTTTTCGTAGGTGCCGTAGAAGGGAGCGTTGCCGTCCAGCCAGATGCACAATCGCTCGTAGTCCTCGTCGGGCAACTTCACGTGTTCGGCGTGGGTCTTGTCCGCGAGGACCTTCAACAGGCGGCTTTCGTCGGCTCCGATGTGACTTGGCTCTGTGCCGATCTCCCGAATCGATTGGCCACCCCATTCGTACCAGCGGACGTAGGGCTTCAACTCTTCGTACGATTTGGTGAATGTACCCGCTGCGTCGGCGGTCAGCAGCGGGGCAGCCTTCCACTCGCCCTGGCCGCCGTCGTGGCAGCGGGTACAGTGCCTGTCGAGAACCGGTTGGACGAGCAGGGGGTAGCTCCAGGGCTGCGTCCCCTGTGGGCCGGGCTCGATGGCCGACGGCGCCCGGCGGAGGGCCAGCATGTCGCGCCGGCCCGCCGACGTAGTGCCCGGCGGCTCGTGGCACCCGACGCAGCTTCGCCGCTCGCCGGGCTGGAGGTACGTGATGGTTCTCATGCTCTGCACCGCGTGACCTGCTTTGTCCACCGCCTGGAAATAGAGCGGCTTGCGGGCGGGGGCGCGGAAGTACGCCGAGCCGTCGGACTCGACCGGCACCGTGCCCAGCAACATGCGGGCGCTCTCGGCGTTAGCGTAGCCGATCCGCGGCTGATTCGCGACGTGAGTGGAAGTCTTCGGGAGCACCTGGAAGACGCGGAGCGTCCGGATTGGTCGGGAGGGCGGCAGCGGGAAGAGGCTCTGTTGAACGTCCGTGAGAATGTACTCGCCCTCATCCCCAAGTTCCGGCTCCAGGCCGCTCGCCACGACCGGCGGGACCGGGCGGGGCTCCAGCGGGATCGGATACATACAGGAGAACTCCGGGTCGGCGTAGAGCAGCTCCAGGTTGCCGAAGCGGTCGAAGTAGTACAGCCCAGTGTAGTTGTCATCCTTGACGTTCGGCCCCATCCCCGGCAGCGGCTTGAAGCTGAACGCGACGAGGAAATGGTCCTCTGAGAGCGGCCAAGGACTGTGGAAATAGCTGCCCGGCCAGCCGACTCCCTCGGGAAAGCACACCTCCGGCGTCAACACGTCGAGCGACTCGAACCGGTCCTCGCCCGTGACCGGGTCCAGCCGGTACTTGTCCGGATCGACGAGCACGAGCGAGCCGCCCACGTCCGCGTGGTGCGCGCCGGCGATGAACGCGATCTTGTTCGAGCCTGGGACTGCCTTGGCCTGAAAACAGGCGTTGATTCGCTGCGTGTAGTTGCCGAATGCGATTGTCGGGTTCGTCCCGTCGGGATTGCTGACCCACAGGCCGTGATAGTTCGCGGCCGAGCGGTCCACGTAGTCCCATCGCGAATAGACGATGCGGCCGTCGCCCAGGACCGCCGGATGCCATTCGTTGGTCTCGTGGAAGGAGAGCGTCTGCACGTTCCGGCCCAAGGCATCCATCCGGTGCAGTGTATACGCCGGCAGGGGCTCCCAGGGATTGTGGCACCGTCCGAACCCGCCGCGACGCGTGGACATGAACGCGATCCCGCCGTCGGGCAGGGGACACGGGTCGAAATCGTCGTTGCAGCCGTCGGTGAGTTGCCTGAGGTTGCTGCCGTCTGCATCCATTGCCCAGATGTGAAAGCACCGCCGGTCGGGCGAGTAATAATCGGGCTTGGTCGGCGCCCGCTCCGCGAAGCCGAAGTACAGCGTGCGTGCGTCGTACGAAAGGGCGAGCGTCGTGTAGTTGCCTTTGGGCAACCGGCCCTGGACCATGTCTCGGATCGCGAACGACTGCCCGGGCTGCTCCAGGATGTAGACGCCGCCACCGGCGATGTTGCCGTAGTCATAGAAGTAGCCGAGATACTCGTGCAACATCTGACAGACGAACCGCCGTCGCTTCATGAAGGCGATTCGTCTGCCGGCGATCAGCGGGTTCTTCAGGGCCAGCTCGCGAGAGATCGAGCGGATCTGGTGGTAGATCGCCAGTCGGCCCGTCTCGTCAAGCTGACGGACGTCGGCGACGGAGGCCCGGAGTGATTCCAGCCTGGCCCTGTCGGCCGTGAGACCGGGCGGCTGGGGCAGGGCGTCCAGGCTGCCAAGCAGGACGGTGGCCCTTCGGTAGATGTCTTCAACGGTCTGCGGGTCGCCCGGGGAGCGGCCAAGCCTGCGTTCCTGGGCGGCCCAATCCGCCTGGATGAGTCGGTCGAAGTCGTCGTCCGCCAAGCCAGGAGTGGATGGCAAGAGGAAACTCACAGCCAGGATGATGACAAAACTGCAAGTGCAGCGGGTCGTCGATATCATTCGATCACCTTGTTCAATCATCTGCTTAGACGGACTGGTCATATGGCAGATTACCCAATTCCCTGGGCAAAAACAACAGATGCCGGTACAATTCGCTCTGTTATGACCCGGCTATAGGAGAGCACGACATGAACGCAATCTTCTCCGCCATCTGTCTGCTATCGGTCACGGCCTTAGCGGAAGACCCATTGTGGCCCATCACCGAGATCTCGGGCGGGTTGAAGGCCGGTGCGGCCCGGATCGACATCACGCCGGAAAAGCCGGTCAAGATGTCCGGCTATGCCAGCCGCAAGGACTTGTCCACGGGCGTGCATGATCCGCTGTCGGCTCGCGTGCTGGCCTTCGAAGCGGGGGGCAGGCGGCTTGTCCTGGTCTCGACGGACGTAATCGGTTTCTATGAGGGTACGGCGGACTACTTGCGGAACGCTCTGCTCGGTGAACTGGGGTTGCAGTCGTCCGAGCTGTTCCTGACCGCCATCCACACGCACGCCGCTCCCAGCCTCACCATCAACAAGGAACGAGACCACCCGAACAATGTCGAGTACACGGAAGCACTCAAGGGCAAACTGATCGACGTGGTGCGCCAGGCGCTGGGCGGGATGCAGCCCGCCGAGATTGGGCTGGGCGTCGGCGCCTGCCCGGTCGGAGCGAATCGTCGAGAACTGCGGGTGGGCAATGACGGCAAAATCTCAATCGTGTTGGGACGCAACCCCAACGGACCAACCGACAAGGAGGTCCTGGTCATGAAGGTTGCCAGGGGAGACGGAAGGCCTGTGGCTGTTGCATTCGATTACGCGACGCACGGGACCTCTCTCGGACCGGGCAACTACACCATCAGCGGCGACGTCCCGGGCCTGGCCGAGCAGTTTGTCGAGAAGATTCTGGGTTCTGAGGTTGTTGCTCCAGCGTTCATCGGCGCCTCGGGCAATATCGATCCGTGGTTCCGAGTCCTGCCGGCGTTCCACGAAGAGCCCGGCTGGATTCCCGAGCCGGTCCTGCTCGGCACGTTCCTGGGCGAGGAGGTCGTACACGTTTGTCGTGCGATCCATGCGATGACCCCGGCCGGCAAGATCGCGACGAATCTCGTCACGCTTCACCTGCCGGCCAGGTCGGGGAATGAGGTCGCGGCCGACAAGCCCTCCCGGACCATGCCGTTCACGATCAGCGTGGCCCGGCTCGGCGATGTAGCCTTCGTCGGCCTCGGCGGCGAGGTCCTGACGGAGATCGGCCTGGCCATCAAGGCGGGCTCGCCTTGTCCGCATACGTTCGTCGTCACGCACTGCAACGGAGCCGCCGGCTACCTGGCCCCGAAGGATCTGCACGTCCAAGAGGGCTACGAGGTCACAAGCAGCCGCTTCGCCCCACAGGCCGCCGAGATCGTCATCCGCGAATCGATCCGCATGTTGCACGATCTATGATCGCAGGCCGGACGATCTGTCGTCGGCGCATGCGGCAGCGACGTGCCGTGATGAGTGGCGGTCTTATCAAGTCTGACCCAGCCGCAGTCTTTCGAGGGCCATCTGCGCCTCTATGGTCGCGAGTCTGGCCTGTAGGACTTCGGCCCCAGTCATCTGGCCGCTGGCGGCTCTTCGCCGGGCCAACTGTTCGGCATCGCGCAGGAAGTCCACCATCTCCTCGTAAACCTTGATGCGCTCGGCCGTGTCGGCACAGAGGTCGGCCTGGGCCACGTACAGGGCCACCCTGGCATTCCGCCACTCCGAGAGAGTCATCCTGCCGGCGGCGAGGAGCTTTTCGAGCGACTCGACAATGCTCCTGAGGATCTCGTATCGCTCGGTCATTAATTCCCGCAGCCGTTCGCTGGACCCGACTGCTTGCTGCCCACTGTCGGGCGCTGTCTCTGCCGGACTACCCGTGCTGTTCGCAACCCCTGCGCCGAGGGCGCACAGACCGATCACCGCAACAGCACAGACGACAAGCCGGCCCTTTCGCGACCTATCCAGGATCATAGATATCCCCTTCACTGAGATGAGCATGGGCATTTTCTTTCCGCTACGCGAATCATGACCGCGGACCTGCCAGGATGCAAGGGCAAAACCCAAGGGAGAGTGAGGCTACAAGGGTTGGAACACATGCCACCGCCGGCCCGTTCTCGACGCGCGAAGCCCCCCGCAGACACAGGCGTCCGCGCTGCTCGTCTTTCTTCATGTACATGGGCCGAAGTTGTGTTATGATGGGGCCGCCGATTGGTTTGGTGGTCACAATAGGGTTCTTCGGAGGCATGTTGAGATGAGCTGTGGCTCTGGTGTTCTGGCGAAGCCGTTGTGCGGGATCATCCCGCCCATGATTACGCCGTTGGTGGATCGTGATACGCTGGACGTTGCCGGTCTGGAGCGGCTGATCGAGCACGTCCTGGCGGGGGGCGTCCATGGATTATTCATCCTCGGCACCACCGGCGAGGCCGCCAGCTTGAGCCACCGCCTCCGGCACGACTTCATTGACCGCGTCTGCTCCCAGGTGAATCGGCGAGTGCCGGTGTTGGTGGGGATTACGGACACTTCCTTTGTCGAGTCGGCCAACGTCGCGCAGAAGGCGGCGCAGGCCGGCGCCCAGGGACTGGTGCTCGCTCCGCCGTACTACTTCCCCGCGGGCCAGCCCGAGTTGCTGGAGTATCTGGAGCATCTCGTGCCCGAGCTGTCGCTGCCGCTGTTCCTGTACAACATGCCGAACCGTCCGAGCCCGGGGTTCGATCCGAACACGGTTCGCGCCGCCGCGGATATCCGAGGCATCGTCGGGATCAAGGATAGCTCGGCCAACATGTTGTACTTCCATCAGCTCCTGTCCATGCTGGAGGACCGGCCGGACTTCACGCTGCTGATGGGTCCTGAGCAGCTTCTCGCCGAGACCATTCTGCTGGGTGGTCACGGCGGAGTCTGCGGCGGGGCCAACCTGCTGCCGCGCCTGTATGTGGACCTGTACGAGGCGGCTCGTGCGAAGGACCTGGCCCGAGTCGAGTCGCTGCACAGGATGGTTATGCGAGTCAACGCGACGATCTACAGCGTGGGCCGGTTCCCATCGAGCTTCATCAAGGGGCTCAAGTGCGCCCTGTCCCTGCTTGGGGTCTGTAATGATTTCCTCGCCGAGCCGTTCCACCGGTTCCGCGAGCCGCAGCGAGACATGGTCCGCAAGCACATGGAAGAACTGGGCGTCTTCGACGAGAAATCGGGCCTCTTGCGATAAGGCGGTGGAGCATGGACGGCAAACTGGACGCCATCGACATAGCGATCCTGGCCGCGTACTGCGTGGTTGTCATCGGGATGGGCATTTACTACACCCGCAAGTGCCGCACGGCGGAGGAATTCATGGTGGCGGGGCGATCCATCCCCGCCTGGGCGGCCGGACTGGCCATCATGAGCACGTACACCAGCAGCATCTCGTACATCGCCACCCCCGGCAAGGCCTACGATACCAACTGGCATCCCATTATCTTTTCTCTGGCGATCTTTCCTGTGGCCTGGCTGGCCTGTCGATATGCTGTGCCCTACTACCGGAGGATGAAGCTGCTGTCCGTCTACGAGTTCCTCGAGGAGCGGATCGGGGCCTGGGGACGGGTGTACGCCGCCTTGTCCTTCCTGCTCTACATCGTGGGCCGAACGGCGGTGATCCTGTATCTCGTGAGCCTGCTGCTCAACCAGTTCCTGGATTGGCCGATTGCGATGATCATCGTTGTCATCGGAGTGGTCACCATCGTCTACACCCTTCTGGGCGGCATGGAGGCCGTGATCTGGACGGATGTCATGCAGTCGGTCATCATGATCGGTGGGCTGCTGTTCTGTGTCGTGAGCCTGTCGTGGCGGATTTGCACGGGCCCCGAGCCGCTGATCCAGGCGGCCGTGGACGCCCACAAGTTCAGCCTCGGCAGTTGGGACCTGTCGCTTTCCTCGCGGACCATCTGGGTGATGATCATCTACGGCGTGACGGAGAACCTCCGCAATCTCCTGGCGGACCAGAACTTCGTGCAGAAGTATTCGTCCGTGCCGACCGAGCGTCAGGCCCGGCGGTCCATCTGGATTGCGATGTTGATCTACATCCCGATGACGGCGATCTTCCTGTACATCGGGACGGCGCTGTTCGCGTTTTATTCGACCGGCCAGGCCGGCTCGGCCGTCACCAAGGGCGACGAGGCCTTTCCCTACTTCATCGCGACGCAGCTTCCGGCGGGACTCAAGGGCCTCATCCTGGC
>DCUI01000091.1:7141-9450 GCA_002327785.1 Phycisphaerales bacterium UBA2218
CTTGGCACCTGCTTGGCAATCCTCCTGATTTTCTCCGGCAAGAGCACATTGGACGTCTGGTGGCAGATCTCGGGCATCTTTGGGGGCATCATCCTGGCGCTGTTTGTTCTGGGTGTACTTCGGGTTCGCCTTAAGCCATGGCAGTGCGGCGTTGTGGTTTGCGCAAATCTCGTGGTGATCGTCTGGGGCACGTTTGCACGGGATCTCCCCGCTGGCTGGGAGTGGGCCCAGGCTCGATTCGAGCCGATCATCACCGGCGCCGTTGGGACAGCGGCCCTCATGGTCGTTGCGCTGCTCCTTGGCTGGCGCAATCAGCGCACCCCGAATCAGAGGGGATTGTGAGGTCGTCGCCGCAGCCGCAGCGATTCGCATCCGAGAGCCACTATGCAAAGGAAGGGCCCGACATCACCGACGCGACTGTTTCGTCCGGCCGTCTTTCTCGACCGCGACGGGACCCTCATCGAGGATCGGGGGAGTCTGGCCCAACCGTCCGACGTGGTGTTCTATCGCGACACGGTGGCCGCCTTGAAGCGCCTCCAGGAGCGTTTCTTGCTGTTCATCGTGACGCACCAGCCGTGGGTGGCCCGGGGCGTGATTACGCTGGACGACGTGGCCAGCGTGAATGCCTGGATTCTTGCGGTCCTCGCCGAATGTGGCGTTGTCGTCACCGAGGTGTACGTGTGCCCCCACGACCGGACGGACGGCTGCCGTTGCGGTAAGCCCCGTCCGTACTTCCTCCATAAAGCCGCGAAGGAACACGCCGTGGATTTGGAGCGATCCTTCACAGTCGGCGACGATCCGCATGATGTGGAGTTTGCTCGATCCGTCGGCGCTCGCGGTGTCTACGTCCGAACCGGCCATGGAAAAAAGCACGAGGGTGAATTGTCCGCAGGGGAGATCGTTGTGTCCGGCATCCGCGAAGCGGCCGATTGGATTCTCAGTAATTCATAGGGTCTCTTACGCGATCCTCAGAACAGCCGCGCCCCGTGTTCTGCCCTGCTTGACCAGCAGCAGGGCCTCGTTGGCCTGCTCCAGAGCGAATTCCTGCACCTGCGGGCGGATCGGCACTTGGGCCGCCAGGAGTAGGAACTCGCGGGCGTCCTGCCGGGTCACGTTTGCGACCGTCTTGATTTCTTTCTCTCGCCAGAGGTGCGTGGGGTAATCCAGCCGCAGCAGGGCGTCCTGGTCTCGCGACTCCTTGCGGATCGCGTTGATGACCAGTCGCCCGCCCGGCGCCAATACCCGCATCGCCTCGACAATCGGGGTCCAGGCCGGCGTCGTGTCGATGGCGGCGTCGAGCGCGGCCGGCGCGGTTTCGCCCGTCTCGCCGGCCCAGTCGGCCCCCAGGCGTTTCGCCAATCTCTGATGCTCGGTCTGGCCTGGCCTCGTGAAGACGAACAGCTTCGCGGCCGGGAACTTGTGCCGGGCTACCTGGACCAGGATATGGGCCGAAGCGCCGAAACCGAAGAAGCCGAGTGCCTGGCCATCCTGGAGGTTCGTCAGTCGTAGGGCGCGATACCCGACGACTCCGGCACAAAGCAGCGGGGCGGCCTGCACGTCACTGAACTGGTCTGGGACCGGATAGGCGGAATCTTCGGGGACGACGATGTACTCGGCATAGCCGCCGTCGGCATCGCAGCCGGTCCCGCGGAATTGCGGGCAAAGGTTCTCGTTGCCGGCACGGCACAGGGAGCAGACGCCGCAGGCGGAGTAGATCCAGGCAACGCCGACACGCCGGCCCGGCTTGAACCGTGATGCGCCCGGCCCGAGGGCATCCACCCGTCCGACGATCTGGTGTCCCGGAATGACGGGCCGACGGGCTTCGAGCCGGCCCTCAATCTGATCCAGCTCGGTATGGCAGACGCCGCACGCCGTCACCAGGATCCGGATTTCCCCGGCCTGCGGCTCGGGAATGGGGACCTCGCGCAATTCCAACGGCTGGTTCTCGATTGGACTTGTTCGCGCGAGCACCATTGCCTTCATGGAACGAGACTCCTTTTGCTTTCCGGAGGGGAGGCATGACCAATGAGAGTGCTGGGATTCGAACCCAGGACCTACGCATTAAAAGTGCGTTGCTCTACCGACTGAGCTACACTCCCAAGTTGTTTCTAATACAGTACTTGCGGCAATCTGAGCGAACGTGCATATCGGCGCACCAGCAGATTCGCCCTTACCTTACAGCCAACAGGGCGACATTGCAAGAAAATCCGGGGGGGGATGTACGACTTCGGCACAGATCACAGTACTGTCTCCCGCGCGCATCGAGAAAATGGGCCCCGCCGTCGGCGGCAGGGCCCGCTTCTGGCCCG
>DCUI01000341.1 GCA_002327785.1 Phycisphaerales bacterium UBA2218
CAATTGTCTCCTATTCACTTTTTCGATACATCTTCCGGCCCCGGTTCCTCGGCGTCGGTTGAAGCTCTTTGGTCGGGCTTGGAGCCCCCAGGGTGGAGGCGGGGCTCTATCGCGAAGGGACTATGTTCGCGGTCGTCGCCGATGACGTTGCCTATTTGAAGGTGGACGACTCGAACCGGGATGAGTTTCTGCGGGCGGGTTCAGCGCCCTTCGAGCCCTATCCGCACAAGATCAAGACCACGATCCGGACCTACGATCAAATCCCGGCGGACATCCCGGAGGACCCGGGCGAGCTGGCCCAGTGGGCCGAGCGCTCCTGGCTCGTCGCCCGGAAGGCAAAAGGGCTATAGAACCCGTGGGATTCCGGACATCCTTCTCTTGACGTGCTGAGAAGTCGCTCGGAAGAAGAGCATCCTTGCAGGACCACCGCGGACCTGCTAAATAATCTCGCCATGACTACCGAGGAAATAGCACTGAAGACAATCGAACAGCTCCCTGAGAATGCATCGTGGGAAGACATCCAAGAGCGGATCAACTTCATCGTTGGTGTGCGCAAGGGCCTTCAGGAGTTGGATGAGGGCAAGGGTATTCCTCACGACAAGATCAGGGAGGAGTTCGCCGAATGGCTTACAGACTGATCTGGGCGTCCTCGGCTCGCCTCGATCTCAGGGAACTCGCGTCGTACAATGCCGAATCCCACCCTTATGCATCTCCCTGTTTCATTCGACACATTTCCCAGGCAGTCGAGCAACTTGCTGATTTTCCCGAATCCGAGCGGATCGTCCCTGAATTTGACGATCCCGTTCTCCGGGAGATCATCCGCAGACCCTGCAGGGTTGCGTGCAGAATCCGACCTCATGAACAGACTGTCGAGATCGTGAGAGTCTGGCATGCGGCGAGGGGAATTCCTCAGTGATAGGCTGCGCCATTAGGTTTCAGTGTCGCCCGCAATTCTCCGCTCACGGCCTTTCGCTCTATTCCTCTTCTTCCTCTTCTTCGTCCGGATCGGTCGAGAGGTAGCCTTGCTGACCTTCGGTGGCGTAGGCCTTCACTTCGGGCTGGGGCTCGGGCTCTTCCTCCATGCCGGGAAGCGTCATTTGCGTGCCGGCGTTCATCCGGGCGCGGAGCTGCTCGTATTCCTCCAGGGTCATCAGGACCTCGCGGGCCTGGCTGCCCTTGTAGTCGCCCAGGATGCCGGCACCGGCCATCATCTCGATGATCCGCGACGCGCGGGCGTAGCCGATGCTCAGGCGGCGCTGGAGCAGGGAGACGCTCCCCCGCTTGGTCTCCAGCACGACCCGCACCGCCTCGTCGAACAGATCGTCCTGCGGGATGTCGGCGGCATCGACCTTGCGGAGCTGTGTCAGCTCCGGATGGAACTGCGGCTCGGCCACTTCCTTGAGGTGCTTGACGATCCGGCGGATCTCCGCGTCGTCGAGGAACGTGCCCTGGGCGCGGATCAGGTCGCTCGTGCCGGGCTTGAGGAAGAGCATGTCGCCCTCGCCCAGAAGGGTCTCGGCGCCGTTCTGGTCGAGGATGATCCGGCTGTCCATCCGGGCCGCCACGCGGAACCCGACGCGGCACGGCATGTTCGATTTGATCAGGCCGGTAACGACCGTCGCCTGCGGTCGTTGCGTGGCCAGGACGATGTGAATCCCGATGGCGCGGCTCTTCTGCGCCAGCCGGACGATGTACGCCTCGATCTCTTTCGACGCGGTCATCATCAGGTCCGCCAGCTCGTCGATCACGATCACGATGTAGGGCAGCTTCTTGGGGATCTTCGCCTCTTCATCCGGCGTGCTCGGGTCGAACCGAGCGATGATCTCCTCGGCGCCCAGTTTGTTGAACTCGGCGATGTTCTTGACGCGGGCCTCCGCCAGCAGGGCGTACCGCTCGTCCATCTTCACGGTCGCCCATTCGAGGATTTGCACGGCCATCTGGGTCTCGGTCACGATCGGGCACATCAGGTGCGGCACGGTATTGAAAGCGGTCATTTCTACCATTTTCGGGTCCACAAGTATCATTTGGACCTCGTCCGGCCGCTTGGTCATCAGGATGCCCACGATGATCGTATTGATACACACACTTTTGCCGGAGCCGGTCGTGCCGGCGATCAGCAGGTGCGGCATCTTCGTCAGGTCCGACACGAGGGCCTCGCCGGAGGAGTCCTTGCCGAGGAACAGCGGGATGTGCATGCTCTGCGGCTTGCCGCCCGCGAGCTGCATCATGTTGCTCATCCGGACCTTCTCTTTTTCGTTGTTGGGGACCTCGATGCCAATGGTGTGCTTGCCGGGAATCGGGGCCACGACGCGGACCGCGCCGGCGCTCAGGGCACGGGCGATGTCGTTCGAGAGGCTCGAAATGTGGCTCACCTTAACCCCCGCCGCCAGCTCCAACTCAAACATGGTCACAACCGGCCCGGTCTCCGCCGCCACGACACGTGCGTTGACGTTGAACTCGCCCAGCAGTTTCTCCAGGTCCCTGGACTTCGCCTTGACCACCTTTTCCTGCAGGGCCTCGTAACCATACTCCGCTTCCGCCAGCAGGCTCAGCGGCGGCAGGGTGTAGCCGTCATAGGAAGGCTGCGTAGAGGCGGGCTTCTCCAGCCGGATCGGCTGCGGCTTTGGCTTGGCCTCCACGCCCTCGGGCTTGGCCGCGACGGGCACCGGCTCGGCGTCGGTCGCTTCGGCCGCCTGGGGCTCTTCGACCTCAGCCACCGGCTCTCCGACCACCGGCGGTTCCGGGAGCAGCGGCATGCGGCGCGGCGGTGGAATCGGGGTCTTCTGCGAGGCGCTGAGCCGCTCCCAGATCTCCGTGAGGGCCTCGGAATGCTCCTTGGCCACCGCCCAGGCAGGCACAATGATGCTGGCGGTCCGACGGACCGCCACGCCGCAGGCCGCGAACAGGCCGACGATCAGGCTATCCGCCAGCAGCGCCAGGCCGACGATCCATGTCGCCAGGATCAGGATGAATGCCCCGAGCCGGGCGAAATAGCCCTTGAGGAACACCGTGGTCGAAACGCCCAGCACGCCGCCCGAGCCCATCGGAAACTCGTACACTTTGTGCGGCCAAAAACTATAAAATGTCGCGGAGGCCACCGCAGTTAGCAGAATCAGGCCGATGATCCGAAAGATCGGCTGACCCACCGGCCAACGGGCCAGCTTGGCAACGCAGTAGCACAGCGCCGAGATCAGGACGATGAAGATGCCGGGACCGATGTAATAGAACAGGTAGTATGCGGCGAAAGCCCCCGTCGAGCCGCACCAGTTCGCCGGCGGCTCATTCTGCGGCACCACGTAGGGACTGGGCCAGTCGGCGATATCAAAGCTCAGACAACTGAACAACAGCACCAGGCACAACCCCGCCCCCAGGCACAACGCCGCCGCCTTGACGCCCGGACCGAAGATGACTTCCCTTGCCTTCCTGCCACGCGATCCTTTGTTTCTCTTCACCGCATCGACTCCAAGCTATGCGGGCCCCGAACGCAGCACGCCGCGTCAGCAAGCCCCGTCCTATAATCCAGGCATTGTAAGTGTCGGCACCGCCTCCGTCGAGCGCCAACTGGAGTCTATATCGGCACTCTCCGGCCGTTTTCTGCATTCTTAGGCGCGTTTATACGACCTTTCCCTCCCGCCGCCGGAAGTCGTCACGCGTGGCCCGGCAAGGCTGCACCGTGTTCAGGCGGCACAAGCGTAGAGTGCGACAGCGGCACGGTGGGCTCCACCCACCGATCCTCTCCGGGGATACAAGAACCCATCCGAGCGACAAGGGCCGAGCGCCAAGTGCATCCGCAGGTTCCGCCGATTGACGCAGATCAAGGCTGACCACAAGGACACAGAGGGCCAGAGTCATAGACTCATGACTCTGTCATGCCTCGCTGGCCTTTCCGGCGTCTCCGAGCCTCCGTGGTGAATCCACCCGTCCCGCCGCATACGCTTCACGAGGCCCGCTTCACGCTTTTTTCTTCTTGTTCCCGGCCCTGGCCCCCACCATAATGTCCCCAGGAAGACACCGCGGATGCACCTGCGACGAACTGGTTGGAGCACTCACCGCATGAAGAGACAACCGAAGAAACAGCCACTTTCCGAAGGACTCGTACCAGCGGTGGGGGTAATCCCCGGATCGGAGTACGGCCGGCTCCTGGCGGAAATCAAGGACCGGGTTCGTTCGGCGCAGTACGAGGCGCTCCGTGCGGTCAACAAGGAACTCGTGGCACTCTATTGGGACATCGGCCGGATGATCGTTGAACGGCAAGTGGCTGGTCTTCACGGCGAAGCTGTCGTCAAGCAGTTGGCGGAGGACTTGCAGCGGGAGTTCCCAGGAGTCAGAGGCCTTTCCTGGCGCAATCTCTTTAACATGAGCGAATTCTTTCAGGCGTACCGCGACCACCCAAAATTGCAGCCAATGGTTGCAATAGTCACCTGGACCCACAACCTGGTCATCATCCAGCGGTGCAAGGACCCGCTGGAACGCGAGTTTTACATCCGCATGACCCGCAAGTTCGGCTGGTCCAAGAACGTCCTGATCCACCACATCGAGAATCAATCCTACGAGAAGACCCTGCTCGGCCAGACGAACTTCGACGAGGCGGTCACGCCGGAACTGCGTTCGCAGGCCAAACTGGCGGTGAAGGACGACTACACATTCGATTTCCTGGAATTGGGCGAACCGCACGCGGAGCGGGACCTGGAACGGGCGATGGTCGCCCGAATCGAAGAATTTCTGCGAGCCATGGGCGGCCTGTTCGCCTTCGTCGGCAGTCAGTACCGACTTGAAGTAGACGACAGGGAGTACTTCATCGATCTGTTGCTTTTCCACCGGCGTCTCAAATGTCTTGTTGCCGTCGAACTGAAGGTAGGCGAGTTCGAGCCGGAATACGTGGGCAAGATGCAGTTCTACCTCGCAGCGTTGGACGACCGGGCCCGCGAGGAGGGCGAAAACCCCTCCATCGGGATCATCCTGTGCAAGGAGAAACGCCGAACCATCGTGGAATACGCGCTGCGCGATGCCCAAAGGCCGATCGGCGTAGCGACCTATCGGATCGTCAAACGTCTGCCGAAAGAGCTGAAGGGCCAATTCCCCTCGCCCGAGCAGATTGGCAAGTTGCTCGACGATCTCGGGTGAGAATCGCCGAGGACCAACGCTGGCTTCCTCCCTCACGTTTCCACCCGGCGTCCCGCCGCTACTTTTCCCTTGCCACTTCGCAGTCGCTTCGTCCATAATCCTTCCAGGAAGACGCCCGGGATCAACCTGCGACGCATGAATTGGAGCCTGAGGCGGGTTGTCGGCGTACGGGTTGGGGCTGCTGCGTCCTGTGAGATGGAGACAAAGCGATGGTCGACGATCCGGCGAATGAAACCGGGAATCTCCCCGTCCTGCCCGACGATCCCGGCCAGTTCATTCTGTACCAGACGCAGGACGGCCGGACCCGTGTAGAATGTCGGTTCCAGAACGAGACGATCTGGCTGAGCCAAGCCTTGATGGCCGAGCTTTACCAGACGAGCAAACAGAACATAAGTCTTCATCTACAAAACCTTTATAGAGAGGGAGAACTGGACCCAGATCGAGTTGTCAAGGAATACTTGACAACTGGGCCGGATGGAAAGACATACGGCATCCTTCACTACAACCTGGACGCCATTCTGACGGTCGGCTACCGCGTCAAAAGCCATCGTGGCACCCAGTCGCGCATGATGATGCCCTGGCCAAGGCCGAGCTTGGTACGAAAAGTGGCGCGCCGAGCAGGCGGCGTTGCCCAGTCCGGTCGAAGAGCGGTTCGACAGAGCAGTCGAGCAGATCAGGCAGTTGGAACAGTCGCCGCCGCCCGACCAGCCCAAACAGAGACGGAAGAATCAAGGAAAGAATGGCGGCTCGCGATAGTGTCTCATCCCTGGGCCGGAGGCGGCAGGCCGCAGGGAAACGCTTCCACACTTCTACGCTTGCACGCTTCCACGTGGCGTCCCGCCGCCGCTTTTCCCTTGTTCCCCGCCCTTGCCCCCGCCATGATACTCCCAGGAAGGCAATGCAGACGAAGCTGCGACGAATGAGTTGTAGCCCAGGCGGATTCGCCCATGAAGAAACTGCATATCTATGTGGATACGTCAGTGATCGGCGGCTGTGAGGATGAGGAGTTCTCCGCCGCATCGCTTAGCCTGTGGTCGAAGTTCCGGTCAGGCGAGTTCATGCTGGTCATCTCGGATCTGACCATCCAGAAGATCGAAGGTGCGCCGGCAAGCGTCCGGCGGCATCTTGAAGACATCCCCACAGCAAATCAAATCCAAGTCCGCCTCAGCGAGGAGGCCAAGGAATTGGCGGATGCCTACCTTGCTCACGGCGTGGTCGGACCGGGCTCTTTGGCCGATGCGCTTCACGTGGCCTTGGCGACTGTGAGTGCTGTGGACGTGCTTGTCAGTTGGAACTTCAAACATATCGTCAACTTTGGTAGAATAAGGTTGTTCAACGCAGTGAACCTTGAACAAGGGTATCCGCCAGATCAAACAGACGCTTCACTTGGATCACGTCCGCTGCAAGAC
>DCUI01000050.1 GCA_002327785.1 Phycisphaerales bacterium UBA2218
CGCGGTTCATCCAGGCCACCATCAGGACCTGGCCGGTCTCGGCGTCCTGGGCAATGGCCGGGATCAGACCCTCGGCGTTGAACTTGGGCGTAAACTGCAAACCTTCTTCAATCAGCTTCGATTCCAATGGCAACACCCTCTGGGATTTACTATTACTATTTACGATTCACCATTTGAGTTTCGCCCGTGCAGGCCCAGGCCGGAACGAGCGGCGAACTGCTGCGCATGACGGTTTTTCATCACGAGCCGGAAATAATAAGCAGCAAATGGCAAATAGTCAAGGGCCCGCTCCTCGCTGCCGATTGCCTGTCCCGCCGAGCCGCTTGCGGACGATGCTGTCCAACATCGCGGAGGTCTCCTGTAGTCTTGTAGCCTCCGTGTTCCCCATGAGATTGAGCATGAATCCGGATGTTTGGGCGGTGGAGTACGGCTTGGCCTCGGACCATCGGGCACCCCCCAGCGACTCCCAGGCGGAGACAGCCTCCAATACCGCCGGTCTGACTCGCCTGACTACTTGCCCTCGGGTCGTTGTGCTCAAGACCCACTGGCCCTGGGCCCTGCGGAGGTCGCTGTCGACGGTCGCCAGGCTGCCCAGCAGCTTGTCGAGGTTGTGCAAGGCGATGGCCCGCAGCGCCAAACCCTCGTATCGCTGGAGAGGCGACAGGCCGGACCTTTTCAGAAACCGGTCCAGCAGTTGGATGCTTGCCCACGGATCTCGCTTGCTGCCGTCCACGTCCCACCCGGCAAAGCGGAGGACTGCATCGGCGTCATTCTCGGCGGCCGACCTGTCCGCCCACCGGCGCAGAAGCCTGTTGGCTTCTTCATGCCGACCTGCTACAACGAGCGTCTCCAGGTTGCCGTGCCCGCCCACCATGTACATGGCGTCCAGGCCCGCCTCCTGGAGCATTTGCAGATAGCGATGGGTGTGCTTCTCGAAGGCGTCAAAATCTCTGGCTATCCGATCCAGGCGGGTCAAGACGTGCACCGCCTGGAACTGACCCCCAAGACCACGATCGGATTGTGTCGCCAACTTCTCGTAATGCGTCTTCAATTGTTGGATCATCTGCAGATCGTTCGAGTCCACCTCCGGCGGGTCGTCCTCCGGAAGGTGCGGGACGCGATGGTACGAACAGATGCCTCGCAGTCTCTCTCGCAGATCAAACATCTCCTGTTTGCTTTCCGGGACTGGGCCATTGATCCCTGAGAGTTTCTTCGTGTAATACCGGTCCAGTTGTCGGATTGCCCTCGCGTCATTCGGCTCGATCTCTATCCGTGGGGGGCTCGGTATCCTGGCCGCCTGTTCTCGCCACTTCTTCTGCTCTTCTTCGCTTTCCCGCGTTCTGTTCTTGGCCCACTCTTCGAGCAGGGTCGGGTCCTGCCTCCATGCTCCGTTGTCTATCTGCTCCCGGAGTGTCCCGGTCTTTGATCTGGGGTTGTCCGCCATGGGCGGCAGTTCCCGCAACGGATACTTGGCGATCAGTTTTCTGACGAAGGTCAGGTCGTTCGGATCGACCTGCAGTGGCCCCGGTTTGGGCTTCGGATCGAGATACTTTCCCACAAGCCGCCTCCATGCCTGATCTTCACTGCTCTGATGGGCGAAGGACCTGGCTGCCTCCCAGACCGCATCCTTGTCCAAGTCCACGGGTTTGAAGTTGATCAGTTTTGCGGACCGCAGCAGCCGTTTCGTCTCGCTGACTCGCACCTCCACCAGCACGGGAAGGCGTAGTGTCTTGTCGCCGATGGCAATGTCCTGATATGTCACGGTGCAGGTCCTGCCGCCTTTGTGGTAGACGTAGTCTGCATCCTTGACTTCGAAGGGTTTTATCTCACCGTCGGAAGTGGTGCATTTCAAACGTGCTCGGATGGCCAGCTTTTGCGGCCTTACAGGCAGCTCGGCGATGAGTCTGGCAAGGGGGGGGGCGGTGGTGTTCCGTTCATACTCGTATTCTATCTTGCACAGCGACTGCTGCTGGTCGTCGAACAAGTCCATTCCCTCGATCTGCCCGCGCTTGGCTTGAACCTTCAGTCGGGTGACCTTCCTCTTGACGCCATCCGGGCCCTGCATCGCCTTCAGGTCAATGATCTTGTCACCTTGCGGATTGGCATCCTTCAATGTCATAAGATCACGGACATACAGCCGGCGAGAGAGGGCGTCTGCCTCAGCAAACCGCATGTCTGCAAGTTCATATGCAGCCCCTCCCCAGGCGAATGGTCCCCTCTCGCCCAAGGGCTTTGAATAGGTAGTGTTCAATGGCACCCAGTCCGCATACCTCTCATCGGTCATGCGAAAGCCTGTGTTGTCACTAAGGGCCGTTAGGGTCTTCATGTTCTGCATGCCGGCGCCATGAGGTTCGGACCACACTACGGAGACAGCGTAAAAGTCTCCGCAGACCCAATACCTCGCGAATACGACCCAATTTGTGAATGCTTCGTCCATGTTCAGTTCGCTTAAGACATCAAACTGGATCAAGGCGGCGGCGTTCCTGCCGACAGGCTGAATCTGGGCAAGACCGAGCCCGCACGCTATGGCGATGACTGCCAAGGCTGCAATCAGGCATAATCGCCCGGGGCGCCTGTGTATTGCTGTCATGATTTCTACTCCTCAGGATAGGTCAAGACGACATTGTCGGACATGGCCTCCTGCACGAGCAGGGCAGGGGTCAGGAGGAAATCAACCTGCTCTCTGACGGCCAGGGACAGGTCGGCCATGCGGTAGCTCACATTCAGGACTTGGTTCATTATGGGGGCTGTCTGTCTTGTGTCCAGGCCATTTGCGTCTATCATCTCATGCACGCGGCGTAAGCCCGGTGGCATCCCTGGGTCGGGAATCTTGGCGGCGCCCATGCCCAGCAGCACATACATCAGGACAATCAGCAATGCCGATTTGCATCTCATAGTTTGCTCCTTCGTAGCGCCCTGCCTGTCCATCGGTGGGGACGGGCAGGGCGATTGCCTCTTCTCGACGGGGAGGGTATGCCCCGCACTACTCACGATCAGCGATGTTGCCGGATAAGATGACCAAAGTACTCCCGCTGACCCCGTAAGCTGTTTGGCATAGAATCCGCCGTAATGGAAGTCAGGATCATTGACCACAATCCGTCCTTCGGCGTACGCCATGCCATCCAGCGACGATGTTGCGAAGAAGGACAGGCCTGACGGCGTGTCGGTATACGGGCCCAGATCGACTGTACCGGCCATCACCAATTCCCCTTCATAGCGTCCCAAGTCATCGTATTGCCAAGCATTCGCATAGTCATACGTGGCTTGGACATCACCCCAAAGGTTGTAGGCATTGCTGCCGCCTTCACTGTCAGCGACGCCATAGCCATATCCATAGGGGTAGTAGGTGAGAAACGTAGTGTTGCCTCCATACTGGATGTATCCAGTAGAGGAACTGGTGGCCGGACTTGTCCCCAGGTAGTTCAGGGCATAGCCCTCGTATTCGATACGGGCGTCATTGACGGTTATGAAGAACGTAACGCTAATGTCCTTGGACGTATTGTCATCTACCCAGTGATAGCTGGACGTTCCTTCCACGCGACTGGCCCCAAAGGCCTCTCTATCCAAGCCCAACTGGTAGTACGTATACAGTTGGACCCACGCCTCGCCACCAATCACGCCCGACGCCTGCAAAGTGGTTACACCGGGAGTCACGTTGCCGTCGGCCCATGCCGACCAGGCCCCTGTTCCATCCGCGTTGGTGCCGGACCCTGAACTTGGACCGCCAATGATCGACGTCGTCCCGTCATACTCCCAATACCCCAGCACAGGGGTCGCCAGCATTGCGCAGATCGCCAAAATCGTTGTTGTACTCATCCTGTTCATGGTTCATTACCTCCATGACTCGAAGCACCACGAAATCCAATCCGCAACACATCCGCGCGAACACGTGCCTA
>DCUI01000098.1 GCA_002327785.1 Phycisphaerales bacterium UBA2218
ACGTCCAGCATCCCCTGGGAACTGTCCACCCCGGCAACGGAACGGACGAGCGGCGCCAGCCGGAGCGTGAGAAGCCCCGTACCGCATCCGAAGTCCAATACATTCATCTCCCGGTTCAGCGGCGTCTGTCGAGCAACAGCGGCCGCCACGTCCGCGGCCAGTTTGACCCGTGCCGGATTCTCGTCCCATGCTGCTGCCTCCTTGTCAAAGTCACGCTTCTCTGTATCCATGGTTGGTTGGAAACCCCCTTGTCTGCGATTCCTTCAGTTCTGGACAGGCGCGCCTGATGCCGAGGCGGCCGGCCTCACAAGAAGAGATGTCCCTTTTCTGCCAACGACCTTCACCTGGGCCGCGCGATCGATGTAGCCAAGGTCCGAACAGGCGGAATACTCCTTGCCGTCAAGGACCACAACACCGCAGGGACGCAGAGGGCCGTTCGCCACTCCCACCATTCCGATCAACTCGTCCAGATGCCCGTGTCCGCCTTCGTGAGGCAATGGAGGATCGAGGAAGAGATCAGCACGGTCCGGCCAGCCGAGTATCCACTGCTGAAGGATATACAGCACTCCGATAGTCCCAAAACACGATCCACTTGCGCCGATCAGGAATGCCCAGAGGACTACGCTAAGAACCGCGAACGCGGCGACAGCGTTCACTCCCAATCGCTGACAAACCACAAAGAACAGCAGAAACAAGGGGAGCGTTCGCAACGATATGCACATCGCAGTTCTGGCGTTGCGGGGAATACGTTTCTGCTTGGACACAAAGACCCAAGTGAGCGTAATGCCCCCCGTCAGCACATAGGCCAGAACCGTGACAACGAGGTTGGTCTCCATCGCGGAGATCCCATCGCGGCCTTCGGCCGCAACCAAACGCTCGCCCCGCACGAGGAGCCGCAGGGGGACAAAAGACACGGATTCACACGGATTCACACGGATTGGGGCGTGGCCTCGGTGCGGCCCCGCCATCTTCGGTTGTCTTCTCGAAATCCGTGTTCATCCGTGTGAATCCGTGTCACAAAATCCTTGCTGAAAGAACAAGATGTGAAGACTCTGTAGTACAGAGAAAGCTGTTTGTAGTGTGCCCGTGAGGGCATATCTTCGGGGAACGGGTCAAGAGCCATGGATCACGGACCGGGAACCGGTAGAGTAGAGGACTGAGCGACTGGGCAGCCGCTCAGTCCTCCCTCCTCGAACCGGACAGGCGGTTTTCCCGCATCCGGCTCTCACGGATCGTTCGTCGTTCGGCTGTCACGTCTTCACCACGCGCTTTTGCAGCGGGTTCCACCCCAAATGTTGCAGGTGGTCCCACCACGTCACGCCGTTCGGTTTCTTGTACCCGCGTTGGCTGCGTCGATTCAGATGCGTACGCAGGCGTCGCAGCGTGTAGCTGTCCACATCCCGATATACCTGGTGGGCGTAGCCCTGGGAGAAGTACCCCTGCCAACCTTGCAGCATCCGATGGATACGCTCCATCAGGGAGCGGATCGGCGTGAAACACTGGCGTGCCTCGGTCAACTCCCGGAGTCGATCCCGAACCCGTTGCAGCGAGGGCTCCCTGACGGTCAGGTTCAGGTAACGTCCTTCCCGGCCGTACCAGTCGCGGTCATAGCGGAAGGTGTAGCCCAGGAAGTCCAGACCCACGCTCGGCTCCTGCAACTTCACCGTGCGGGTCTTGTCCGGGTTCACCTCCAGCCCCATCCACTCGTGCAACGTCTGCTCCACGAACTGCTCGATGCGTTGCCCGACATACTTGGCCAGGATGACAAAGTCGTCGGCGTACCGCACCAGCCGGGCGTTGGCCCAGTAATAGGGACCGTCCGCCCGGTGGAACTTGTAGTCGAACCAGTGAAGGTACAGATTCGCCAGCAACGGCGAGATCACCCCGCCCTGCGGCGTCCCCTGTCTGGGCCGACTATACTTCGGCGGTTCGTTCGGCCCTTCGCCCGCTTCCACCACCACCGCCGACAGCCACAACCGGATCAGGTGCAGGACACAGCGGTCCGACACTCGTTTCTGGACAGCGGCCATCAGCTTATCATGGGGGATCGTGTCGAAGTAGCGGCTCAGGTCCGCGTCGTATACCTCCCGTCGGCCCTGCTGAAGGTTCTGCCGGATTTCCGCCAACGCCTCATGGGCGTTGCGGCCCGGCCGGAACCCGTACGAGCAATCCAGGAAATCCGCCTCAAAGATCGGCTCCAGGATCAGCAGCGCCGCCGTCTGCACCACGCGGTCTTTTACCGTCGGGATGCCCAGCGGACGCTTCTTGCCGTTGGCCTTGGGAATGTATACACGCCTGACCGGCTGCGGCCGGTAGGTCTTGTCCTTCAGCGATTGGTGAATCGCCTCCAGGAAGCCCTCGATCCCGCCTTCGGATTGTTCCACCGCCTCGATGCTCACGCCATCGACGCCAGGAGAGCCGTGATTGGCTCGCACCCGTCGCCAGGCGACGCCAAGCACATCCGGGCGGTACACGCGGTCGTACAAGGCATAGAACCGAAACTTCGGCTCGCATTTTGCCTTGCGATATAGCTTCTGCCTCAAAGAAAAGACTTTCGCCGGCAGACCCTCTCCGTTGACCGCAAAGGTCTCAGGCAGGTCGTCCGGTTCTCCCGTAGTGGCAAGATTCTCTTGCAAGCGGGTCTCTCCTTCTCTTGCTTCGGCTTCGATTCCGTCAGGGCTCCTTCGCTCGGCGGGCGTTACCCCGCGTCCTCGCTACTATGAACCCATCCGACTCCCTGCACGGCACGGACCTCCGTTATGGATTCCGGCGGACCGCCTGGGGCTTTCCCCCGGCCGAGCAGGGTCTCTCAGTTCCCATCGGTCTCTTTCGACACGCGCCGTCTCTAC
>DCUI01000173.1 GCA_002327785.1 Phycisphaerales bacterium UBA2218
TCGTTGACGTGCAGGTTCGTGCGACTGCCATAGCGGAAGAGCCGAGCGTTGCGGAAAAGGTCCGTGAACTGGCTGCCCTGGCGGAGAAGTACTGTCTCGTGTCGCGTTCCGTGTCTTGTCCGGTCCATTACCATCTGCACGTTGAAGTCAGTGAGGAATAACATTCTATGAAGGAACTGGTTGTCATCAGCGGCAAAGGGGGAACGGGCAAGACGAGCATCACCGCGGCGTTTGCCGCCCTGACGCGCGATGCCGTCTTGGCGGATTGCGACGTGGATGCCGCGGACCTGCACATCGTGCTTTCGCCGAATGTGAAGCAGACCTCCGATTTCTCCGGCGGCAAGCAAGCGGCCATCGATCCGGCCAAGTGTATCGGTTGCGGTCGGTGCGCCGCGATGTGTCGGTTCGAGGCAATTCACCTGAATGGGCCCGGCAACGGCGTGATCCAGAAAACCTATGCAGTCGACCCGATTGCTTGCGAAGGATGCAAGGTCTGCGTGGAATTCTGCCCTGTCAAGGCCATCGCGTTCAACGATGCCGTCAACGGCAAATGGTTTATCTCGGATACCCGATTTGGGCCGATGGTCCACGCGAAGCTGGGGATTGCCGAGGAAAACAGCGGCAAGCTCGTGACACTGATCCGTCGGACGGCCAAGGAGATTGCCGAAGAGCGAAAATTGGATCTGGTCATCGTCGATGGTTCGCCGGGGATCGGATGTCCGGTGATCGCCTCGATCACGGGGGCCGATCTGGTGTTGATCGTGACCGAGCCCACTCTGTCCGGGCGGCACGATCTCGGACGGGTGGCCGATCTGGCCGCCAATTTCGGCATAAAGACCCTGCTGTGCATCAACAAGGCGGACATCAATCCCCACATGACGGCCCAGATTGCCGAAGAGGCCCGCAGCCGCGGGATCACCGTGGTGGGGGAAATCCCCTATGATGACGCCTTCACCAAGGCCCAGATCATGAAGGCGACCGTTGTGGAATACACCGGCGGAGAGATTACCGAGCGAATGAAAGCCTTGTGGCGGCAAGTTACCTATGCGTTGGCTTGATGCCGCAGGATTATCGTCAGTGAGCAAGTGAAGTTCGTGTGTTGCGGAAAGGATGGATTGTGTATGGCCGACATGGCCCAACAGAACGAAGAATACCAAAGGCAAATGGAGGCGGAACTGGCTCAGGTCCGCCACCGGATGGCGCAGATCAGGCACAAAATCCTGGTCCTTTCCGGCAAGGGCGGCGTCGGCAAGAGCACCGTCGCGGTGAATCTGGCCATTTTCCTCTCGTTGGCCGGCAAGCGGACGGGACTTCTGGACATCGACATCCACGGTCCCAGCATCCCGAAGATCCTGAACCTGGAAGGCCGGATGGCGCAGTCGGGATTCGACGCGATTCTGCCCATCGAAGTGGGGGCGAACCTCAAGGTCATGTCGATCGCGTTCTTCCTGGCGTTCCAGGACGACGCGGTGATCTGGCGGGGCCCGATGAAGTACCAGATGATCAAGCAGTTCCTCAAGGATGTGGAGTGGGGCAAGTTGGATTACCTGATCATCGATTCNNCAGCTCCTGGAGAATGCGGATGGCGCCGTTGTGGTGACGACCCCTCAGGAGGTGGCACTGTCGGATGTGCGCAGAAGCATCACCTTCTGTCGCAGCCTCCATCTTCCTGTACTCGGCGTGCTGGAGAACATGAGTGGATTCGTGTGCCCGAAGTGCGGCGAGATAACCGATATCTTCAAGTCGGGCGGCGGTGAGAACATGGCCTTGGCGATGAGCGTGCCGTTTCTGGGACGCATCCCGATCGATCCGCAGATCGTCGAGGCGTGCGACTCGGGACAACCCTACGTGGACAAGTACCGCCAGAGCCAGGCGGCGAAGGCCTTCGGCGAGGCCGTTGCGCTTCTGGTCGGCTCGAATGGTCAAGAACAAGCAGCAAAGAAGGAGACCTCTACCATGCGTATCGCAATTCCCGTCGCACAGGGCCAGTTGTGTCAGCATTTCGGACATTGTGAGGAGTTCGCCATCGTGGACGTGAACTCGCAGGAGAAATGCATCTCCGGAATCCACAGGGAGACGCCTCCGGCCCACGCGCCCGGCGTCCTGCCGGAGTGGCTCGGGCAGCAGAAAGTCAACGTGGTCATTGCCGGCGGAATGGGCAGTCGGGCGCAATCGCTCTTTGCCGAGAACGGCATCCAGGTCGTCATCGGCGCCGCAGCCGGCACTCCGGAAGAAGTGGTCAATGCGTATCTGAGCGGCACGCTCCAGACGGGGGCCAACATCTGCGATCATTAGAGCCGGTGCGAAGCCCCCGATGACAGCGTTCCCAGGTCTTCGGCATGAAAGGGGGAACGATGGAAACGCAATCCCATTCGCAGCGGGAAGAACCGCCGGCGACGGATCGAAAGGCAGGACGCCGGTTCAGTTGGCGGGCCTTCATCTCGGTCACGACCGCCCTGTCCTTCGTGGCGATGTCGATCACCGGCGTTCATCCATCGGCGATGCGCGACATTCTCCAACCATGATGATGCGTACGAGTTGCTCTGAACAGGGACATGATGAATCAATCTGTAGATGCTATCGCCGACAATGCCAGGACGCAATCGTACGCGAGCCTTCGAACACGGCTGCATCCGCACTGTGTCGTTTGCAGTCCAGACCATCCCTGCGGGCTTTGCCTGCGTTTCGTTGCGGGGGCCGACGATACGGTCGTGGCTGAATTTGAATTCGATCCGGCGGTCGAAGGATACGTCGGCTGGCCGCATGGGGGGATCACGTCGGCCGTGCTCGACGGGGCCATGACCAACTGGCTCTTCGCCCACGGCCTGACCGGCGTAACGGCTGAACTGAAGGTTCGATTCCGACATCCGGTCGTTCTGGGAGAGCTGGCGGTTGTGACGGCCCGCCTTAAGAACGCTTCACATCCGTTGTACGAGTTGGAAGCCTCTATTATTCAGAGCGGACAACTGAAAGTGCGTGCGATAGGGAGATTCATGTACAGAGAATACAGCAAGGAAAGGAAATAGATTTCCATGCAAAACGGTTTGATTCCGACACAGGTATTCCTGACCCGAGGGGCCGGCAGGCACCGGTATTGGCTGAAGTCTTTTGAGGAGGCTCTGAGAAACGCGGGCGTCGCCCAGCAGAACCTGGTCCAGGTTTCGTCCATTGTGCCGCCGAACTGCCGCATGATCAGTAAGAAGGACGGCCTCAAAAAACTGTCGCCCGGGCAGATTTGCTATTGTGTCATGGCCAGGGCCGACACGAACGAGCACGGCAGGCTCATCGCCTCGTCCATCGGCGTGGCGATTCCGAAGGATGCCACCCAATGGGGGTATCTCAGCGAGGTTCACGGGAACGGCATGAACCATCAGCAGGCGTCGGATATGGCGGAGGACCTCGCGGCGGATATGCTCGGGACGACTCTTGGCCTGGAGGTGGACCCGGACCAGGCTTGGTCGGAGAAAGAGCAGGTTTATAAGGCCAGCGGCCTGATTATTCGAACGTCGAATATCACGCAGACAGCCAGAGGACAGAAAGACCTTTGGACGACAGTCGTTGCCATCGCCGGGCTGCTTCTTGATGGAGAACGGAAGGTGTTCCATGAATGAGGGACGAATCACAGTTCTGGTCGAGAACACCGCAGGCGGGCGAGGGACCAGGACCCCCTC
>DCUI01000321.1 GCA_002327785.1 Phycisphaerales bacterium UBA2218
GCGAGGCGTCGGTGTACACCGGGATCACGATTGCCGAGTACTTCCGCGACATGGGCTACACGGTTGCCCTGATGGCCGACAGCACGAGCCGATGGGCCGAGGCCATGCGTGAGATTTCGACGCGTCTGGAAGAGATGCCCGCCGAGGAGGGGTACCCGGCGTACCTGGCGGCCCGCATTGCGGCGTTCTACGAGCGGGCCGGCCGGGTCAAGTGCCTCGGCTCGCCCGACCGCGAAGGCGGCCTGTCCGTCATTGGGGCCGTCAGCCCGCCCGGCGGCGACCTCTCCGACCCCGTCGTCCAAGCGACCCTCCACGTCGTCAAAGTCTTCTGGTCCCTCAAGGGCGAGCTCGCCTACCAGCGTCACTTCCCGGCCATCGACTGGCTCACGAGCTACTCGTTCTACACGCAGTATTTGCGTGGGGCCTTCGCGGACAGGGACATGGGCGATGAGATGGAGCGGATGACCAAGGAGGCGATGAGCCTCCTGGAACAGGAGTCGGAACTGCGGGAGATCGTGCGGCTTGTCGGCGCCGAGGCGCTGTCGCCCAGAGATCGGTTGGCGATGGAGACTTCTCGGTCGATTCGCGAGGATTACCTGCACCAGAACGCGTTCCACGCCGTGGATACATATACCTCGCTCGAAAAGCAATACGAGATGCTCAAGACCGTGCTGCACTTCCATCATGCGGGGCTCTCCGCGATCGAGGCCGGCGTCGAGACCGTCGAGATCGCCCGCGTGAGCGTTCGCGAGGATATTGCCCGTGCCAAGTACATCCCGCAGGCCGAGATCGAGAAGATTCGCCAGGTTCGCACGAAGATCGATGACCAGATGCGGCAGCTCGAGGGAGCCGTGGCGGCCAAGTAGGGAACCAACGCGTCGCGAAGGACGCAGGAGTGTGACATGCTATCCGTGAAAGAGTACCAGACCGTATCGAATATCCAGGGCCCGCTGATGCTGGTCGAGATGGTGGACGAGGCCAAGTACGGGCACATCGTCGATATCGAGCTCGGCGACGGCTCCGTGCGTCGCGGCCAGATCCTCCAGGTCGAGAACGACAAGGTCCTGCTCCAGGTCTTCGAGGGCACCAGCGGCGTGGACACCGCCCGCAGCACCGTCCGTTTCCTGGCCCGCCCGCTGGAGCTGGGGGTCTCGCCGGACCTGCTCGGCCGCGTCTTCAGCGGCCTGGGCGTCGCGAAGGACGGCGGCCCGGAGATCATCCCGCACGAGCGCCGGGACATCAACGGCGCCCCGATCAACCCGTTCGCCCGCGACTACCCGAACGAGTTCATCCAGACGGGCATCTCGACCATCGACGGCCTGAACCCGCTCGTTCGCGGCCAGAAGCTTCCGATCTTCTCCGGCTCCGGCCTGCCGCACGACGATGTCACCGCCCAACTCGCCCGCCAAGCGACTGTGCTCGGCAAGGGCGAGGCCTTCGCCGTGGTCTTCGCCGCGATGGGCATCACGTTCGAGGCCGCCCAGTTCTTCATCGACGATCTGCACAACACCGGCGCCATCGAGCGGGCCGTCATGTTCATCAACCTGGCCAACGACCCGGCCATCGAGCGAATCGCCACGCCGCGGTTCGCCCTGACCGCCGCTGAGTACCTGGCCTTCGAGCTGGACATGCACGTGCTGGTCATCCTCAACGATATGACCAACTACGCCGAGGCCCTTCGCGAGATCAGCGCCGCCCGCAAGGAAGTGCCCGGCCGTCGTGGCTATCCCGGCTACCTCTACACGGACTTCGCCACCCTCTACGAACGTGCCGGCCGGATCAAGGGCAAAAAGGGATCGATCACCATGGTGCCCGTCCTCACGATGCCCGAGGACGACAAAACCCACCCGGTGCCCGACCTGACCGGCTACATCACCGAGGGCCAGATCATCCTGTCCCGTTCCCTCCAGCGGCAGGGCGTCAAGCCTCCGGTGGACGTTCTGCCGAGCCTCTCGCGTCTGAAGGACAAGGGCATCGGCCGAAACAAGACCCGCGAGGACCACGCGGACCTCTACAACCAGCTCTATGCCGCCTACGCCCGCGGCAAGGAAATGCAGGAGCTTGCGACGATCATGGGTGAAGCGGCCCTCTCCGAGGAGGACCGCAAGTACATGACCTTCGCCAACCGCTTCGAGGCCAAATACATATCTCAGGACTATTATGAGAATAGGACCGTCTTCCAGACCCTCGATCTCGGTTGGGAGTTGCTGAGCATGTTCGAGAACAACGAGCTCAAGCGAATCGACGTCAAGCTCATCGAGAAGTACATGCCGCAGTTCCGGAAGGGCGGGAAGTAGGGACGAAAGGTGTCGTTCGTCGCCCGTCGCTCGTCCCTCGCGGTAATTCGAAGGGAGAGAATGCGATGAAGGTGACCGACTACAAGCAGTTGAAGGTGTGGCAGAAAGGGATCGAAATCGTTGATCGGGTATACTCGCTGACGGACAAGTTCCCGCGGGAGGAATTGTACGGCTTGACCTTGCAGATGAGAAAGGCGGCCGTCTCGATTCCGTCGAATATCGCCGAGGGATTTGTCCGAGGCCACCCGAAGGAATACCGCCAGTTTCTCCATATTTCGCTGGGTTCGACGGTGGAGCTGGACACGCAGTCGATTATCTCGAACCGGCGGAAGTATATCACAGACAAGGATTTGAAGGAACTTGCAGAGGATTTGGACCACGAAGCTCGCATGCTCACGAGCCTGATCAACCGGATTGACGCAGGCACGAGCGACAAGCGACGAGGGCCGAGCGACGACCTATGTTAGCCAACGTAAACGCCACTCGAATGGAGCTCCTTCGGCTTCGCAAGCGAATCACGCTGGCGAAGCGGGGGCATCGACTGCTCAGTGAGAAACGCGACGAGATCTCCCGCCAGCTGATCCAGATCGCCAGGGACATCCAACCGCTGCGGCAGAAGGTCGAGCAGGCCCTGCTCCTGACCTTCCGCCGGTTCATGCTCGCCCGGGCGACGATGGAGCCGGAGGACGTCAAATCCGCGATGGCCGTCCCGACGAAGCGGTTCAAAATGGCCATCGAGTTCGCCTCGGTCATGAACGTCCGAGTCCCGCGACTGACCAAGGACATCGAAGGCGACATCATCTGCTATGGTTACGGCTGCACCTCCGGCGAGCTCGACGTCGCCCTCCAATCGCTCGAAAAGGCCATCGACAGCCTCGTCGAACTGGCCCAGAAGGAGAAGCAGGCCCGCCTGCTGGCCGTCGAGCTGCAGATGACCCGTCGACGCGTGAATGTTCTCGAGTACATCGTCATCCCCGAGATGCAGGAGACCATCAAGTTCATCTATGCCAAGCTCGGCGAGGTCGAACGCGACAACATCACCCGCCTGATGAAGATCACCGACATCATCCGGAAATGACGGCCTACTTGAAGTAGAACCGTACGCCGATGGCCGCATTCAGCTCCAGATCCGTGTCCGGTGTCAGGTCCAGAATGGGGACGATCTCCGCGAACAGATCGAACGGGGCGTCCGCGAACAGGTAGCTGATGCCCAGGGGGACGCGGATGCCGAAGGCCGCGTCGTCGTCGTGGTGCCTGTCGTCGTCTTTGAATTTCAACCGGGCGCCGACCCCGTAATAGACGGGCAGTTTCCCCGACAGGGTGCCGGAATCGATGAGATCGTAGTTATGCCATAGGTAGTCTGCGTGGAGCTGGAAGGAATCGTTGCCGGAGAACGACCACGCGGCTGCGCCGTCGATGGCGTGGTCGTCGTCGAGCCAGTATTTCAGGCTCAGGCCGGTGGGTTCCCCGACGATCACGCCGAGGCCGAACCGGTCCTCGGCGAATCCGTTCGCGGAAACCGTCGCCAGCAGTGCCGGAATCAGGATAGATTTCAATCGCATCATGTTCTCCTTTCTCAATTTGGACTACACACGAAAGCCACACGACTCCTGCGGCCGTTGGCGGCCCGCGCGAATCTCATACTCACCATAAAAGGACGCACCGTGTCACCCAAGAAACCCCAAAGATGTCATATCTCTTATCGGCGACACAGGCCGACGTCGCCACTTTTGAGGAGAAGAGGTACGGTGAAATCAAATGCGTCCGATAATACTCAGGGTGTTCTGTTCCGCCGTATGTCGTTCGTCAATCGCCTGGCTTTCGGCCGGCAAGCGAGAGCCGGCCGTTCCCTATCTTCTACGAACCGAAGCCAGAGGCCTGTGGACATGCTGGCCGGGCTGGCTAGAAGGGGGCCACGATGCGGACAATCGGCGCGGTTTGGATTGGAGATGGCCATGAGCAGAGTGGATGATGCGGTGTAGTGTTTCTGTCGCGGAGCGGCGTGTTCGCAGGCGATCCTTGCCCACTACGGCCCGTCGGTCGGGCTGCGACATCAGCACGCCGGAAGGTGCCCGGCGAGCCACCCAAGAGGGCCTTTTCCGAACGATCTGCCCCAAGCTCGTCCAAGACGCCGCCGAGATCCTCGAAGAGATGCTTTGAAACCCCGGTTCACCACGGAGACACCCAGGACACAAGAAGTGATGCAGACACGGGCTTCACGGATTGTGCGGTGGCTGGCACTTGACTGCTGGGGCTACTTGGTGTCGTCGTGAGCCTCCCCTTGCGGGGAAGCTTCAACGCCTGTCGTTGGGGTCGATGGACACGAGTCGTCCGGTCCAGCGACTCAAGGCCCTGGGAGGGGTTGAAAATGTCCCCGGCGCGGCTCGAACGCGCAACCTTCAGCTCCGGAGTCTGTACAGACCCCTGATTCTGAATCGGAAATGCGGTTTTTCGAGCGTTATCAAGGGTGACACGTCCGATGGAATCCGATTTTATCCGATGTGATTCACCCTGCGCGTAAACTTTACGTAAACTTTCGGGCGTGACATCCCCATCATCCGTGCCGGTCTTCACGGCAACCTGTGCCCCCATGCTCGCCAAAGACAAATCCGGCAGAGCCGCGACCGCCTGCGCCTCTTGCCCTCGCAAGACGTGCGTGTAGACATTCGCGGTGAGGTTCACGTCCTTATGCCGCAGGATAGTCTGTGCCGTCTTCATGCTCACCCCGCTCAGGGCCAGCAGTGTTGCACACTGTCCGCGGAGGCTGTGGAAGTCGAAGACCCGGCCGGATTCGTCCGTGTACGGGATTCCCGCCGCGGCAAGATCCTCCTGAACCATAATCACAGTCTTGTCCGTCAGGGCCGCGTACCGTCCCCCGAACGCCTTCGCATCCTGGAGCTTGGCCTCCATGAACTCGCGAAGCTCCCCGGTCAGACCGGGACTCAGGTATTGCGTGTCGTGGCGCTTGCCCTTGGCGCTCCGTGCCGTGATCGTCACCGTGCCGGCGCTGAAGTCGAAATCCGCCTTCCGCAACTTTCGGATTTCGTTGGCTCGCAGACCGGTCTCGCACACGAACCGATAAAGCAGGAACCTCTCGGCGCCGCTCATGCCATACCGCTCCGGACCGTTCACCGTGGCGTAGAGAAGCCGCTTCAGTTCGTGCACGTCGAGCGCGCGCCGGACGTGACGCCGGTCCAGCCGGCAATCCAGCATCTTCAATGGGACCAACGGGGATTCATACACATAACCCCGCTTGATAAGCCAACCGCAAAACAACTTGGCCGCCTTCAGGTAACAGTTGCTCCGCCGGTAGCTGAGCTTCCTTGGCTTCTTCGGCAGGCCCCGTTTGTCGGTCTGGACGATCCGGCCTTCCCGCAGGTCCTTCAGATAGGTCTCAACCCTGTTGGCCGTGATGTCCTGGAAGTGCTCGAAGCCGCATTCCTTGAACATGATCCGGGGAAGCTGGACGCAATCGCCGATGTACTTGGCGTCGAGCTCCTGTGCCCGTAGGGATTCCTCGAACTCGGTTAACAGTTCGTCCAGCGTGCGCCCCGCGACCGTTCGCCGGCCTTCCAGTAGCCCCATCGCCGTAAGCTGGTCTTTGATCCGACTCGGCAGACTCGCTATCGGTCGAACAAGGTCCGGGGGCAAGGGCTGTCCATTGAGAGAAACAAGCCGCTCGATCTGGGCCCCCAGCAGCCGGCTTTGGGCTTCGTGGGTGTACGCGGTGACGTGCTGCCGGCGTCCCAAGCGATCTGAAAACTCAAGACGCCAGACGCTCGCCTCGACCCGCATGCGGCCCCTGCTCGTAAGGACCGCCCGCCGCGTCTTGCCGCGGGCCTTGTACGTCACAATCCCCCGGTCGCGATCGATCATCGCGCCGGCCGGTATCGGTTTCGTCGCCTGTGGTCTGAAAATGCGCATGGTCAACCGCTCCGTTCCTTGGAAAAAAGGAGCCGGGCCTGTGAGGGCTTGTGCGGCCCGCTCGCCCTTACGGGTAGAGTCGGCCCGGCATCTGGATATTGACTCACGATGGATAGCACAATGTTCACGCGGTCATTTTCGTTTCGACTTGCCGACAGGTCAAGGCGTATTTCCCAATCTGCTTGAGCCGCCCGCTGGGATCCGCGATCCGTTGCGCAGCGTGGGTGGGTTCAGGCTGTCCGACACTGGTCTGACCCTCGGGGCGGGTTTGATGGATTGAGGCTTGTAGGGCCGGCCGGGGGCCTTCGCCGCGAAGGACGCGGCCAGATGCTCGCCAAGCTCGCGCGATAGGTCCAATGCGTCAATCTCAGCGAAAAGCACGACAATCTCCTCTTGCATATGATTCAGCAGAAAACCGACTTCACAGGACCGCGTAGGATCGACGATCCCAGGTCGGTCCGGCCTGCAGTGCCTCCCCCGCGAGGCGGCAAAAGGGGCAGCCGGCGTGTACGACAAGAACGGCCGCCCCCTCTAGATTGGAGCAAGTCACCAGGTCTTCGGGGTCCACGGCAGGGAGTATTGACGTTGCCGTTCGTACCGTGCGGTCATGTCGGACAATTTCCGCTCGACGGCCGCGAGATTCTGGTCAAGTTGTCGCTGTCGCGCAGGCGAGATCGTGCGCGGCCGGGTTTGGGCAGGCGGCTCGATCAGGTCGTCGTCGCCCAGGCCGGCATCCAGCGCGGGCGCCGCCCGTTCAGCCTTCGCGAAGGTCGCCGAAACCGACGTGCTGGGGTACGCCGGATATATCACCGGGCCAACGTCATAGAGCTTGCCGATCCTTTCAATGATCCGCACATCCAGGTCGGCGGGCTTGCGGGCAAGCTGCCAGCGGTCAGTAACATCGGAAAAGGAAAACGAACAGGCGGTCAGGTCCGCGCGATCTATGAGTCTCGCCAAGTGGTAGCTGGGGCCGTCGAAGGCGAGTAGGTACGCGCGGAAATGCAGGCCGTGGGAGTCTTCTTTCAGTTCGAGCGTCGCCGAAGTCGATCGTGCAAACAGGTAGTTCGGATCGTGATTGAATAGACAGCGGACATCGCTGGTCTTGATTGCCTCTGTGAAGGCCCCCGGCTCGATCCGCTCGACGAAACCGCCCAGGTCCACCGAAGGTTTACCGAAGACGGCCGCGTAGCCCTGG
This sequence comes from Phycisphaerales bacterium UBA2218, assembly GCA_002327785.1. Taxonomy (GTDB): domain Bacteria; phylum Planctomycetota; class Phycisphaerae; order Sedimentisphaerales; family Anaerobacaceae; genus PLanc-01. The sequence goes on from DCUI01000321.1 coordinate 7,417, forward strand.
ATGGTTTTGACCGTGGTGTTCCGCGCGGTCTCCGTCGCCCGGCCGACGACGGCCGGGCCCGGACCACCGGCCGGAGCCAAAGCAACTCGGGATTCCACGCCGGCACAGGGAAGGATAGACCACTCATCGACGAACCGCCGTAAGCTGGAGTTTTCCCAATGGGCATGCAACTCGCGTTCTTGCTCCTCGATCTCTGCGAGGGACATCCTCGTGTGTTCGATGTCACCCTGGCCGGCCGCGATATGCTGTCGCGCGATGAGCTTGGCCCTCAGAAGGATTTCTGCGTCGCGCTGATACCACTGTGAGAGGGACCTGACGGCAGCACTGGTGCGCCCGACGGCGTCTGCGTTTTCCACGTGTCTCGTTTCCATTTTCGCTACGCTCCTTTGGGGTTGTCGTTTGTGAGGCCGAGCGTTTCCCGACGGTTCTTTATGAACCAATCCAAGGAACACTGACCCTGCGCCCCGCGCAGTATCGCGCGTTCGTAATCCGTGAACAGCAGGCCGGTGGGGCGGCACTCAGGCCGCAGTCCTTTGGTCTGAAGCCCGCTATGAATCGCTTCGAGTTCGAGCAGGTCCTTTTCGAGCCGGGCGAAGGCGTCAATGGCCCGCTGGAAGAACGGCAGGATCTCGTCACGATGTTCCGTGCAAATCCGATAGATCGTATCCACTTCTGCTTTGCGGACGATCTCTCTTTGCAGCTCGATGGTTGTCTCTAAAACCATCTTCTGCCGTACCAAATCGTGCATGGATGTCGTGCCGTTGACGCCGACCAAATCCACCAGGGTTTTCTCGCCGCTGACCAGCGCGCGAGCATCCCCCTCGCGGTCGAACCGGGCAACGGGTGGCATAGGGAGACAGCCGTTGTCACTGCCGCCGGAGAGCTGGGACATCTCCAGTCGGACCGCGCGAAGCCGCTCCTCGAATTCGCGTAGCTTGCCACCGGCGGCCTTCAGCGTCGGACCATTCTTGACGGCTGGAATGTTCACCAGGACGGCCGCCGCCGACATCGTCGTTTCGGCCTTCTTAAAAAACGCTTTCATTGTATCTCCTTGCTTTTTACAGTTTGAACATCTTGTTCGCGGCCGGCCGCCGCGTGGCCCAGGCGCTGGCAATTCACTGCCGCAGGTGATGCACGTCGGTCGCCGCCCGCCCTGCCAAATCCGGCGGCCACGATGCGTGCTTTCGATCTTCGCGATGTAAGCATGGTCAGGGCAGCAGTATGCTGCCGGCCGGCCCCGACCGCTGCGAAGTTGGCAAAACTGAGCTTGGCATGACGCGAGCCTGCAAACCGTGGTTTTTTCGCTCAGAATCGGCGTTTCTGCGGTCGTATGCGCATCGTGGTCCGTTGGTATGCACTCTGCGGTCTGGGACGACCCCGAAATCCCCGTGGGGTTTGTGACGCCCACATGTGCAGGTGCTGCCGAGGTGGGGTAGTTCCCCGCCTCCCGATGCCCCCCCCCCTCAAAACCTGTGAAAAACTGTGTACGGGGGGCCACACGGTCCACCGATCTCACAGTTCGTGTCTTTTGAACCCCCCCGGGGGGCTCGACCTGCACGTCGTCGCGGCTCAGTCGTTTGGATCTGGGATGGTGGACCACTCGCGAATCAGCGCTTCGGCTGCGCGAAGGTCCGCCGCCGCACGACGGACCTGATTGGATGGTTCCTCCCCCCATAACATGTGATCGCAGGTGCGCTGCAGATTGCGGATTGTGCGATGATACGCATACATCTTGACAGAAGCTTTTGACGCTTGGATCTGATAGCCGCGGGCCTCGCGCAGAAAACTCCGGGCCGTGCGGCGTGCCCGGACATAGTGCCGCGCCGCCTGGCAGCGACGTTCGGTGTTTACTGAAATCTCTTCTGCCAGTAGCTGAAGTGCGGCAAGAATCTTGACCGCCTGCTCTTGCACAACCTCGTCGCTGTTCATGCCTGACCATTATCCTTTTTGACCTCCATTGTCAAGGCCCTGAAGAAACCGACCGGCCGGACCGCCGGACGCTATGAGTCTCTGCCGGACCTGCGAACGCTCCGCCGGGGACAAGACGTGCCCGGGCAAGCCCGCGTCAGTAGCGGGCGCCGCCTGCTGGGCCGTTCGTGATGGCACCTTCGCGCCGCTCATGCGGCCTTCGGCCCAGGGCCGCGCGATGAACCACGTCTCGGATATGATCCCGCTCACCGAACACCGACGGCGCCGCCCTCGACATACCCAGCCCGCTCGCTCAAGCTCCGGTAGTCGTCGTGAAGGGGTGTACCTGTCACAACCCAGAGCCTGCGCCAGCTCTGCACTTGTCGCCCCTTGGTGAGCCCTTAGTCCGTGATAGACCTGGAGCCGCTGTTTCCCGGCCAGGCCGCTCTGCCTGACCTTGTCAGCCGCCACGTAGGACGGTAACGGGTCCGTATGTCGCGACAGGGATTCCATACCTCGCATATCCTTGTAGGACATGCGGTCAGGCCGCGCCGGTCGATCCATTTCGAACAGCTTGGGCTGATCGTCAATCACTGGCCAGTCCCCTCGATTCCTTCGCCCGCATGACGCGACGATCCGCCCCACAGATCTTCACAACCTCGCATGCCTCACAGAGTCGGGATGCGATCCGCGCATCGAAGGACCGCCCCATATCTTCAATCGCCCGGTTCGACGTTACGAACGTTCGCCGACAGTGGGTGAGTCGATGATCCAGTAGGACGAGGAACGTCCGCAAGCTGAAGTCCGACTCCTGCCGATCCGCCGACACGGTGACACCCACGTCGTCCAGGACAAGAACATCGGCCTTGCACAAAGGCTCGATGATCGACCACTCGCTGCCCCCGTCGCCTCGATAGGTGTCTCTCACCCTGAGGAGCAGTTCTTCGAAGGGCTGCCAGGCGATATCGTATCCGCCGGCCCACAAGCGTTTTACCGCCGCCGCCGCGGCGAAGGTCTTCCCGGCCCCTTGGGACCCCCACAGAAACAGCCCGCGGTCATCCGGCAGGGCCTCGATTCGTTTGACCAACTCTGCGGGTAGGTGACTCATATCTGCCGCCCAGAACCGCTCGGGCATGATGTCCTTCCAGTCCGGGCAGGTGTCCGTCACCGTGCCCCGGCGTTTCTTGACCTCATCGGCCGGCAGGGCCCGCTGCCAACTCAGGATGCAGGGCCTGCACCATTTCCGCTCCGCATGCCGCCGGCGTCGGCCGCACTGGTCGCACACGTCAGACCGTGATTGTGCCGCCGAAAGCACTGTGCCGATCTTCGTAGCTTCGATCATGTTTGGCTTTTCCATCGTCCTTTCGCGCCCAGGTCAAGATCGTGTGATAGTGGCTCCGGTACTTGGCCCCCTTCGATCCGATGTAGTGGTCGATAGCCTCGATTCTTTCACCCGCCCCCTTCTCTCCGAATCGCTCAACCAGCTTGGCGTGCTCTTCGGTGGTCAACCGCACGAACTCTCCGAAGGTCTGCTTCCCTGGGGCATTCCCCCCTTGGGGGGTGAGGGGGGTATTCTTGTCTACTTCTGCCTCTGCTTCTGCTTGGGCTTTCTTTGGCTTACACTGGCTTACATTTGGCTTACAGCCCTGCCCGGTCCGGTTCCGTGTCCGATGCCGCCGAACAGCGTCGCGTATCTGTTCGCGGCGTTTGTCAGGATCCCGCTTCTCCCGGTACTTTGCATAGTTCAAGATCTGCCAGCCGCCGTCGATCGACTCGATACGTCGCCCCTCGAAGTCCTTCGTGCGGCTGTAGGGGTCTGGGTTACTCAGCCGCTCAAGGGCATGCTCGCATTCCCCCAGGCCCACGTTGGCGACGTGAGCCAGCCCCGGCACAGACCCATCAACCCGCCCCTGTGCATCGGCCAGAGCCAACAGCGTAATCCAGACGATTCGCGTCTTGTCATCCTCTTGCCAGATAGTCGATGTCACAATGCTGCTGAACAGCTTGGTGAATCCCCCGCTCACGATCTACTCCCCCTCTTCTCGGCTTCGAAGGTCTCCCGGCCGGGACAGCCAGCCGCCGCCCACCGCCGAAGATCCTCAATCACCCAAAGAACTCGCCCGACCAGGTGGACCGGGCGCGGGCAAAGACCAGCCGAATCCCAGGCCAAAAATGTTGATCTGGAAACTCCGCAAAGTCCGGCCGCTGTGCGACTGTCCACCAAAACCGGCTCGACCTTCGCCAAAACCGGCCCGGCTGTATGACATGGTGACGGCGCGTTCAGAATCTTCATCGGACCGCCCCCCCGCCCGCGCGATTCCGTAGAGCCTCTTCGACCGCATCCGGGTCGAATAACAGGGTCCCGCCGGCGTTCAGGTGCGGCAGCCGTCCGGCCTCGGCTTCGAGCCGAAGCCAGCGCACCGGCAGGCCCAAACGCCGTGATAAGCCGCTCAGTCGGAGTAGTTGGTTTTTCTGTGCATCTGTGTTCATGCACAGAAGATAGGCAGGTGTCTTCCGTAGTTGAAGTCAAACAAGGGGCAAATAGCCAATTCCTTATTTGATCCTTGTTATCCGATCGATCCCTGCCGGCGTGATTCTATAGCCCTTCCTGTCGCCTCGTGGTCGATTCGCATACCCCAAGCGCTCCAAGGTCTGTACGCTCTTCTGGATCGTGCCATCGCCCTTGCTCACACCCTCGGCAATCTCGGATTGAATCATCGGTGATTCGCTCTCGGCCAAGTATCGGAGAACCTGCCAGTCTGTTCCATCGAGGGCAGACTCCCACGTGACTTTCGCGGGCGACGGCGCGATCTTCGATTCCGGCGATCCGTACTCCATCAACAGCCCCTTGAGAGTCTCGCCGCCTTTGCTGTGGGCACGCCGCATCGCTTCGCGGATGATTTCGATCCCCGCCTCCTCGTCCTGATCCTTCGCGACAAAATCTTCTACGTTCCACTCCAAGAAGCTACCGGGCAACTCCCAACTGATCGTGTTCAGGGCGATAGCAAACCTGTGAAGCTGTTCGGGCGCAGGCAGTCTCCCCAACAGGTCTTCTGCATCTCGCACAAACATACCCACCAATCGATAGTTTTCGAGCGCATTCGCCATCGTCTGCCCCGGCAATCGCGGAATCACCCCAACGGGACAATTGGTGTCGGGCCAAGGCGCTCCGACGTTCTCCCAGCCTTCGAGATGGTTCACAAGGATGCTCGCCACGGTCAAGAATTGCTGTTCATCATTCAATCCGTAGGACTCGTACCGCCGGCGGATCTCGTCGTCCCAGGCTTCGCGAATCCGCTGCTGCTCGGTTGGCTCTTTGCGTCGTGGCATGAACTTCACCCGTTTTCAGAGTCGCCCCGGCCTGCCAGCCGCCACGGGTGAGGGGCCAGCCGGTCGGCCGGGGCCGAAACGTTTCAATCAGCCGGTTTGCAACCCGGCCGCGTCAATCCTACCCCCCGGCCCCCGTCGATGTCAACCGCTCGCCAGCTTCACTACCATGCCGCCCCACGTGCCAGCCCTTGGGGGTAGGGTCCGGCGTCAGATCGCCGCCTATGGCCGCCCCTGCGCGATCGACAGGCCAAAGACCGCACTTTCACCCGGACCGCCCGAAAAGCCGATCCCCAGGGCCCGCCCCAAGGCCCGATCTCCCTGCCGTCCGGCCCCCAGTACCCCCCCGCGCCCGCATGCGGAGCTCAATCGATCATCCTCACAATCGCCCGCCGAAGTTCGTGCGACAGATCCCCCCATCGGTCAATCACCCGCTCCAAATCCGGATCGATCCCGCCCCGCCCGCGTAAACTTTGAGCAAACTTTCGCGGATTCCCGCCTTCACTTTTCGGCTTTGTTCTCGTAAGTGCTTGTGTTTCCGCGACTTCGCGAATGTCCCCGGCGCGGCTCGAACGCGCAACCTTCAGCTCCGGAGGCTGACACTCTATCCAATTGAGCTACGGGGACCTGGGGTCCGACCAGAATCTTAAGTACGCGAAAACAGCCGCGGCGTCAAGGGGCTGTTTGCGGAATCTGCCGGGGCAGGTTTATTTGCCTCGGGTAGGCCGCATCTGTATAATGGACAGATGTGGGGGGAAGGAGCGCATCGAGAAACTGGGAGGATCGTGGCCGTGATTTGCAGACGATTGACCGCAGCGTGCGTAACCTTGTTCTGTGCTGATATCGGACTGTGCGGGACGGATGTGCGACCGTACAACGAGGATGCGGCGTATCGGTTGTCCTCGGGGCTGCGGATCGTCTCGATCACGCCATCGCCGAAGGCGCGGGAGGAGGCGGGGCGGATCGCGGTCGCCGCCGAGCCGGCGTGGCCGTACCCTGTGCCGCCAATTGCCGGTTTCTCGCCGCTGATCGCCGTCACTACGTCCGACCGCAAGAGTTCCGAAGATTTCGACTGGGAACAGCGGATCGAAAGCTCGTACGTGGGCAAACCGCTCAATGCGCCCGCCGAGCAGAACTTTGTCATCGGTGTTCTGGATACCGGCTCGGTGGTCGATCTGGCGGCGGGCGACAGCGCCCAGATCCTGGGCCTCAAAGGCTCCTACCTGACGACGAATCTGTTCTCCATCGGTGGTGTCAGCGGGACGATGGACACAACCATCACCAAGCCCATCGGCATTTTTGCCGCCGGCCTGGGGGCCATCAAACCGGACGGCCAGCTCGATCTAACGAAATTGGTCGGCCACACGAACGTTTGCGCCCTGGCATCGCCGGCGATCGAGTGCGATAACGGCGAGAGCGTTTCTGCGATCGTGGGGACGCCCCTTCTGGCCTTCTATACCACGGTTATCAACGTCGACCAGCCCCGAAGGGTCGTAGTTCGCGGCCGGACTTTCATCGGACCGGATATCGAGGTTACCAACTCGTACGAGGCCCCAGCCTCCGTGTATCGCCACAGCATCCCGATGGAACTGGGCGGTTTATCGCCCGTCACGACGGCCAGCTACTACGCGTTCCCCGATCTTGACGATTTTGACGATATCCTGGGCGAATGGCAACCCTTGACGCCGACCCTGCTGTCGATGTCCAGCTTGTCGCTGCCCACGGGCGGCTCGTTCTTCGCGGACGTGGGCGTGCTGCAGGGTGAGGCCGGACCGCTGAACTCGCTGCAGACCGCCAGAATGCTCGTCGATACCGGGGCCCAGAGCTCGATCATCAGTTCGAACGTCGCCGCGAAGCTGAACCTGCCTCTCGAACCGGATTTTACCGCTCTGGTCTGCGGCGTCGGCGGCACGAGCGAAGTGCCCGGCTATTACGTGGACTATGTCCGGATCAACGCCTTGGGCGGAATGCTGGAGTTTGCGCACGTCCCGTTCGTCGTCATCGACATGGAGTCCTCCGAGGGTGGCTCGCTCGACGGCATCCTCGGCACGAACCTCTTCTGGAACCGCAACGTGGTCTTGGAGCCGATCACAACCGGCTCCGGATTCCTGCACGTGTCCGATCCCGTGCCGTACGCCTATATCGATCTGAACTTCGACGACATGGTTGATGTCGTGGATTTCGCAATCTTCGCATCCGCCTGGGGCTCGACCCCGGCCGACCCGACATGGAACAGCCTGTGCGATTTCTACCTCGACGAGGTCATCGACGTACGCGACCTGGAGGCGTTTGTGGATAGCTGGGTGAACATGGCCGGAGGGTAGACCCGGAGATGCCGTGCGGCGCCACGGAATCCTGCCCGAGAACAAGCCATCTTCTGCACGGTCGCCGGCATATATGTCTGTGGCGGACTCCCCGCTCCTGGGCTATTCCTCCGGTTCGGTGGCTTCGGCGGTGCGGTTTTTGGTGATCTCGGAGATCAGGGTCGTGGCGTAGCAGCCGGCATCGAGCTCGAACCGAAGCTCCAGGTAGGGGCCGAGATCATCCTGCCCTGCTGCCACGCCGGCGTTTCGTGGCTGAAAACGCAAGGGACGGCGCCCGCCGCGGGCCCCCAACCTTCTCATGTGGCTCGACTCGTTCTCTCCGAAGGTCTCGGCGTCGAGCAGGGGGTTCTCGATCTCGCCCGCCGGGCCGGTGAGACGTGTCGTTCGCTGGCCCAGCAGTGGACCGGTTGGGCTGATCTCGAAACGGTCGCAGCGGGGCTGTTCTACCTCGGCCTGCTCAACCCGAAAGCAGGCGCCGTTGTCGTGCTTGTAGGCCATGTCCCCGAGAAACAGCCTGTCGATGTCCGGCATGCGGGCGGCGAGCACACGGTTGAAGAGGTCCGACTGGTAGGCGGAGACGAACAAGCCCTGGAGGTGCTTGTCCACCGTGAAGAGTCCGCGCTTCTTTTTGCCCTTGCCTGCGATGATCGCCCGCAGCGCTCGTCGATGGTCGGCGAATTGGCCGGGCCAGCTCTGGAGGGCTTGCTCATAGCGACCTTCCTCGTACAGGGAGCGGGCCTGCAACACCGTGGGCGAATCCGCGTCTGCGTCCGGCCGGCCCAGGAACTGGTCCATGAACTCGTCCGCGTCGTTGTGGGCGAGGGCCTTGCCCAGGAGGTGGTTGTTCCGGTGGTTGCCGAATCGCTGCGGGCCGAAGTAGTTGGGCACGCCCCGGCGGGTCAGGACGGACAGGGCCGTCTCGGCGGTCCTGTGGGCCTCCTCCAAGGGCATGGCAAGCCTGCGAAGCCGGACGATGAAACGGTTGCCGCGAAGGTGGCCGGGCTTGAGCTTGTTCGTGTGCCGGCTGGTCTGCAGGACGCGAACCTCCGCCAGGTCAAGCTGCGCCAGCCGCTCGGGTTGGATGTGCTCGATGGAGATCCATTGCCGGGCTACGGCGTGGGCGTCCTTGAGGCCCGCTGTGCCGATGTCCCGTCGCTGGACGTTCAAGGCCCTTGCGATCCGGTCGAGGGCCTCCCGCGTGCCGAGCCCTTTCTTCTCGATCTGGGCGTAGACGTGTGTGCCCGAGCCGCTTGGCTCGTATGCGGGCAATTCCTCGACGAAGAAGTCCTCCGGCCGGGTCTTGATGACTCCGCCCACCCCGGGCAGGTCCTGTGCCAGAAACGGAAGCGAATCAGCCATAAGCATTTACTATTTGCGATTTATTCTTTACTATTTGGCCCGGCGCAAGTCCCATGGAATTATGAGGACCGATCGAATTTCGATACGTCGCAGGCCGAATGATAAATCGTAAATCGTAAATCGTAAATAGAAAATGCTGTTCAGGGAAAGACGACGAAAGAAACTGGCGGGCCGGTCCTTCCCGGACGAATGGTTGGCGATCCTGGAGAAAAACGTGCCGCTGTATGTCCGGCTGCCGGAGTCCGACCGCCAGGAGTTGAGGCGGCATCTCCTTGTGTTTCTTGCCGAGAAGCGTTTCGAGGGTTGCGGCGGCCTGGAGATCACGGATGAGATTCGGGTGACCATCGCGGCCCATGCCTGCCTCCTGCTACTCCACCGCAAGACGGATTACTACCCCGGCCTGAAGTCCATCCTGGTGTACCCCGATGCCTTCGTGGTCCCGGATGTCCGCCACCTCGTCGGAGACACGGTTCTTGAGACCGACGATGTTCGGTTGGGTGAATCGTGGCATCACGGCTCGGTCGTCCTTTCCTGGAACGACGTGAGGCGAGGCGCCACCGACATCGAGGATGGGCAGAACGTGACCCTGCACGAGTTCGCCCACCAGCTTGACAGCTCCCATGGGCGGGGCGACAGCACGCCGGTCCTGCGGGACGAAGCGACCTTCGACGCCTGGGCTCGGGCCCTCGGGCGGGATTATGATGGGTTTCGCCGGGCAGTGCAGTCCAGGCGGCCGGAAGTGCTCGATGAATACGGAGCGACCGACCCGGCAGAGTTCTTCGCCGTGGCTACGGAGAGCTTCTTCGAGACCCCGAACGAACTGCAGCGGGTCTACCCGAGGCTCTATGAGGAACTGAAAAAATTCTACCAGCAGGACCCGGCCTCGCCGGAACGCGCCTGATGGGCATCTTTGCCGAAAAAGCGTTGAAATGCCGCCGCCTTTCTGTTATGCTCCATCAACCGTCCACCGGGTGAGACCGGCTGGGCGGCGGCTCGGGTACCCGTGCTTGTGTTGATGATCGTTCGAACTGATGGTCTGAGGACGGAAGGATACTATGGAACAAGGGCGCAACAGCAATCGCAAGAAGAAGAGGAGCCAGGGGTTCCGCTCCCGCCGGCAGACGGCCGGGGGGCGCAAGGTGCTCAATCGACAGCGTGCTCTGCGGGCCGGCCGCAAGAAGCGAAAGCCGGGTCGCGGCCACAAGGCGATCACCAAGCAATAAGATGCCCCGAGCCGGTTTCCCGGCAGCCTCTGACCATCTATCATTGCAGGCATCAATGAAAGGGCGGTGGTGTATGGAATCCGCGAGGCGAATCCGTGTCGTGCTCTCGATGGTTCTGGCCGTAGTCTCGGTGGCGAACGCCGTGGACTGGCCCCAGTTCCGGGGGCCCAACCGTGACGGGACCTCTCCCGAGACGGGGCTCATGATGCAATGGCCCCGGGGTGGTCCGACCGAGTTGTGGTCCTATGAGGGATTGGGCGAGGGGTATTCGTCGGTCTCTGTCGCCGACGGCATGGTCTATACCGCGGGAATGATCGACGGCCAGGGGTACCTGTTCGCGTTCGACCTGGAGGGGACGCCGAAGTACAAGGTCAACTACGGGCCGGAGTGGACCAAGGCGGGCAATTACCCGAGCGCCCGCACCACTCCGACGATCGACGGCGACCGCCTGTACTTGATAAGCGGTCAGGGTCGGATCGCGTGCCACAAAGCCAAGACCGGCGAGCACATCTGGCATGTCGATACGCTGGACAAATTCAAGGGGAAGAACATCACTTGGGGAATTGCGGAATCGCCCCTGATCGACGGGGAGAGGATCATCTGCACGCCGGGCGGCCAGGATGCGACTGTCGTCGCCCTGAACAAAATGACCGGCGAAACCATCTGGACGACCAAGGGACTCAGTCAGCCCTCCGCCTATTGTTCCCCAGTCCTGGTCGAACGCGGGACCACCCGCCTGATTCTGACCCTCGTCGAGAAAGCGGGCATCGGGGTCGATGCGGATACCGGCAAAGTCCATTGGATCATCCCGCACGAGGTCAGCTACGATATCCAAGCGGTCAGCCCGGCCTATGAGGACGGGTTGATGTGCATCACCAACGGCTACCATCATGGCACCCTTGGTTTTCTGCTCTCGCCCGACGGGACGGGCGTCACCCAGAAATGGTCCGAGAAATCACTCGATGTCCACCACGGCGGCATCGTCCTCGTCGAGGGCAACATTCATGGGGCCAGCACGAACGGGAACTGGACCTGCCTTGATCTGGCCTCCGGCAAAGTCAAGTTCGCCGACAAGCTCGTCGGCAAGGGCTCCGTCCTCTACGTGGACGGCATGCTGTATGGGTATGGGGAGAAGGGCCAGGTCGGCCTGATCAAGATCAAGCCGGACGGCTATGAACTGGTCAGTTCCTTCCGCGTGACCAAAGGCAGCAAAGAGCACTGGGCCCATCCGGCCGTCAGCAATGGCCGTCTCTACATCCGCCACGGCCCGGTGCTGATGTGCTACGACATCAAAGCCCGGTAATCCCGCTGCAGCCATCCGACAGGGCCAGCAGCATAGACAGTTTGTCCTCTTGCCTCCGTGTTCTACCCATCTGAAGCGAGTGGAGCTTGTCAGCCGGATCGGTTTGTGCTCTATTGTGTCGCATGGAGAGCCGACTTTTCGATTTGACCGGCCGAACGGCCCTGGTCACGGGGGCAGGCCGAGGGATCGGGCTGACCTTGGCGAAGGGACTTGCCGAGCATGGGGCGGATGTCGTTTTGACTGCCCGGACCGAGAGCGAGCTTCTTGCTGCGAGCCAGTTCATCGAGGGACGGATGGGCCGCAGGGCGTGGGCTTTCCCTTTCGATCTGGCCGATCTCAGTGGCATCGGGACGCTCTTCGATGCTATTGTTCAAGCGACCGGGGGGATCGATATCCTGATGAACTGTGCGGGAATCACCGTGCGGGAGTCTACCGAGGAGATGTCCCTGGAGGACTTCAGCCGCGTGATGGAGGTGAACCTGACTTCGGCGTTGCTGCTGTCTCAGGCGTTCTGCCGGCATCGCCGGGAGGTGGACAAAGGCGGTCGGATCGTCAACATCGGCTCGCTGGCCTGTCATGCGGCCCGGCCGACCATCGCTGCCTACGCGTGCAGCAAGATGGGCCTGCTGGGCCTGACGAAGACCCTGGCCGTCGAGTGGGCCAGGTATGGGATCAACGTGAATGCCATAGGGCCTGGCTACATCGCGACCGAACTGACGGCGCCTTTGCAAGCCGATGCCGAGTTCAGTCGGTGGGTGCTCTCCAAGACGCCCTTGGGTCGTTGGGGACGGCCGGAGGACCTCGTCGGCACGGCGGTTTTGCTCACTTCGCCGGCGGGGGATTTCATCACGGGGCAGATCTTCTACGTCGACGGCGGCTGGACCGCCCTTGTTTAGGTGAATCGCATGTGACGAGGGCAGACGGAGGATTTTGCATGAGGTCGAACAGAAGCAAACGGTGCACACGGCACACCCTGCACGTCATTACCTTGGCGATCCTTGTCTGCGGGCAGGCTATTGCCGGGCAGACGTTTTCAGTTCCTCTGCGAAGTCGCGTGGCGATCCCGGATGCGCCAGGCCGGTTCCGCGTAGCTTATGCAGAACAGCAGTGGGACCCCTGCGAGACGGCGATCATCATCTGCGACATGTGGGATCGGCACTGGTGCACGGGGGCGACCGAACGGGTCGGCGAACTGGCCCCGGTGATGAATCACGTGATATCCACGGCGAGAGACAAGGGCATATTGATCGTTCATGCCCCCAGCGGCACGATCGAGCACTACAGGGATCATCCCGCCCGCCGACGAGCGACCGCTGCCCCGAAGGCGGTCAGTGTGCCCGAGGCAGTCAGTTCGTGGCGACAGTGGAAAGACGATGCCGAGAAGACGGCCGGCTACCCCATCGACCACTCGGACGGCGGCTGCGACTGCCGGCCTCCGTGCAAAGAGGGCTCGCCCTGGACCGGGCAGATCGACGTGATCCGCATTGAGGATCAGGATGCGATCAGCGATTCCGGTGTCGAGGTCTGGAACCTGCTCGAAGCGCGGGGGCTCGAGAACGTGATCCTGATGGGGGTGCACACGAACATGTGCGTGCTCGGCCGCCCGTTCGGGCTCCGCAATCTCGCCAACGCCGGCAAGAATGTTGTCCTGATGCGGGATCTGACCGATACGATGTACAATTCCCGGCGGCCGCCGCAGGTGAGCCATTTCACCGGAACCGATCTCGTCGTCGAGCACGTCGAACAGTACGTCTGTCCGACGACCACGTCCAACGTCTTCACCGGCGAGCCGGCGTTCCGGTTCAGAGAGGACAAGCGGCCGCTCGTGGTCTTCCTCTGTGCGGAGAGCGAGTACCGAGCGGTCGAAACGCTGCCGGAATTCGCACGCGAGCTGGAACTCAAACATGGTTTGGATTGCGAGGTTCTCCAGGCGAGCACGGGAAAGCAGGGCGAGGCAATCCATACCATCCGAGGCATGGAGATTCTGACCGACGCGAATCTTGTTGTCGTCTTTGTCCGGCGGCGGTCGTTTCAGGCCGACCAGATGAAGTACCTGCGGGAATTCCTGGATCGCGGCGGACCGCTGATCGGACTTCGCACTGCCAGTCACGCGTTCGACTCTCGCGGCACCTCGCCCCAAGGGCATGATGAATGGACCCAGTTCGACGCCGAGGTGCTCGGCGGCAATTACCGCGGCCATCACGGTGCCGGCCCCGTGGCGACGATCACGGTGGCTGCCGGTGTTGAGGGGCACGCGATTCTCAGGGGCATCGAGTTGCCGTTGCTCAGCAATGGCTCGCTCTACCGGCCCAGTCCGCTCGCAGTCGGCGCGCAGTTGCTGCTCGTCGGGACGATCCCGGACCAGTCGCCTGAGCCCGTCGCGTGGACGAACCGCTGCGAGAAATCGCGGGTGTTCTACACGTCGCTCGGCCATCCTGACGACTTCAAGAACCCGCAATTCCGGAAATTGCTCACGAATGCTGTCTTCTGGGCGATGGACAAGGACTGAAAAGATAGGACTCATGGGACGAATAAGACATATAGGACTTGCGCCACACCAGGGCTGGCGCGCGTTCTATCGGTCCCATAGGTCCTATGTGTCCCATGCTCTTCGTTTTACATTGAATTTACGTCGAGCTTGTCAACCTCATTGCTACGATGCTCGTCTAAGGGAGTAGTAGGAGTCGTAGCCTCGATGGGATATTCAGATGAGAATCTGATCGCCGCTCACCTGGAGGGTGATCCGACGGCGTTTCGCGAGCTTGTCTGCCGCTATGGGGACGGCGTGCTGGGGTATTTGTGTCACATGACGGGCAATCGAGACCAGGCCGAAGACCTTTTCCAGGAGACCTTCAAACGGGTCCACGAAAAGGCCTACACCTTCCGGGGCGAAGGCTTCAAGAGTTGGCTCTTCACCATTGCCACGCGAGTCACCATCGACGGTGTCCGCCGGCGCAAACGGCGGATGACGGTCTCCCTCAATCAGGAAAGCGACTGCGACGAACAGACCAGTCCGCCGCTTGCCGGCGTCGCGGATGAGAATGCCGCAGACCCGGCCGATGAGCTGGTTCGCCAAGAGCAGAAAGAGCAGGTCCGACGGGCCGTCGAATCGCTCCCGACCGGGCAACGGGCCACGCTCGTCCTGGCCTACTATCAGCAGCTCAGCTATCGCGAGGTCGCCCAGGCGCTGGGCTGTTCCGTCGGCGCGGTGAAGACCCAGATGTCGCGGGCGTTGGCCACGTTGGCGCAGCGACTGCCGGATTCGATAGGTGCAACGAAATGAACGCGCATCTGACAGATCAGCAGCTTATCGATTACCAGTACGACCTGGCCTCCGAGGCGGACTCGAACGAGGCTCGTACCCACCTCCAAACGTGCGATGCCTGCCGCCGAAGGCTCCAGGAGCTGGCGCGCAAGCTCACCGCCCTGGAGTTGCTCCGCGACGATGTCAAGGCCTCCCGCGTGCTGCTGTCCGAGACGATCCGCAACGCCCAGCGGGCGGGCCGCTGGAGGAGGCTCTTTGTACATAGATTGCCGTGGCTGGGCGCGGTCGCGGCGGCTGTCATCGTCGGCATTGCGCTGCTGGCGGTTCCGGATCGGGCCCGCAAGGATGCGCCGGCACGGCTTTCGGCGCCTTTGCAGCCTTCATCGGAGATGGCTGTGACAACGCGCGGGGAAGCCGAACAAGTTGTTGCCTTAGCGGATGCGCCGGGTGGCAGCGTCAAGGCCGAAGGCCCTGGTGGCATGGGCTTCCAGCCCATGAATCATCGGCAGGATGCCGATGCCACGAAAGATCGCGGGCAGGATGCCCGCGACACAACCAACCATCGCCAAGCTGCGCTTGACGATGCCACCGGGGCTGCACAGGCGGGCGCAACAGAGATCGATGAGCAACCGCCGTTTGCCCCGGCCAGTGCGATCGAGCTGGTCGTGCTGCCTCGGCGCGAGAACGTGCAACTGACGATCTACAACGCCGCCGATTTGACGCTCGTGCGGGAGCGACGCAACCTGACCTTGAAACGGGGCTGGAACTGGCTCCAGTTCATGTGGGTCAATACCCTGATCGATCCGACTTCGCTCCATCTGGAGCCGCTGGAGCACAAGGACCGGGTCGAGGTGCAGCAACTGGTCTTCCCGCCGAGGCTGAGGGAGCTTGGCCGCTGGCTGATCCGTTCCGAGATCGACGGCCAGACGCCGTTCGAGTTGACCTACTTCACCAGCGGCCTTGCCTGGCGTGCCTTCTATATGGGCACGCTCTCGCAGGACGAGAAGACCATGCGTCTGGAAGGCTATGTACGGGTCAGCAACAAGAGTGGCGAAGACTACGAGGATGCTCAAACGAGGCTTGTCGTCGGCCGGGTCCATCTCCTCGACCAGATCGCCGAGCTGGCCCAGCGGCAGTATCCCTATGGCAGTCCGTTGCCAGTTGGTCCGCTTGGCGGAATCGCAGGCAACGGGGCATTTCGCGACGAGAAGGATCTCGTCCCCCCATATGCGTTTGGGAAGAGACTGAATGAGTCTCTGGGTCGCAAGGCGATCCAGAAAGAGGGGCTCAGCGAATACTTCCTCTACACGATCGAAGGGACGGAGACGATCCCGAACCAATGGGGCAAGCGGCTGATGTCCTTTGAAACCGATGGCATCCCGGTCAAGGGCCTGTACAAATATGATGAGGAACGGTGGGGAACCCAAACGATTCGATTCCTGTCCTTCGCCAACGACGAGGAGCACAAGCTCGGCGAGACGCCGCTGCCGGATGGGACGGTTCGCATCTATGGCCGGGCGGATGAGCAGGGGCATTTGTCGTATGTCGGCGGGATGGACGTGAAGTATATCCCTGTGGGCGATGAAGTCGAGTTGAACCTCGGGCCCGCCCGGCTGGTCGAAGTCAAGCCCGTGCTGATGGGCTACAGGACTGCGAATCATACGTTTGACGCTAAAGGCGAAATCAACGGCTGGGAGGAAGTGCGGTCCTGGAAAATTGAGATTGCCAATGCCGGCACGCTGTCGGTGCAGGTCGAGGTGACCCGCGGCTTCGTGACGCCGTACTGGACACTCAAGCTGACGGATGGCGGCGCAACGTATCGCAAGCACGATGCGACCCATGCACGATTCGAAATGACCGTTCCGCCCCGACGGACGCAAGTTTTCGAGTACGAACTGACGACATATCATGGTGTGCGGCAGGAGGGATTGTCCGAAAAGTAGCACGGGCATCTTGCCCGTGAGTCGCAGGGCCATCTTGGCCCTGCCTTATGGCTGTCTTGGTTTCCACGGGCGGGACGCCCGTGATACTCATGGGCAGGATGCCCATGCTACGGTGAAGATGCAATCATTGTATTGAGGTTTTTGGGAGACATGGATATGAACGCAAAACGTATCGTTGTGATCGGTGTTCTGGTTCTGCTGTGTGTAGTGGCGGGGGCGCAGGCGAGGATCAAGCTCGTGGCGTTGCCCGAGCGGGCGGCGACCGTTATCCGGCTGGACAACCCGAATGCGACCTTGATCGAAGAGGAGCGGGTGCTGACGCTCCAGAAGGGCCTCAACAAGGTGGATTTCTCCTGGAAGGGCGTCCAGATCGATGAGGATTCCATCCGGCTGGAGAGCCTCGATCATCCCGGCGACGTGACGCTGCTGAGCATCAGCTACCCGCCGGGCGAAGCGGCGCTGGTCTGGGAGATCAACAGCACCGGCGACTTCGCGGAGACCGTCCGCATCAGCTACCTGCTGAGCAATATCGACCGGCTCATCACGTACAAGGCGGTCGCGAACAAGGCCGAAACCTTCGTGGACCTCAAGAGTTACCTGGTCCTTCGCAACTTTTCCGGCGAGGATTTCGAGAAGGCCCGCGTCCTGCTCGACTACGGCGAGGCCTTCGAGCAGGGCATCGATCACGAAGAGACCAAGCAGATGCTGTTTCTGAACGAGCCGAACGTACCGGTCCGCAAGATCTGGACATTCGACGCGGCGAGCCTGCCCTGGGACCCGGAGCAGCTTGAGAACCAGAACGTGGGCATCCCGGTCAGCTACGAGGTCACCAACAGCGACAAGGGCGGCCTGGGCAAGTTCGCCCTCTGGGGCGGCAAGGCCCGCCTCTTCCAGCAGGACGGCCATGGCTCCACGATCTTTCTGGGTGAGGACAATGCCTCGCTCGTGCCGGTCGGCGAGAAGATGGAGCTTTATATCGGGGACAGCCGGGATATCGTCGTCACCCAGCACAAGATGCGGGACGCCCAGATCGAGATCCGCAAGAACAACAGTGGCGGCATCGTCCTGTTCGATACCGATGAGGTCATTACGGCCAAGGTCGAGAATTTCAAAGACAGCCCCACAGTCCTGACGATGATCCAGCACATCCCGGGCCAGTGGGACATGGAAGAGTGCAATCTCAAATACATTAAAAAGGATGCCTCGACGCTCAAGTTCGAGATCGAGTTGCCCGCTCGGACCGACAAGGGCCCGGCGGCGAAAGAGCTGACGATGCACTATCATCGCCGCAACGTTCGGCCAGGGCAGTGACGATATGATGAAGGGACGGTCGAACGCCGCTCCTCTGTCATTCCCGCGCAGGCGGAAATCCACAGACCCATCGGATGGCCCCCTGCTTTCGCAGGGGTGACAGAACAGGGTGGTCCGGCCATAACAAATACTGGAGTCATCCAATGAAACGTTCAATCTCATCTCTGACAGTGCTCATGGTGATGGCGGGCGTCGCGACGGCCAAGGTGGACTTGACCACGCTGCCCTCCCGCGACACCGTTCAACTGACGATCTACAACTCGGCGGATATGACGCTCGTCCGTGAGAGCCGGGCCCTGACCCTCAAACAGGGAACGAATGCCCTGCAATTCTCGTGGGAGAACACGCTGATCGACCCGACGAGCCTCGAGATGCTGGCGAAAGCCCAGGTCGATAAGATTGACATCGCCGAGCTGGTCTACCCGCCGCGAGTGAAGAACCTTGGCTTGTGGAATGTCCGGAGCCAGATCAGCGGCCCCGTCCCTGTCGAGATCACGTATCTCACGAGCGGCTTGACCTGGCGGGCCTTCTACATGGGCACGCTGACGAAGGACGAGAAAACGATGCAGCTCCAGGGCTACGTCCGCGTCACGAACAACAGTGGCGAGGACTACGAGAACGCGCAGACCCGCCTGATCGTTGGCAAGGTCCACATCCTGGATCAGATCGCCGAGCTCGCCCAACGCGAGTACCCCTTTGGTCGCCCCGGCGAGGCTGTGCCGATGATGCCGCAGGCTGCACACGCCTCGCGCAAGAGCGCGCCGGCTGTGCGTATGCTCAGCGAGATGACCGTCGCGGTGGCTGCCAAACCCAAGGAGATCGTGAAGGAGGGCCTTAGCGAGTACTTCCTCTACACGATCGAAGGAACCGAGACGATTCCCACCGGCTGGTCGAAGCGGCTGGCGAGCTTTGATGTCGAGGGCGTACCCGTCATCAACCTGTACAAGTTCGAGGAAGAACGGTATGGCCCACACGTTGTGCGGTTCCTGAGCTTCAAGAACGACCGGGAGCACAAGCTCGGCCAGACCCCGATCCCCGACGGCGGTCTGAAGGTCTATCGAGCGGTCGATGAGCAGGAGCACCTGTCGTACGAGGGCCAGTCCTCGTTCAAGTACATCCCCGTCAACGACGAGGTGGAGCTGAACCTCGGGGTGGTTGCCGACGTGGTCGTCGAGCCCAGGCTCATGGACTACAAGACGGAGAACTACCGCTTCGACACGAGGGGCAACGTCAGCGGCTGGGACGAAATCCGTGTGTTTTCCGTCGAGGTCCGCAACACTCGCGATGTCCCGGCGAAGATCGAGATTCGTCGCAACTTCGGCATGCCGCAGTGGGACCTCAAACGAAGCGGCGACGAGACCGCTTTCGAGAAGGTCGATCTGGACACGGTCAAATTCACGCTGGACCTGCCGCCGCAGTCGAAGAAGACGTTTGAGTACACGCTGACGACTTATCAAGGCGTCCGGGCCGAGGACTGGAACAAGCGGTCCGCCCGGACCCAGTGAAAGGGTTGTTGCCAATGAGACCGGCTGTGCTCGCTTGTAGTGACGCCGTAAGGCGTTATCTTTCATGCCCTCGCGGGTCCGCTACAGACTCAAGATATGCCCTTACGGGCACACTACAAACAGCATCGTCGCCGGGAAGTCTGAAATCTGCGGGAGTTCCCTGTATGAGGCATTTGCACGTCTTCTTCACGTTGGCGTTTCTTGCTGCTGTCGCTCACGCCAAGGTTGATCTGGTCACTCTGCCGGCGAGGGATTCGGCGCAGCTTACGATCTACAATTCCGCGGACATGACCCTCGTGCGGGACGGCCGGGCGCTGACGCTCAAAGAAGGCGAAAACGCCCTCCAGTTCTCGTGGGAGAACACTCTGATCGATCCAACGAGCTTGGAAATGCTGCCGAAGGGCCGGCCCGACGCCGTCGAGATCGACGAACTGGTCTATCCGGCGCGTGTGAAGAACGTCGGCGTGTGGAACGTCCGCAGCGAGATCAGCGGGAAGGTCCCCGTCGAGATCACCTATCTGACCAGCGGCCTTTCCTGGCGGGCGTTCTATATGGGCACACTCTCGGCGGACGAGAAGACGATGCACTTGGAGGGCTACGTCCGCGTGACGAACCACAGCGGCGAGGACTACGAAAACGCCCAGGTCCGGCTCATTGTCGGCAAGGTCCACATTCTCGACGAGATCGCCGAACTGGCCCAACGCGAGTACCCCTACGGCCGACCCATGACTGAGCCTGTCCTGAGATTGGGCATAGACCACCTCGCCGAGAGAGGGCTCGAACGCGTGGAGAAGATGGCCTTTGACATGGCTGCTCCGGCGCCAATGGCAGCGGGCCTCGCCGGGCCCAAGGAAATCGTGAAGGAGGGTCTCAGCGAGTATTTCCTGTATACCATCGAGGGCACCGAGACGATCCCCAATGCCTGGTCGAAGCGGCTGTTGAGCTTCGACGTGGACGACGTGCCGGTCGTCAATCTGTACAAGTTCGAGGAAGACCGACACGGGCCCGTCGTTGTTCGGTTCCTGAGCTTCAAGAACGACCAGGAGCACAAGCTCGGGGCCACGCCGATCCCCGACGGCACGCTCACCGCCTATCGCAGGGCCGACGCACAGGGGCACTTGTCCTACGAGGGCCGGTCCTCGTTCAAGTACATCCCAGTGGGTGAAGAAGCGGAGCTGGATCTCGGGCCGGTCGAGAACGTCCTCGTCGAGCCCGTGCTGATGGAGACCCGGACGGACAGCTACCGCTTTGACCGCGATCGCGACGTTGCAGGCTGGGATGAGATCCAGACATTCGAGGTCAAAGTGAAGAACACGCGGGATGTCCCTGTCCGGATCGAGATCCGCCGCAACTTCGAGACGCAATACTGGACGTTGACGCGAGCCGGACAGATTGACCAATTCGAGAAGGTAGACCTGGACACGGTCAAGTTCACCCTGCTCATGCAGCCGCGATCCGAGCGCGCGTTCCAGTACACGCTGACTACGTACCAGGGCACGCGAACCGAGGACTGGGATCGTCTGTCCAAGTAGCACGGCCGTCCCGGCCGGGAGTACCACGGGCATCTTGCCCGTGACCATGCGGGGGGCGGAGTGACCTGGACCCCATGGGCGTTCGCGCCCATGCTGCTCACGGGCAAGATGCCCGTGCTACGATATGCCCTTACGGGCATACTATGAGCACGTTTCGCCGGGGCTGGGGGCGAACACATCCAGTTGGGGGCCATATTGGGCCAGGTAGTACAGACTGTACGACCGGCTGAAGACGTGCACCGGCAACAAGACCACCGTCCCAATGTAGGGCAGGATGAACAGGCACGCCGCACAGCAGCACGTGCAGCACGCGGCCATGAAAAGCGCCGTCCCAATCGCCACCGCAATGACGATCTGGACCAGGATGTACAGGACGAATCTCGCCTTGTTGACCGAGAGCAGGTCCAGGAACACGCGCCATGCTTCGGTGGTGTGGATTGCGTGAAGGTACATGATCGGCACGACGAAGTCCTTGGTGAATTTTGCGATGACGGCCGACACGATCAGGACTGCGACGAAGTACATGACGGCTGCGACGAGACCCAGGATCGTCAGCGGATTGAGGCCGAGCGTGGCCGTGGAGACACCGACCACGATCCCGCCTACCACAAACGGAACGACGGCCGCGCCGAGCGTGATGAGTGCCACGACGGCCCGGAACGCAAACAGACTGCTCGCGTGGCCGCGGAATCGATGCCAGGGATTCCTTACTTCCGCCTTGTTCTGTGCGACGCAGTGGAGGAACATGAATCGCCCGCGACTGCTGAGCCACAGCAGCAACAGCCACAAGCCGAGGATGACTACCGCCGCGGCAATCGCCACGGGGACGATCCAGTCGAGGTTGTGCACCACGAAGTCCTTGGCGTCGACAAGCTGGCGGCGGATCTCTCCGCGACCAACCTTGTGTTGCGGATTGCCGCCGCCTCCCCCTCCCCCGCTTCCCCCGTCGCCCAATTGCGCCAGCCAGGCACAGAAGCCGATAACGAACCACTTGCCGAGGTCAAAAGGCCGGAACAGGATCGTCGTGACTCGCTCGATTGCCGGGCCGATGGGCTCGACGACACTGATTTCTCTGGGTGGTGATCCGTTCATCCGACCCTGGGTCCCCTTCATCTGTGGGCGCCACGTGCATCGGCACGCCTGCGCCGATCATGGGCGCCTGTAGTCATAGACGCATGTCAGAGGCTTTTATTCACGATCCCGTCGGTGATGGTCACAACCGGGTTAGTTCCGCGATGGCCCGAGCGAGGCGGTCGCGATGCTCCTCGATGGGGGCTGGGTCCTTTGTGAAGGTCGTCATGTCTTTCGTCACGCCGGCCGGCACGTCGAGCATCGCGGCGAAGCGATCCTTCTGAGCGGGGCTGAGCCTGGCTCCCTTGGCCGCGATCAGTTTCTTCAGCATCGCGAAATACTCGTAGTCCTCAATCCCGTCGCGAAGCATCTCCCAGCGGATGCTGTCCACCGGCCCCTCGAGCACCGGCGAGGCGGGGTGGGCGTTGCCTGCTGCGACCGGGGGATAGATGAACCGACCGTCGCCGTTGCCCCAGGGGCGCTTCTGGCCCGTCGGCGTGCTATAGCCCGAGGTCCAGCCCATGGGGTCTTCATAGGGATTCTGCGGACGGTCGGCTTCGGGATAAGCGGCGGAACTGGTCCAGTAATTGGTCTGCCAGACAAGGATGCCGTCGATCTTGCGCTGCCAGGTCTGCCAGAGCCACACTCGCAATTCGGTCCCAGGGTGATCGATAAACAGGGTGCAGTACGGAGCCCGGGGACCAGTACAGATGTACCACCAAAATTTCTCTCCATGCTCCCGCCGCTGCTCGGCGAGGTCGTGCCGGTAGTGGTTGGAGATCGGGCACCAGATGTTCGGGCCGCCGATCAGGGCAGGCTCCACCTGCTCGGTGAGCATGCGATTGATGTCGGGGGCTGCGACCTTGAGCTTCGCGAAGCCGTTGTTGACGAAGGCATAGTCCTTCGGGTCCGGCTCGTCGAACCAGTAGACGAACGCCTCGTCAAGCCAGCCCTTCGCCCGCAGATGCTCCTGGATCTGCCGGCAGTAGCTCGTGAAGAGGGTCTTGTAGTGCGGCGTGTTCTCCTCGAAGCCGAGTAACTGGGGTTCATCCCTTGAATGGAAGGTCCCGCCGCCCATGCCGGGGATGCCCAGGCGGAAGGAGTTGAAGC